>JBKJNQ010000224.1:0-13037 GCA_046593575.1 Bacteriovoracaceae bacterium
TAAAACTTGAGTTCACTTATCAATCTATCAACACCCAAAAGACCAAGGCCTACACCAATTTTATCACCGGCTTGAGTCTCGGAGTTTCCTGGTAGAACCCTTTTGCCCTTCTATGGGCCATTCCCTATATGTTCTAAAATAGAGTGTGGGAGATTGTGTCTTCATGAGGGTTAAACTCTTAATTTTTATATTTCTGTTAACCATCTCAACGATGGCCTGGTCGAAACTTGATTTCGAAGATCACGCGTTTCCAGAATTCGTCACTTCCGCGCGAGCACTCGCGATGGGAAATGCTTACATCAACAAAGTCGATGATGCGTGGTCAGCATTTTATAATCCGGCAGGACTCGGAACAGTAAGAAAGCCTCAGTTTCATCTCGCCAACGTTCAAATGGAAGCCAGTAACAAACTTTTGAACATTATCAGCCAAGGGCCGGCTTCTGATATCCCGGGAAATTACAAAGATACTTTCGATCCGCAAAATATGAGAACGGTGCTCGCTAAAGATCAGGGGAAGCTTGCTAGTTCGAGAATCCAGGCCTTTCCCAATTTAACTCTTCGTGGTCTCACGATGGGATATATGTTTTCCCAGCGAAACCGCGCGATCATTAACAATGATGTCGCCAATAATTTTGAGATTGCTGAACGCCGCGATCACGGACCGGTCTTTGCGTTGAACGCCTCTTTGTTCGGCGGTGTTTTTAAAATCGGTGCCACCGGTGTTTATCTCTTTCGCCGGGATCTCTACAAGTCAGTTGCTCCCAATGGCTCTGCCCAGGTCCAGAGCTCCGATTATAGATCAGGGAGAAGTTTGCAAATCACCGGTGGTGCGCGCTTAACTTTTCCAGTCGCACTCCTCCCGACATTTTCTGCGGTTCTGAGAAACGCCACCAATAATGATTTTGAAGGCTCGACATCAACTGGTCAGCCGGATCAGATCAGACAAACGATCGATGTTGGTTTTTCTATCACTCCGCAGATCGGAAAAATGATGCGTCTTCATCTTGAGGCGAATCTGAAAGATGCCAACAATGCCTATGATACAGATGTGAAACGACGTATCGCTGGCGGTGCTGAACTTGATATTAACCGGAGAATTTTCCTCCGCGGTGGCTGGGGCGATGGCTGGGGTTCGGGAGGTATCGGCGTTCGCTCGCGGGTATTTATCTTCGATCTCACGACCTATGCCGTTGATAGGTCATTGTCCGGATTCCGCAAGGAAGAAGATCGTCGCTGGGTTCTCTCTCTTTCCTCTGGTTTTTAACCACTAATCCTGCTATTTAAAAGCACACCTTTGAAGGTTCAAATCCTTCCTCTCACATAGAGAGAAACAAACACCGTTGGAGTTCAGATGGCCTCGCGCAATCCCTACGCCTCATTTCTTGAATCTGTTGAAAAGCCTGCCCGCTATATTGGTGGCGAACACTTTGTGACCAGAAAGAACTGGGAGGAAAGTATCGCCCGTGTGGCGCTGTGTTTTCCAGATACGTATGAAATCGGCATGAGTCATCTTGGGATGAAAATCCTCTACGATGAAATCAATCAACATCCGGGAATGCTGGCAGAACGTTGCTTCGCTCCTTGGGTCGATATGGAAAAAGAAATTCGGGCGCGCAATCTTCCGCTCGTAACTCTGGAAAATTTTAAGCCACTGAAAGACTTCCATATCGTCGGATTTTCTCTCCAGTACGAGATGAGTTATTCAAATATCCTCAACATGCTCGACATGGGAGGTATTTCGATCTGGACCAAGGATAGAACGGAAAATGAACCCTTCGTGATTTGCGGCGGACCGTGTGCGACTCACCCCGAACCACTCGCTCCTTTTATGGACTTTGTTGTTATCGGTGACGGAGAAAAACTCTTCTCACAGATTACTCACTTCATCGGTGAGGCCCGTGCGCGCGGCATGAAGCGTGATGAGATTCTTTTTGAACTCGCGAAATGGAAGGGGATTTACGTTCCCAAGTTTTACGATACCGAGCTTGATCCGATGACTCAGATGGAAGTGGTCTCCGGACCTAAACCTGAATTTGCGGGAGTTATTCCAGATCGCGTTCAGCGTTTCTTTGTGGATAACCTCGTTAATTATCCGTTTCCGACCAAATCTCCTATTCCTCACATGACTGCGATCTTTGATCGATTCTCGGTTGAGCTTGCTCGCGGATGCACTGAAGGCTGTCGTTTCTGCCAGGCCGGAATGATTTATCGTCCGGTGCGCGAGAGAAATCCTGAGAACGTCGTGCAGATGATGATGGATGGTTTGAAGAACGGTGGCTTCGATGAAGCCTCTCTCACTTGTTTATCAACGGCAGATTACTCGGCCGTCACTCCGCTAGTGATCGAGCTTCTGGATAAGCTCGCTGCGGAAAACGCGACGCTGGGAATTTCTTCCCTGCGGGCCTACGGTCTCGATGAAAGAATTCTTGATAAACTCGCCGAAGTAAAAAATTCTTCTCTTACCTTTGCTCCGGAAGCCGGATCTCAGCGAATGAGAGACGTGATTAATAAAAACATCACTGAAGAAGATCTTTTAAAAACTGCGGAGAGTGTATTCTCCCGCGGCTGGACCAAGATGAAGCTCTACTTCATGATCGGTCTTCCGACTGAAGAAGATGAAGATGTTGTTGCCATCATGGAGACAGCTAACAAGGCGCGTATAAAAGCGGCCCATTGTGGAGTGAGAAATCCCACTCTCAATGTCTCGGTATCATCATTCGTTCCAAAGCCGCACACACCATTTCAGTGGGCGTCGATGATCACGCAGCCGGAGATTGAGAGAAAACAGAATCTCCTGAAAGACTACGCTGAGAAATTTAAGCTCAACTTCCGTAAGCATTACTCGAAAATTTCCCACCTAGAGGGAATCGTTGCCCGTGGTGACCGAAGAGTCGCCAACATCATTTACTCGGCCTGGAGCCAGGGTGCGCGCTTTGATGGATGGGACGAAACTTTTAAATATGATCTTTGGGTAAAGTGCGTGGAAGATTCCGGCATTGATACTCAAATCTTCCTCGGAACAATCCCTATGGACGGGAAGCTCGCCTGGGATCACATTGATGTTGGACTCACTGACCGCTTTCTTGAAATTGAGTGGAAAAAAGCGGTTAAGAATCGCCTTTCACCTCCGTGTGGAAAAGTTGCGGGCATGGTCGTTCACCATTCGAATCTCGAAACCCTTGAGAAGACTTTTGACATCGATAAGAAAAAACTCGTTTGCTATCACTGCGGAGTTGTTTGTGACTTGAAAGGTATGGTTGCTGAACGCAGGGATTTTTTGACAGGAATGAAATCGATTAAAGATGAGCCGTACGTAGCACCAGAAATCCTGAAAAAGGATATTGCTGAACTCCGCGAGAAAAGAACGAGTGTGGGCTTTAAGTATAGAATTGAGTTCTCGAAACTCGGACCGATCACTTTCATTTCCCACCTTGATCTCCAGAAAGTGATGATGAGGATCTTTAAGCGCGCCAACATGGAAACGCTTCACTCAGAAGGCTATAAGCTGAGACCTCTTCTTTCCTTCGGGCCTGCTCTCACACTAGGAATCAGTTCACTCACTGAATACTTTGATGTCCGCGTTCCGGTTGAATGGAATGATTTTGGGCACATCTTAAAATCTCTTCAGGATCATTCGGAACCAGGGATTTTCTTCAAGGAAATCACGGTTATTAATTCCAAGACTCCATCTATCCAGGAAGCCGCGACGTCTTTTACTTACTTCATTCCGATCAAAGAGGGAGACGCTCAACCGGTGGTCGATAAACTAGGTAAGGCCGAAAAAATTCTCATCCAGTCGTATTCGAAAAAAGACGAGAGCTTCCTTGAAAAAGATGTGAAACCGATGCTCCTCAAAATGAATTTTGGAAAGCTCGATCTCTCGGAAAATCTTCTCGAAGTGATTGATGAAGTTTCACCGTGCCGCTCTCAGGGAATCTTTCTCACCGCCTCAGTCTTTAAAGGTGTGAGCATTCGCCCTTCTGAAATTCTCGAGCTCTTGACGAAGGAAGGACTCACGACCGAGAGACCCATCAAGATCGGGATTGAGATCGCTCACTTAAGTTCCTGATTTCCAGCTCCCTCTGTGGTCCTTTTTTGGCACCACAGAGGAGTTATTTTCATACATTATTTTAATCCTCCTTGTGCTCCTTCCGGATTCTTCCTATAAACAAGGCAATTGCCCCAACAAAGGAAGGATCTCCATGTTGTCACGTAAAGCCATTCTGGCCTTCGCTCTTCCGTTAACTTTTTCCACTGCCTTCGCGCGCGTTCAGATGATCCCGCTAGAAGATCAGATCATTGCTTCGGCAAAAGATAATTCTCCTCGCTACGTTCTGAAGAATGCCAAGGGCACTCTCATGGACAAGATGTTTGAAGGCACTCCGGCCAACTGGTTTAACCTTTCTCCGGATGATGGAGCTGAGGGTGTGCGGACGGAAGAAGCGTATGCAGCTTTCGGCGTTCCACTCGCTGGGGAAATTATCGTAGCGGTAGTGGATTCTGGAGTGGATGTTAACCACGAAGACCTTCAGGGGAAAATCTGGATCAATGATGATGAAATTGCTAACAACGGAATCGATGATGATAACAACGGTTACATCGATGACGTTTTCGGCTGGAGCTTCATCGGTGGCGCCAAAGGTATGGCGACAATCGTAAAAGATGAAACTCTCGCGAATGGGATTCGCCTCATCAAAGGTGCTCCAGAGCATCAGATAGCTGGAGATTCACTCGAAGTAACCCGCGAACTCGTTCGCATGAAAAATTTAAAAATAAAAGTCGAAGAGCTCGGCGAAGAACTCTCTCCGGCACAGGCCGCTTACCTCGCAAAACTTTCGAAAGAAGTGGGCGACGCTATTGAACAGGCAAAGACTGTTGTGATGACGTACACAAGTCATCTCCAGAATTACAAGAAGCAGGAAGCGGTTCTTCTTGCAGCGGGTGTAAAAGAAATTACGATTGAAGCCGTGAGAGCGGTGGTTTCAGATGACCCGGCCGTGCTTGATGCCCAGAAAGAAATGCTGGCGCTGCTTTCTAAAAATCTAGGTCTTGCCCGGATCAATCGAGTCCTTAAGGCCTATCAGGATCGTCTCGATTTCATGTACAACGAAAGTTTTAATCCACGCTCAATCGTTGGTGATAACCAGAATGATATGAACGAAAGAATCTACGGAAACAACGATGTGATCGGTGCTGATGCTTTCCACGGAACCCACGTTTCCGGATCAATTGCGGCCAACCGTGATAACTCAATTGGCATCAAGGGTGTTGCGACCCGTGTGAAGATCATGGCGATCAGAGTTGTTCCTAATGGTGATGAGCGCGATAAAGATGTCGCAAACGGAATCCGTTACGCTGTTGATAATGGTGCCCGCATTATTAATATGAGTTTTGGTAAAGCTTACTCGCCTTATAAGCGTGTCGTTGATGAAGCAGTAAAATATGCTGAATCAAAAGGTGTGCTCCTGGTCCACGCTGCTGGTAACGATTCAAAGAACAATGATATCCTCGCAAGCTTCCCAACAAAAATTTCACGAGCTGACGGAACTGAAGCAAATAACTGGCTTGAGATCTGTGCCACTTCTTATAAGAAAGGTGCGACTCTTCCGGCGGGATTCACGAACTACGGTAAGAAGACAGTTGATTTCTGTGCTCCAGGTGTAGATATCCTTTCTACAACTCCGAACAACACCTACCAGCTTGCTTCTGGTACTTCGATGGCAACACCCACAACGGTCGGCGTGGCCGCTCTGGTTCTGTCTCATAATCCAGGTCTCGATGCGGAAAGCTTAAAGGCACTTCTTCACGATACTTCCCGCCGTTACCCACAACTGAAAGTGAATACTCCGGGCACCAATCTACCGGTACTCTTCGGAAACCTTTCATTATCTGGATCGATCGTTGATGCCTTTGAGGCGATCCAAGCTGCTAAATAATCGTTCAAAAGGGGGAGAAATCCCCCTTTTTTCATCACCTTACAAATCTTTAGATAAAGATTAATACTTTCTTGTCCGATACGGTCAGGAATGAATTGGTGTCTTTTATTGGGCCTATTTTTCCTGTTTTCCTGCGCACATGAAGATGTGGCGCGGGCACCTGCTTCTGAGGCAGAGCTCATTCAATTCGGCGATTTTGATACCAAGAAAAGTACGGTGAAAATGTTTCCTCCGCAATTTGAAGGGGAAATCATTCGTCATTATTATTACGTTGAATTGAAAGATGAATCCTCAAAATACATCGATCGCGATGATCATGAATTTGAAATTCGCGAGGGAAAAAAGAAACTCTCAATAAAAGTTAAGCGCGTTTTAAGAGGGAGATACTACCTCATTCATGAAACGAATAAAAATCGTAAGGAAAAGAACCTCGATTTTTATGTCGCAAATTTTAAGCTTCGTGAAAGTTTCCGCACTGGACTTCGCCTCCCTCATGCTTCACACACCACCATGAAAATTCTCCGGAAAACAAAAAGCCGGGTGAAGATTCAGCTTCTCTTGAAAGATGATAAGGGCCAGCTGGTGGAAACGCCGGAAGCACCGGAATTCATCCCGGACGCCGAGGTACAGATCGAAAAAGTGGAGCACATGGGCAACGGAAACTGGCAGGTTACGCTTAAATATCCCGAGGGGAATCACCTTTTCTATACCTCCGTCCGTTCTCAGGGCGTGTATTTCAAGAATCTCTTTCGTTACCAACACATCCACAAGTAGTCCGCTGGATTTTTTCGTCTCTACGAAGTAAGATGAGACGAACTTTCCAAGGAATAGCCATGCGCATCAATACCCCTGAAACAGAGGCCACTGAAGTGAATTCCAAACGCAATCCTGCTTACGACAAGAAGCTCGATCTCATCAAGAAACACAAACTCTCGAAGGCCGACCTCAAGTGGTTCCTTCACAATATTTTCCTATCACGAAAAACGGATGATGCTGAAATCTCCATGAAGAAGCAGAACAAGGCTTTCTTTCAGATCTCGGGCGCGGGCCATGAAGGAATTCTTTCAGCGACAGCAAAAGTTCTGAAGCCGAAGCACGATTATTTTATTCCTTACTACCGTGACCGTGCTCTTTGCCTCGGTCTTGGTGTGACTCCTTACGAAATGCTTTGTCAGGCCAACGGAAACACGGGAGACACTGCTTCTCACGGTCGTCAGATGCCTGCGCACTGGGGAAATGTAAAACTCAATATCGTCTCTAAATCATCATGCACAGGAACTCAGTTCCTCCAGGCAGTCGGTGTGGCGGAAGCCGGATTACATCTCAAAAAAATGAAGCTGAAAGATTCTCCGGTTTATCACGAACAAGAAATCGTTTACGTTTCTTGCGGTGACGGAACAACTTCTCAAGGTGAATTCTGGGAAGGTCTCACTACGGCATGTGTGAATAAATACCCAGTTCTTTTCATGGTGGAAGATAACGGTTACGCGATTTCTGTTCCGGTAAGAGTTCAGACTCCGGGTGCATCGATCTCTGTTGCTCTGGCGAATTTCCCTGGACTCAAGATCTTTAACTGTGACGGTAACTGCCCGATTGAGTCTTACGACACCATGGTGGAAGCAGAAAAATATCTCCGCGCTGGTCATGGCCCGGCACTCGTTCACGCGACTGTCACACGTCCTTATTCTCATTCTCTTTCAGATGATCATGGTTTCTATCGCACGAAAGAAGATCTCGCTGATGAGTCTTACCGTGATGTTTTCAATTCCTTTCCGCGCTTTTTGAATGCAACGGGCCTCATGACTTCCGACGAAACGAAGTTTGCTCATGATGAAGCTGCTAAAGAAGTACGTGAGGCGATGGGCCGCGCGCTTGAAACAGCATGGCCCGCCAAAGATACCTATATGGATCATCTTTATTCGCCGGATGTTGATCCATCGTCTTCAAAGTTTGAAACTGAAGCGAAGTTCAGCGGGAAAGATGATGTGCCTCTGGCGTCAGCTATCAACATGACCCTGAAATCAGAAATTAAAAAGAACCCACTCATGATGGTTTTCGGCGAAGACGTCGCTGACTTCACCGAAGTGGAGAAATACGAAAACCCTGATCTGAAAGGAAAGGGCGGAGTGTTCAAGGTTACTCACGGAGTTCAGAAAGCCGCTAAACCAGGCCAGGTTTTCAACTCACCTCTGGCGGAAGCCAACATCATCGGAAGAGCCATCGGTATGGCGATGCGGGGACTTAAGCCCGTGGTTGAGATTCAGTTCTTCGATTACATCTGGACCGCCTACATGCAGTTAAAAAACGAAATGGGGACTACCCGTTATCGTTCAGGCGGCGATTTCAAGTGTCCGATGGTCGTGCGGGTTCCGATCGGGGGATATCTTCGTGGAGGAGCAATTTACCACTCTCAGTCTGGCGAATCACTTTTTACTCACACTCCAGGTATCCGGGTGGTTTATCCTTCGAACGCTCTGGACGCGATCGGACTTTTAAGAACGGCCATTCGTTGTGACGATCCGGTTATTTTCCTTGAGCATAAACATCTCTACTATCAGGGGTACAATCGTACCGCTGATCCGGGAGAGGATTACATGATCCCATTTGGGAAAGCGCGCGTGGTGAAAGAAGGGAAGAATGCCACGATCGTGTGCTGGGGTGCCCTCGTTCAGAAATCTGTGGAAGCATCGAAAGTTCTGGAAGCCGAAGGTTTCTCAATCGAGATCCTGGACGCGAGAACGATTTCTCCCTTCGATTTTGAAGCTGTGAAAAAATCTCTCAAGAAAACTCATCGCCTCCTTATCTGTCACGAAGAGCACAAGACTTCCGGTTATGCCGGTGAGATCGCGGCCCGCGTGAATGAGGAATGCTTCGAAGCCCTCGATGCTCCGATCATGCGGGTGGCATCGAAAGATGTTCACGTGGCCTATAATCCGGATCTGGAGGAGCTCATTCTTCCGCAGACCAGTGATGTGGTCGAAGCTTTAAGAAAACTCTGTAATTACTAAAAAAGAGGCCCCGGAAGGGGCCTTTTTTTTGTCAATTTTTTAGACAGTCATTGTAATTTGGTCTGAAGAGCAGAAGCTCGAGTCAGTTTCCTATATTCTTGAGGCGTGTATCAAAAAATACCGTCGTATCCGTATAGGAGATTTTATGAAATCGCTTTTATTACTGGCGCTCATGTTTCTTGGACTCGAAGTTCGCGCCACTGAGATCGAAGTTACCAGTGATGAATGTAACTTTGAGGTTCGCCAGGAGAGAGATGCTCTGGTTCTCAAGGTGAATAAACTGATCGCTATCCAGAACTCAATCTCTAGCTGGGACATCGAACTTCCGAACGATAAAGTAAAACTTCCTCTTCAGGATGGACTTAAGAAGAAGATCATCAATCCATTCGGTGAAGAGATCATGATTACGTATAAAAACGGAATCCTCACCCACGATCACAAGGCAAAATCCAACTTTACTCGCGATACTCTCGAACTGAGTATCTCGGCGGATCTTAAACATATTCGTTCGGCGAAGTTCACCAGAAAAGGCTCAGGCATTCTGGTTATTTTTGGTAGCGAAAAATTTGAGTGCAAATTCTAAAGGTACAAGATGAAATTTTTAATTCTGTTGGTTACGTTCATCACTTTTGCCCATGCTCAGGAAGCTGAAAAAGATTTTCGCTTTACAGGGAAGAATTATTCAATCTCTTACAAGCTTGAGGAGAATCTGCAAACCGTGCGTCTTCATGGAGAAATTCTGAGTGGGATCGTGGAAGATCTGAGTGGCTTTAAGCATGTCGCCGCAATTATCCAGAAAGATATTCCCATCAAATTTGTATTATACAGCGGAGGTGGATATCTCGATGCCATCAAGCGCCTGCTGAATTCGATGAAAAGAAATTGTGATTCTTCAAATTCAGAATGCAGGATCCAAACCATCATTCCCCCTTCGGCCTATTGTGCTTCGGCTTGCCTGAATATGTTCATGCTTGGTGATGATCGCATCGCGAGTAAATATAGCCGCTTTGGCTTTCACCAGGGTGCTCTCATTCCGGGTGCTTTGAAAATTCCAGGATTCGCCCAGAAAACTTTACGCAAAAGTGGTGTGAATGCGGAATGGTTGAGAGATCACAAAGAAATGTTCTCTTCACTTGAGATCAGCTGGCTCTATCCCATCAGCATGGATGGATCAGATATGATTACGGGGATGAGCGAGGCGTACGAATACTGATCTTTCCGAGGGTGGCGTCGATCGTCACCTCGTCTCCGGTCTTGAGCTTGGTCGTGGCACCCTGGACTTTTACGATCGATGGAATTTTAGCTTCCCGTGAAAGAATGGCGGCGTGACTGAGAAGACTTCCTTCTTCGAGAATAATCCCAGCAGGTTTATTCTTTATATAACCAATAAGATTTTTACTGCTTTTCAGGACGAGAATTTTTCCCGTGAGAATTTCTTTTTGATCTGGTTCCACGGCACAAATGCCACTGGCCTTGCCGGAAGAAGCGGGAAGACCGGTGAGCTTATCGGTTTTCTTGGCTGACTTGGGCGGGGGACCTTTCAGGAGTTCTGCCCTGGCGCCTACGAGCTTTCCACGAGTGAAGCTGAAGCTCATGTCGAGAGCAGGAAATTTTGCGGTCTTAATCTTTTCAGAGACTGTCATGAGTGCTTCAAGCTCCATCATGCTCAGCTTGGGAGATCCGGATATCAAAATGGCCTTGTTAATTTCGCCATTCTTAAGTTCAAGAATGTCTCCTCCCATAGTGACCACGTCGGTTTCACCCTGATAGAGGCGGACAATCTTGTCATGGGGTACAGGAGTTGAGGAGAGACCCAGTCCGGAGATGAAATCTTCGAACTGGGTGTTATCAAAATTCATCAGAACTTTATTTTCTTAAAGAGCGCTTTGCCTTTTGACTTGAGATCATCTCCACCACCCGACTTGAGCTTCGCGATTTCTGCTTCGATCTTGCCCTGATTATTCTTGTAAAGTTCCTCGAGGTTACCGAGGTTCTTCATGTTCCCATTGTTTCCGCTGATGGCGGCCATGAGGTCTGCTTTTGGTTTGTTGATTTTTTCATCGACCATGGCCGTGAGCTTATCCTGCGCCTGTTTGATCTTGAGACCAATTTCGCGGCTGAAGCCTTGAGCGAGTTCATCACCAAGATTGGATTTTATATCCATGTTCAGATTCGCGAATGTTCCCGAAGCCGTACCATTAAGATTAATGACTGGAATGCCGTTCACGACATTCGTAAGGATCTCGTGAGCGAGTTTGTTTTTCGTCTCAATCAGAAACTCGGGCTTCGTCATGGCACTGATCCAGCTCATGTTCACATTCTCGCCCTGAAGCGAAGCTGTGATGGTGCTTGAGCCATTGGCCTTAAGAAATCCAAACTTCATGTTTTTATCGTTCACGAACATCTTCTCAGGAACCTGGAACGAGTTCACCTGAATGAGAGCAGACTGCTTTCCGATATCATGAGTGAAGTCCGCCGTGAGAACCGCTTTGACACCGTTAATGTGAGAAGCAGGGAAGTCTCCGCGAAGATCTAGAACCACGGGCTTCATGATCTGCTTAGGATGAGTTGTGACATCAGTGAGTGTTCCCGAAACATTTCCGGAATAAGAATCGGCCGTTCCTTTCGAACTGATCGCAGCTTTCTTAAGCCAAAAGAGCGGGTAACCGGTTGTGACCGGGAACTGATAGCTCTTCCCTTCACTTCTCTTAGGTGGAATGACTTCTTCTTTTTCTTTTTTCTCTGGAAGGTACTGCTTCGCGAGTGCCTGATATTTTCTCGCCTGTGCAATCTTTCCGGCAAATTCACCTGCGAAGAGGTGCATCGCCATGTCTTTGAAATCAATCTTGGGAATCTGGAAATGGCCTTTGAGGGAAGTAATATCTTCCTTCACGAGACTTTCCACTTCTTTCGGATAAGCGGATACGAGCTTCACTTCGGTCTGAAGCTGCTTAGAAGATTTCTCAATCTCTTTGTACTGTTTCTGAACGTCTTTCAGAAGATCAGTGAGTTTTTTTACACCTTCGGCTTGCTTCAGGAAGTTCTTTTCGCCACGTACGGCCGCGATCTGAGTTTCAACTGATTTGATCTTTGTTGTGTCGGAAAGTTCTTTCACTTTCCCGTCCCAGAACGTTTTTTTGGCGTTTACGTCGGCAACCATCGCCTTGAGCCGCGCTTCCGATTTTAGTTCGCCACGGATTTTTTCAAGCTGTGCCTTCGGATCTCCGCCTTCGAGAAGTGCGATCACGTCACCGAGAACGTTTCCACCGTATTTGTTTTTAATCTGATTCACGACCTGGGCCTCCAGAGCTTCCATCTTCGATGGACTCGCGGGTTTCGGAGGCAGAACGTGACCGGGGCTACTACGCTTACTCATGAGCATGATGCTGTTGATGCTGGATTCTTCCACCACGAATTTCGCGCGCAGAAGGGCGTCCCAGATAAATCCGAAATGCACGTTCCCAATTTCAAGCGAGTTGAAGTTTGGCTTTTCTCCATTTGTTACCTGCAGGCGATCCATATCAAATGTTCCGCGGATGAAGCTGGTGCGGATTCCGCCAACATTGACTTCAGCGCCATTGCCCTGAGTTCCGACGTACTCAACGAGTTTCTTGAGATGATGATCGAAATAAAAACTGAAGTAGATGAATGTGATCACAAAGATCACGAGTACAGGAATGATCGCTTCGAAGCGGATCGGACCTTTTTTCTTTTTTGGTTTGATTTCTTTGGTGTCGGCCATACGTCCTCCGCTTAATTCCACTTGTATTGTTCGTATTTGTAGTACCACTGATAAAACTTCGTCGCTTCGACGGCCTTCCAGACTTTCGTCGTCTTGAAGCGGGCGAGGACAGTCACACGGTACTTAACGATCAAGCGTTGGCTGATAATGAAGACGATGGGAGAGAGAGTAAATGTGATAACGGCTGAACCCATCACGATCGAATTATTAAAACGCGTGTAGGGGATGAGCGGCATATTATAAAGTTTCGTGAAAAGGGGAGCGAGGGATTCCATCTCCAGAACTTTTCTTCCGACCCCATCGAAAAGTGGATCCATAAGAAACGCCACGAACTTGAAGAAGAATGCAGCC
>JBKJNQ010000073.1:0-4942 GCA_046593575.1 Bacteriovoracaceae bacterium
TTTAAGAGTTCCGGCATGAGGAGACTCGTGAAGGCCTCCCAGCGCCCGTCGTAAAGTCCTTTTTTCGCGGAAACAAGATTGCCGGCGTGAGAGCCCTCAACGGCATAAGTATAAAGAGTGAAGGGTGCACCTACAAAACCAAGGAGAGTGACGTCTTTCGGCAGTTTTTCCCTGAGAAGCTTACAGGCCTCGCCCTGGAAGGCGTAAAATTTCTCACCGGGAACTGAAACTTTGAGCTTTTTCACATCATCGGGAGTTTCCAGATCCCACTCGAGAGTCGGTGGACCTGAATGATAAGAGACTCCCAGTCCGAGTTGCTCTAACGGAAAAAGAAGATCAGAAAAGAGAATGGCGGCATTGAAGCCAAAATCCTGAATCGGTCCCAATGTGATCTCGGTTGCGAGAACCGGATTCTTACACATCGTCATGAAATCAGAATTCTTTTTAATTCCCTGATAGTGAGAGTGATAACGACCTGCCTGGCGCATGAACCAAACGGGGAGAGTGGTACCGCGATTTTCAAAAATATTCATTTCTAGTTTCCTTTCCATTCTAATTTGTAACCGACTCCACGGACTGACGTGATTTTCAAAGCGGCCTCTGGGTCAGAGTCCGACCAGCGGCGCAGGCGAACGATGTAATTATCAATCGTGCGGTTGGTGGGGAAACTGTCGAGTCCCCAGATCGCTTCGATCATTTCATCGCGAGTAACGACGTTATTCTTTTTTTCCATGAGTAATTCGAGGATCGCGCATTCTTTCTGACCAAGGGAAGAGACCTGGCCCGCTCCGTCCTGAAGTTCAAAGCGGCGAGGCCAGAAGATGAGTTTTCCAAAACGGTACTCATCCTGGTTAACCATGATCCGGGATCTTGTTTTTAAAATGCGATCAAGGCGAAGGGTGAGCTCTTTTAACTCGAAAGGTTTTGTGATGTAGTCTTCGGCCCCAAGCTCGAGGCCCTCCACTCGTAGAGTCGGATCGTTGAGTGCGGTACAGAAGAGAAGAACGCAGTCCTTTCTCGCCTTTCGAAATTCCCGCGCTAATTCAATTCCTGAACCATCGGGCAGGCCGATGTCGAGGATCACGACTGCCGGATGGAATTCAGAAAACTTAACTCTCGCTTCGGCACAAGTGGGAGCAAGCTCCACCTGAAATTTTTTAGCACGAAGATAATCACGAAGGGTTTGTCCTAAATTTGGTTCATCTTCCACTAAGAGAAGCTGGAGATCAGACATGGCCTTCTCCCCGTGGTGCTTCAAAGTACATTTGGAAAATGAGGTGATCAGTGTGTGAGACCACGAGACTGCCGTGCATTTTCTTCATGAGACTCTTAATCAGATAGAGTCCTATGCCCGAACCTTTGGAGGATTCAAACTTATAGAAAAGCTCGCCAAGTCTTTCGACCGGACCCTTGAACTTTTTTCCGTGATCATCATAGGTCACTTCAATCAGGAGACCATCGAGCCGTGACGTTACGGATACTTTTTTTGTTCCCGGATTGTGTCTCTGAGTATTTTCAATGAGATTTCTGAAAATCATGTTGAGTGCGAGCTCATCGGCCATGACTTCCGTCGCCCCTTCACCAAGTGAGAGCTCTACCTGAACTCCTTCCAGTCTTTTCTGGTGGCGACGAAGATATTTTTCCAGAGTGACGGCAGTCAGGGTGAGATTTCCGTCCTGCTCAATTCTGGAAAGCTGGAGGCTTTTCTCAAGTTCACTTTCAAGCTTGTCGGTATCTTCAATCAGTCGTTTCGTGAGTCCCGCTAATTGATCATGCGAATGCGTTTCATCTTCAATCAGATCTTTGATCACTTCGGCCTGAAGACGCATGCTTGCTAGAGGAGTTTTCAGTTCGTGAGACAGAGAAGAGAAGAAGGCCTGCATCGCCTGCGATTTTCTGAGATCGCGCAGGTACATCACAAAAAGAGAAACTCCCAGAAGAAGGAGAAAGATGAAAAAGAAGGACCCTTCCCATCTCATCATATTGAGGAAGCGACCTTCAGATCCCAACTGCGGAAGTTTATCTGAAATCATTGAGTGAAGTTTAAAAACAAGAAAGAGCCACCAGGAACCAATTCCCAGGAGCATCACTATCCACGTCAGGGTGAGGCCGTAAAACCAGCGGCGCGCCTTGATTACGTCCATAGTCTCCGTTTCAGTTCTTCCTGGACCTTTCCGTCGTGGGCGAGACTTCCAAATCCGACTTCGTATCCATTCGGAGCGAGATAAATTCCCTTGTTGAGGAATACTTCAAAGAGTTTTTTAAATCTCTCATTCATGTTCAGAGGCAGCTGGGTAATTTTTGTCAACTTCCCCTTGAAGGGGATCGGATAGAAAAGCGAGCCGTAACGGATAATTTCAAAATCTTCAAAGCCGCTTTTGTTCATCCAGTCTTTCATGAGTGTGACGACGGCCGCAGTTTGCTGATCAAGTCTGGTGTAAGCTTCCGGTGTGAGTTTCTTGCAGTTCACGAGCCCTGCCGCCATAGCGACCGGATTTCCTGAGAGTGTCCCGGCCTGATAAACCGGACCCAGGGGAGCGAGAAATTCCATGAATTTTTTTGGTCCCGCGACCGCGCCGACTGGCATCCCGCCACCGATAATTTTCCCATAGGTCACGAGATCCGGAGTCACCCCGGTTTTTTCTGCCATTCCACCGAAGCCGATTCGGAAACCGGAAATCACTTCATCGAACACCAGAAGTGCGCAGTGCTTGTTGCAAAGTTCCCGCAGATCTTTCAGGAATTGTTCATCCTGAATGAGAAGACCGTTATTCGCCGGAAGTGGCTCAATGAAGATCGCAGCGATTTGTTCTTTATGGTCCTCAAAAACTCTTTTTACTTCTTCGATATCACCGAGCTCACAGACAAGAGTATCCCCCGCCTGCATCGCCGTGACACCTTTACTGGATGCTTCAGCAGTGCCAGCGAGACCTGAGCCCGCTTTAATCAACATGGCATCGAGGTGTCCGTGATAGCAGCCATTGAATTTAATAATTTTTGAGCGCCCGGTGATTCCGCGCGCGAGTCTCACAGCTGCCATCACCGCTTCCGTTCCGGAGTTGGTGAAGCGAATCTGCTCAATGAAGCTGATTCTTTCCACGATATATTCAGCGAGCTCAAGAGAATATTTTTCACAGGCTCCGAACGTCCACCCGTTATCGAGGGCCTTGATGATCGCCTCTTTGATATCCGGATCCTGATGGCCATGAATCAAAGGACCAAAGCTCATGCAGAAATCGATATAATCTTTACCGTCTTCGTCCCAGATGAAGGCACCTTTCCCGCGGTTAATAAAACGGGGAGTGGTGTGAAGACCTTTAAAAGAGCGCACCGGAGAGTGAACTCCGCCCGGGACATATTTGAGTGATTTTTTGAAGAGTTCTTCTGAGTTCATACTAAGTCCTTATGCGAGAGCGTAAAATTCTTCCATGCCCGGTAGTGGGGTGACTTTGACTCCGGCCTTGCGGAATTCATCCCATGTTTTTCCGAGACCGCAGAAATGCAGGGTCTCTTTAAGAAAAGGAAATGCTTTCACGAAATGCTGGTACTCGGGATAGCTCGACCAGAAGCAGGCACCGACATCTTTCAGTTCCGCTTCATAGGCCGGATCAATATTTTTTGCGACACGCTTGTAGCAACCAATGACAGCTCCCAGATCATTTTTTCCGTCATCATGAGAGAGGGTTAACCAATCATCTCTCAAATCCAGATTCATCATCCGCAGTGCCTGAGAATTTCTCAGATCCAGAAGATCCTGAGTGCCGAGACTGTCGCTCGTGCCATTGATCCAGAATCCTGCTTCGGTGAGAATCCCCGCAGTTTTGGAACCGGCGGCCCAAAGGCTCGCGGGACGGCCCACGAGTGAGCTCTGAAGTGAAGGAAGCGTATAGCGTGAAGTGATGAAGACGTGTTTCTTTTCAAGTTCGAGCATTCTCTTAGCAGGAATCTTTTCCAGGAATTCGTCGTAAACAATTCCGGGTTTTGTTCCTTTCGGAAGTCCCACGAATAATTTTTTCTTTGAGAGAGCTGGAATGGTGACTCCTTCGAGCCATTTCTTTTCGATCCTCTTACCGTCGACTTCACCGGCATGAACATGGAGGAAATAGTCTTCTACTTTCTTAACGTGGATTCCGACCGCGAGGTGACAGCCCCCGCCGAAATCTTTGAAGGCCTTTCTCTCGCGGATAACTTCTTCCACCGTTCTTTCGTGGGAGAGCTGGGAAATAATCTTGAAGAGCTTTCCGCCATCTTCACGGTTTTCTCTCGTTTCAATGGCCAGAGATCCCTGAGAAGCAGCAGAAGGAAATGTACTCTGCGGAAGAATAAGGTAATTCATCTTCTTCAGAAGTCCGGCAAGCTCTTCAGCAGATTTATGAGTCTGCGAAAGTCTCTCCAGACCCGCGAGGGCAAGAGTAATGGCGTGGTACTGGCCTTCACGGAGTTTTTTTATCCGGGTGTTGACGTTGCCTCTTAGGGTCTCGCAACGGATCGTGGAATTTTTTTGGCGTAGGTGAGGGATGTAATTTCCCAGCTTCGCTGTGAGATTCGCAATTCTTCTGGGAGAAGAAGTTCCCACGACGAATTCGCCATCCCAGTTAGGAAGTTTAGAAATGGTTTCTTCCATAATAAGAAGAATGTCGTGCGCGAATTTTCTTTCCGTCACGGCCGCGAGCTTAATCCCTTCGGGACGAACAGAACCCAGATCTTTATAGGAATGGATCACCAGATCGACTTCACCCTTTAAGAGAGCATCATCCAATTCCTTGGTGAAGAAATCTTTTCCCTCAAGCTGCCAGAGCGGCTTGTCGGTGACTTCATCACCCTGAGTTTTAATCAGGACAAGCTCAAAACTCTCGCCGGAGAGGCGCTCGAGTTCGTTTTTCATGAGAGTGGACTGGGTGACTGCCAGAAGTGATCCGCGAGTACCGATTTTGTATGTGGC
>JBKJNQ010000160.1:0-4867 GCA_046593575.1 Bacteriovoracaceae bacterium
CCTGAAGCGCATTCATGTGATGGTAGTCAGTGCGTCCGCCGTAAGCTCCGTAGGGATAGCGGAAATAAATGTTACTGAACTCATAACCCGCGCGCTGGTAAAGAGCTGCAATCGAACGAAGAGAATCCCTGATCGTACTCTTGAACTGCGCCTCCGTGAGGGTGTTGGAATTTTCGTGAGCAGGGCCGTGATCAGCAACGATATGCCCTTCATCAAGCATGCGCTTAATCAGCGGAAAAGTGGCTTCCGTGACTTTCGAAGTAAGAACAAAGAAAGTCGCCTTGATGTCGTGCTTTTTTAAGATATCGAGAACCTTCGGCGTATTGATGGCATCAGGGCCATCATCAAAGGTCATCGTGAATGTATGAGTGTTGTAGAGAGATTTCGCGAGATACGGCCTCATGCCAGAATCTCTGGAAGTGTAGGTGCGGTTTTCCGGATATTGCTCAATTTCCGCCAGAGCAGAAAACGATAAAAGACTCAGTAAGATTAACGATTTCATAAGCACCTCTTGAATGGCCTGAACTTACCCTAAAAAAAACTGTCGACCAAGTTCTGGTCGCTGTCATGATTTCTCCTTAATTACGGCTGACTTTTCAGGGGTTTATCCCCTGTCTTTTGGCACTCTCCTTGCTCTATAAAGGGCATCAGGAGAATTTATGATGAAGCTTCTGGCATGGGCCCTGGCCTTTGCCACATTTCCCGCCTTGGCTTCCTACCGGAATCTGGCGAGTGTCCCTAAGCAGATGCGCGTGGATCACGCCCGCGAGCTTATGGGAAAAAGCTACGATAAAAGTGTTGTCGGCAAGGCCGAAGACCGCGGCGACGTGGAAGAAAGCATCATGAAGACAGTTGAGAAAAAACTCCCGAAAGGTTTCAAAGCGCTTTCATGGGCAGTTACTGAAACCATTATTGAAGAAGCCAAGAAACACGAACTCGATCCTTATTTCGTCATGGCGGTCATTGCCGGCGAATCAAGTTTCAATCCGCGCGCCATAGGCCCCGTTGGAGAAATCGGTCTCATGCAAATCCGTCCCGCTACTGGAGAATGGATGGCAGGAAGAATCGGCATGAAGTGGCGTGGAGAAAAATCTTTAAGAAGTCCGCTTGAGAACATTCGCTTAGGAACAGCTTATCTGGCCTGGCTCAGGACGAAATTTGAAAAAAACGGCCAGCTCTACTTAGCGGCCTACAACATGGGAGCAAAATCAGTCAAGAATGCACTCGTGAGAAATGTTCGCCCGAAAGATTATCCGAAACACGTCATGAAACGATATCTCGCCTTCTACGAAGAATTATAGAATTTTCAATTCATTCATGTTCGAGAGAACTTCTCTCGTGAGGGTATCGAGCTGAGCTGAAGTGAGAGTCTGAGTCGCCAGAAGCTTGTCATACTCTTCCGCTATACCCAGCTGCTTTAAGATCGTCTCGAGTCTGGCCGCCACACAATTAAACTCATCATTTTCGCGGTACTGAGCGCAGACATATTTTTGCACTCTTCCCTGGCTTCCCTCGAGGACAAGAAAGAGATCGAGATCTTTCAGCTCTCTGGAGAGCGCAGTTTTCCGGAATTCTTCTTTTTTCTCCGGCGCCATGATCGAATCGACATCTGTCGCCTCTTCAAAATTCCCGAACACCTGCGTCTTCTCATAGTCTCGAATGAGATTCACAAAACCCAGCTTCAAGGATTTCTCGTCCCGCGAAGGATGGCGACTGATGCGATCATCTCCCACAAATTCAATCGAAGGAATCCCTAAACGGGGAATACCCGGAAGATAACCTTCATGAAAGGGCATGCGCCCCGGGGTCATAGAAGAAAGTGTCTGAAGGAATCGATAAGACCGGAGTATTTTATATTTTTCATCTCCCGTCATTTTCGCGAGGACCAATTCCTGCTTGGGAACATGCTCAGGAGTCTTATGGGTGCAACCAAACAGGATAAAGAAGAAAATCATGAGAAAGACTTTCATAGATGTTCGAGACTCACGAAACTCTTCGGAGTTTTCTCAAGTGCTTCCACTGCGAAATAAATCCCCACTGGAAAAACAAACCAGAATGAGAGAACGGAAAACGTAAGTAAGATATCCAGAACTTGTGAAACCATAGAGGCCTCCTCGTTAAGCTCTTATTGTAATGGTGGGGATTTTCTTTGTGCCTGAACGCTAACTTAAATTTGAATGACCGTTCTTCACGGTTTTAGAAAAAAAAAGCCCGGAATAATCCGGGCTTAAACGTTACGAAGATAATGAAATGATTAATTTGCTTTCGGCTTGAACCAGCAACGTGGGCGAAGGCCTTCACGGAAGTTAGTTGATCCATGACATGTCCCCACGACTTCATCAGTCTGGGAAACATCTTCATGGAACGATTTCGTACAGAGAGATCCCTGAAAGAAAGTATCCAGACGACACTGAGTCGCTGGATGAGCTTCAAATGTTGAACTCACAGATGTTCTATCCGGAGTTGAGAAACTTGAAAGTTTCTCTGATCCCATAGAGGCAAAAAGAGTCGCAACAGAAGCACCGGCCATACCAGAACGAATACAGATATTGGCATCATCTTTTGAGAAAGCTTTGTTACACGCAGTCGCGAGATCCGCTGGAACGGCGAGAGTCTTGATGATCTGAGCGTTGTTGTCGTTCAGGAAAACATGACGAAGACATTTGAGAGTTGCGAAGTAATCGGCCTGACCTTCAGGAGATGACCATGCACTCATGACAGATCTTTTCTTAGGAGCACCACCAATGTGGTGACCGAGTTCGTGACAAAGGACGAGTGCAAATCCATCTTCCGTGATGGCCGAGTGACGGGCAAGTCCACCGAACATCTGGACAGTCCAGACCTTCGGCGTATCTCTTTTTGCATAGGCATTCACCGTTCCGTCAGTCCAAAGGCGTTCAACGACAAGTCGTCCACCCATGTTACTGACAACCGGAGCGTAAATTTTTGTAACTTTTGAAATCACACCATTAAACTGGGCCTGCGATAATCCACCGAAAGCAGTCTTTGCTCCGACCGGAATCGACATAGTGTTCTCAGGAAGGAAACCAGTCTTGCCGTCATCCGAGCAAGCAAGCGCCATTCCAGAGACCAGGGTAAGAACAATAGCGAAAAATTTCATAACTTCTCCTTAAGCTGAAGGAGTAATTCTTCTTTACCCGACCTTAATCGTCCAGCTATGTAAGATTTTGTTTGGTGTAAAAACACTTACTTAATCTATCAATGGTCTCTGGCAAACATATTATCCTGTAGAAATTACTCGTTTTTATGACCTAAAGGATACCTCTGTAATAATTTCCCAAGTACCCCTACTCATACGAAACCTTGGTATTGTCGCAATGCCCAAAACACATTGCCCGGAGCGTGTCCTTTGAAGAAACTAACCACTTCTGTAATTTCTGTCGCCACTTTAGCTGTTCTCTCCACCGCCTGCGTGAAGATTGAAAGCTTAGATCCAGTAAAGGCAGTGAGCACGGCCTTTGCGGGTAAGTCGCATAAGAAAAAAACCAACATCACCAATGCTAAAGATACCAACGAAGAAATTTCGATCGGTAATCATACGATGCAGATTATTTCTGAATCGGCGTTTAAAGATCAGAAGGCGCTGAAGACCAGCATGCTTCCGATCTCTTCAGCTCGCGCTCAGAAAATGCTCGCCGAACTTCCAGGTACAAGTGAGAAAGCAGAGGCACTTCCTGCTGAAACAGCTCAGGGCGAAGAATCACTCCTCCTGGGTTTTCCGATTTCTCTCATGGGCGAGCAGAATGTGTTCGGTGCTGTTATCACGAAAGTGACAGATGCAAGCAACGAAGAGCTTGGTGGTCTCAAGCTGACTGATCTTTCTCCCCTTCACGTTCGCACAGTGATTGGCCGCTTTGAAGACGGATCTCCAGCACTCTCTCTTATCGGTTGTGGTTCTGGCTGTTCAGAAAGATCACAGCAGGGAAATCTTATCTCTCTGCCGATCGTGGGCCTCGATGAAGAGAAAGGTCTTTTAATGGTTGATCTCTCGGCCTTAGGCCAGGGACTCGATCTCATCTCGATGCTTGATCCGGAAGGTGACTTCACCGGACTCAAGGCCGTATCAAGTTCAACCACAACAATGGACTACGATCTTTCCACTCTCGTATTTGATATCAAGACGAAGATGGTTCCGAAAGATACGAAGCCTGAAGATCTCGCGACGGCGAAAGTCACCGAGTTCACAGTTCGCTGGTACATGAAACTTTCTTCAAGCTTCAACCCGGCGTTTGCTTCACGCAACCCAGTTGAAGGGGTTGGTTTCTTCCAGACTGAACGTTCGAAAGAATCAAAAATTCAGCGTTTCTCTATTACGAATAACGGAAAGAAGATTAAGTACTTCATCAAGAACGTACCTGCTCAGTTCCGTCCGCACTTCTCAGGAGCTCTTGATCACTGGAATGCTAAGTTCAAAGAAATTATCGGTGACCAACCGCTGACTTATGAGTTCATTGAAAAAACGGATCCCCGTCACGCGCTTCTGATTCCCGGGGATATTCGTTACAACATCATCGAATGGGATGAAGAAAATAAAGCTCCGTACGGAGGATTGGGACCATCGATTGCGAACCAGTTTACCGGTGAGACAATTTCTGCCAACGTTCTGATCCAGGGTCCAACGATTGTTGAGATGTACACGAAGTGGTTCGGTGTCTCTCAGGAAGTTCGTGAACTTCAGGCCGCCGGAAAAATTGCCGAAGCTAACAAGATGATCAAGGCGTTCAATGCTGAAGCACAGGGAGAGATTGCAAAACGCTCAGCTAGAACCTTCGCTCTGAAACTTGGTTCTAAGCTTGAGATGAATATTCACTCGCAGAGACCTGAACTCGAAGATCCGATGATCAAG
>JBKJNQ010000091.1:0-7185 GCA_046593575.1 Bacteriovoracaceae bacterium
CTCACCAGGAGAAATACCCGGGGTAAGTTTCGTTTCATAAGAATCTCCTTAAAGAGTGGAATAGAAAAATCTAGTGTGAAATGAGCTTAAATTCAATTCGCTCTGAAGGATAATCAAGATTTTCAATCGGGCGATAGACAAAAGCTATAAGTGGGAGGTTCGCGCAAAAAAAAGGCCACCCGAAGGTGGCCCGTTAAATAAAAACTATGCTTCTCTGATGACGTATTTATCTTTTCCAGCATCCACCATCTCTTTAAGTTCTTTACCAACTTTAAAGAAAGGAACTTTCTTAGGACTTACCTTCACGACTTTACCAGTCTTAGGATTTCTTCCTTCGTAGGCCTTGTAGTTACGGTTAGCGAATGAACCAAAACCACGAATCTCAATTCGTTCATCATCGAAGAGCGCCTGAATCATACTATCAAAACAGATATTCACAATTTTCTCTGCTTGATGATGAGGAAGGTTTGCTTGCTTTTCAATCACGGCGATGAGGTCAGCTTTCGTCATGTCAGTCTCCTGTTACATATGATTTTAGCAGCTTATCGGCTCCAGCACCAAAAAACTTTAGGGCGGTAAGCGGATGTAAAATGAGTAACTTAGTCGGCCAAATAAGTCCAATAGTTGGCACTTGGGGGAAGAGGTTCACAAAGACGCTGCAGGAATTCGGGAGGTTGTAAGGAAAACGCCACGCACGGCATGAGTGGCCTTAATATAGTATCAAGTAATTAACCGCGAACTCGATAAGACATTGAGTGCCGGGCACGAGGTTTATGGATATGGACTCTCGAAATGTTTCAATATTAAGGACGATGATTCTCATGATTGTGAGTCTCATTCTCATATCATGCCAGGACACGATTCCTAATCGCGCGACTATTACTCCCGATCAATTCATCGAAGCTCCTCCTCTGGTTTGTCCGGACGGACAGCACATCGAAAAAGATACTGCCGATAAAGAAAGTTGCGTCGCCGATATTCCGGTTCGACCGACGGGTGCGGTCCGCTTCAAGCAGGAAAATCTTTGCGGCTGTAAAGACGGAAAGCCTGTGACGTTTGGTAACTGTACAACTTTCTGCGCCGACAAAGCGACGGCCGGAGCTGCCGTGCTCTTCGCGAGTTTTACCGTCACTGAGGCCATCTCTCTTAACCCGATTCTCGGTAACGTCACCAACTGGTGCTCGAAACCGCTCGAAGGGGAAACAAAAAATCCGAAGTGTCTGCTTGGAACAAAAGATGAGGCCGGTGTCGTGAGAAATCTCGACGTCACACTTTCGGCGAATTCAAATTCGGTCAGGATCGACATCTCGTCCCTTCCGGAAGATAAAACTTTCTTGATCACTCTGTTTGAACAAGAATCAACAGCGAAATCTGATACGGCCCAGATCATTAAAGATTCTACTCAGATTGATGTGAATCTTCTGGGAACACTCAAGGTTGCACCGATTTCTCAGTTCACTTGTATCCTGCGCAATTTCGAGACGCAGTCTCAGCCAACAGGTTCAACTGATTACTTCTATACCTACGGATATCGCCGTCATTACTATTTTCTTCCGAACAATGCTCCGGAAGCACTCCAGGGTCTGAGCCGCGAAGCCTTCTGTCATGACATCCAGAAATATGGAGTGAGAGACGATGCGACTTATCCACGTCTGGAAACAACTCCTTCGGTCATTAACTTTTGGGATACATCTGATCCGCGCTTCTTTGATAACAATGGAAATACTTTCCGTGACATTAACGATGTGATTGTTCAGAAAGCGAAGAACTTCGGCCGGGTCATACCTGCGAACTCAAGTTTCTTTAACGAGTTCAAAGGTCTTCAGTTAGTCGTGACCAACCCAGGTGATACGACCACTGCTCCGGCGCCCACCCAGCAAATCGCACTGGGCTTCTACATGGCCCCGTGGATTGATACATCATCCTCGAACTATCGATCATTCTGTCTCACATCCACTCAGTACAATAGTAACGATGCTCTTTATAAAGCATTCCGTGATGTCCTTGGTCTCGATACCGAAGGTCTCTACATTGCGGAGAAAGCCGCAGAGACGATCACGAACATCAATAACGTACAAGTGTCGACGAAGGCCGACTATATTCTGATTCGTGAAACCGATCTGAAAGCAGTCTGGTTCTATGTGAAGAACGGAGTTCTGACGAAGCCTACTGATGAAACGGTCGCCAACGTGACGACGTACTTCTACTATCCCTACAATAAAGATTATCCATTCGTAAAATCTTCCACCCAGAAACTATACCGGGTGAAAAGTGCCAAGGAACTCGCAGGAGTTGAGCAGGGCTCAAACCAGGCAGGGACCATTGGTACATACCCTCCGCATGACAAGAAGATCGGCTGTATTCCTAAGCTTTAAAGATGCTTTTTGATGATGCTGATGATGGGTTTCATCTCAGGTTCAAAGATCAGACAGAAAGTGGAAAGTGTAATGGTCGAGATCGTCATCGAAAAAAGTACTCCCGCAAAGATCCGCACAGGTTTTGACCAATACTTAGAAATGAATAACCGCTTCATGTAGTAAGCAGTAAACATTATCCCAATCCAGAAATAGAGATAGATTTTAAGTCGCGGCTTATTCCGGAAGATGCCGAGTCCGGAGAGAAGAACTTTTTCATCCCTCATCACATCCACCATGAAATCCAGCAGGCGGGGATGTTTGAGAATAAATGCTTTCAAGGGATGACCTTCCATCCCATCCAGAATTTTTTCTTTCATCACTTCCGGCGGAATATTGGAAAGCTTGGCCTCTTTCAGAGTTTTTTCGAGGATGGGAATCGCCTTCTCATCAAAGAGAGTCCCGGGGGTGATGTCGACGTGACCGATTTTTTTAAGTTCGGCCATGGGATCAAAAGCGGTCGTGATCTCTTCGATTTTTCCGATGGATTCAGCACGCATCTCACGAGACTTTTGCATCTCATCCAGCACGGCTTCATCCTGGATCGTATGATCGCCCCCGGCACTCCCCTCGTTCTGGGCCAGGCCCAGAAACGGACAGAGTGTCAGGATGATCACAAGAATGAATTTCATGCAGTCTTTTTAGAGGCCATTTTCTCATAAACGACAGTCATCGGAATGGCGATGTAGATCGTTGAGTAAACACCGAGAACAACCCCGATTGTCATAGCAAAAAAGAAGTCGTGAATAACAGATCCGCCCCAGATGAGCATTACAAGAGAGACACCAAGAACCGTGAGTGAAGTGATGATCGTACGAGACATAGTCTCGTTGATCGCGCGGTTAATGATCTGGGTTGTGCTGAGGTTTGGATTCGCCGCTTCGATTTCGCGAACACGGTCATAAATCACCACGGTATCGTTAACCGAGTAACCGATGATGGCGAGAAGGGCCGCGACGATCTGGAGCGAGAATTCTTTCTGCGTGAGAATGAAGGCACCCACGATCAACGTCACATCGTGAATCAGGGCAGCGATCGCACCCGGAGCGAATTTGTAATCAAACCGAAGAGCGAGATAAATCATGATCGCGAGAATCGCCCACATCAGCGCCTTGAACGCCGACGACCGGAGCTCTGCTCCCGCTTTTGGTCCCACGATATCATTTTTCAGGAAGTCGTAATTACCCGCGCCGTATTTCTCTGTCAGAGCAGTTCCGACTTTCGTCGAAATAGCGTTCAGATCAGTTTTATCATCGCTGTCGAGCTTCAGAAGAAATTCGTTCTGCCCGTCGTCCCCGATCGTCTGGAGCTGGGACACAGGAACTTGTTTTGAAATGAGATAATCACGGAGTTCACCGAGATCGGTCTTATCTTTAAACTTCACCTGAACCTCAACTCCCCCGCGGAAATCGACGCCGTAGTTGAGTCCCTTCGTGAAGAAGAGAACGATGGTTCCGAGCACCAGTACCAGAGAGGCGACTCCGAAGAATTTAAACAATCCGACGTAATCGACGTTTGGTACTTTATAAGTTTTCGTTGCTGTATTCATAGTCATTCTTCCTTAAATTAAATACTCAGAGTCTTGCGATTGCCCTTACCGACATAAAGTTCAAACAGAACCTTACTGACGAAGTAAGAGGTATAAACTGTCGTCGTGATACCAATCAGAAGTGTTACGGCGAATCCGCGGACCGGACCAGTTCCGAAGTTCAAGAGGCATATTCCCGCAAGGGCGGTGGTTAAGTTCGCATCGAGGATGGTCCAGAAGGCACGATCAAACCCAGTTCTCACTGCCTCGAAAGGAGAGAGCCCCGCTCTTATTTCTTCGCGAATGCGCTCGTAGATGATGATGTTACCATCCACCGCCATACCAACTGTGAGTGCGATACCGGCAATCCCTGGAAGGGAAAGTGTGGCATCAAGAGCAATCAAAATTCCGAGTGTAAAGAGAACGTTGATAAGGATCGTGATACAGGCGATGAGGCCAGAAATTTTGTAGTAGACCATCATGAAAACGAAAACCAGAAGGGAGCCGATGATGCTCGCAATCTGAGCTTTTGCAATGGCATCTGCTCCGAGTGACGGACCAACAACCCGCTGCTCTTCAAACACGAGTTCTACCGGAAGAGCACCAGCACGAAGAACGAGGGCGAGATCTCTCGCCTCTCTCATGTTGGATTCATAGTCACCACGACCAAGAGTAATCTGAGCCGAACCGCCGCCGATTTTTCCGCGGATTTGGGGAGCAGAGTAAACGTTTCCGTCCAGAACGATCGCCATGAGCTTATTGATGTTATTGCCGGTGATCTCTTCGAAAAGTTTTGCACCCGTGGGCTTGAACTCGAGCGCCACATACGGACTGTTGTTTTCGGTATCGATGCGTACGAAAGCTTCCTGGAGTTCTTCACCCGTCAGTGCTGCAACAGCGTCAATGACGTAAGGATCCATCCGAATGATTTCGTTATTCTTATTTGTTTCTTTCGAAAAAGCGATTTCAGAACCAGGAGGCAGGTCTTTGGCGAGGAAATCATTTACCTTCTTGAGGTAATCCGAGAAGCGCTCACCTTTTTTAAACTCAATGCCGGCAGCTTTCACTTTCGCCATCCAGTCCGTGATCTGAGCACCTGTCACCTGGTCATTGACGATTTTAAATTCAAGCTTCGCCGTTTTTCCAATAAGGTCTTTAGCGCGGTTGATATCTTTCACACCCGGGAGCTGAACGACGATGCGGTCAGTACCCTGAGAAAGAATTTCCGGTTCCGTCACACCGAATTCATCAATGCGGTTACGGATAACTTCGATGGATTTAGACAGTGCCGTGTTTTCGATTTCGCGGAGGTACTCGCGACCAAGACCGTAAGTTAAAGTATTGCCTTCTTCCTTCGTGATACGCAGTGGGTAGCCGTAAAGCTCCTTCACTTTCGCGCGCGCCTTCTCCATATCCTGTGAATTTGTAATCACAAGAGAGTGCTTCGGATCTTTAGCATCAGAAGTTTCCGGAATGCCGAGAGTAGACTCAATGCCTTCCGCCTTCAAGGTCTGCTGGGCCTTGCGGGCATAAGTTAAAACTTCGTCGCGGTAGACTTTGTTAAAATCAATCCCGAGAACCATGTACAATCCGCCCTGAAGATCGAGACCAAGATTGATCTTTTTCTTCATCGGGAAAGTGCTGTCCTCTTTCATGTTGAAAAAAGTTGGCGCGGTTCCGGCAAAGGCAAGTGCCACCAGAAACGCCAAAAAACTAAAACGTATCCACCATCCTCTGGCCATGAGTACTCCAATATCTATGAGAAATGAGTTCTGAAACTATCGGAAAATTTTAATCGATGAATGGGAAAATTGCGAAGCAATTCCCCCACCCGATTAAGTTTGTGGCTTGTCTTTGTCGTCAAGAGGACTGGCGGGAGGTGCGATCTCCAGATTCTGTGTAGCGTCAGCTACTTTCGGCGGAGTTTTCGATTCCTGATCATTCATATCCTGCAGCTGGTCGGTAAGACCCTTGGCCGCATTCTGAAAATCACGAACAGTTTTCCCGAGCCCCTTAGCGAGCTCAGGTAACTTCTTCGGACCAATGAAGATCAGTGCGATCATGAAAATAACAACGAGTTCGCTGAAGCCCAGTCCAAACATGGATTACTTCTTCTTTGGCTCAGCAAATATCGCCGCTGCCAATCCACCAATGTGGGATTTGAGAACTTTCATTCTGGCGCCATTTTCCACTTCGATCGTCACAACTTTTTCCGTGATTCCAGTGATTTTTCCGAGGATACCGGACTTCGTCACAACTTCATCTCCGTGAGTGAGTTTTGAGAGGAGAGATTGCTCTTCCTGCATTTTCTTTTTCTGCGGACGGATCATGAGAAAGTACATAACGAGGAAGATCAGAACGAAGGGAACAAATTGCATGAAACCAGCCGGGCCCGAAGCTGCGGCAGTGCCGGTTTGAGCAGAAGCTGGAGACGTTAAAAAATCAAACATGTGATATTCCTTTTATTCCCAAAAATTCGATGAGTACTTGTTATAAAATGACCGGTAATAATCGTCAAACTTCCCTCGTAAAATCGCCTCACGCGCTTGCTCCACCATCCGCAGGTAAAAATGCACATTGTGGTAACTGATGAGGCTTCCTGCGAGGTATTCTCCAACATTAAACAAATGCCGTATATAAGAACGCGAGTAGCGAGTGCACACCTGACACGAACATTCCGGATCCGGGGGAAGTTCGTCTGAGACAAAACGCGCCTTCTTGATGTTCAGAGGCCCCTGAGCGGTAAGAAACTGACCGTTTCGTGCGTTTCTCGTCGGAAGCACGCAGTCAAACATATCGAGACCCGAGCGAATTCCATTCAGGATATCCATCGGCTTTCCCACACCCATGAGGTAGCGCGGTTTATCTTTTGGCATTTTGGGAACAAACGAGCGGCAGAACTCCACCATCTCTTCGTTCTTCTCACCTACAGAAAGTCCACCGAGAGCGTAACCATCAAAACCGAGATCCATGAGGCCTTTCATCGATTCTTCCCGAAGATCCTCGTGCAGACCTCCCTGAATAATCCCAAAAAGTTTCTGATGGGGCTTGAGTGCAACCGTTTTGCAGCGACCGGCCCAGCGGTGAGTGAGTTCCATCGATTTTTTGAGTGTGTCTTTGGTCGCGGGAAGTTTCGGGCACTCGTCAAAGGCCATGACAATATCCGACCCAAGTGAGCGCTGAACTTCCATCGATTTCTCGGGGGTAATCAGGTGTTTTGAGCCATCGATATGGGACTGGAAA
>JBKJNQ010000156.1:0-23919 GCA_046593575.1 Bacteriovoracaceae bacterium
GGTGCCCAGGACGAGACTCGAACTCGTACGTTCTTGCGAACGAGGGATTTTAAATCCCTTGTGTCTACCGTTCCACCACCCAGGCGCACGAGAAGTAAAATCCATGATGAATTGTTACCAGGGGTCTGTCAATTGAAATGCCTTCTGCTGTTAATCGCACTTCTCACCATTTCATGTACCAATCACAATCAACGAAGAGAATATGAGGCAGAAGAACTGCTTACAATCTATGAGCCGAAATGGTTTTCAGCAAATGAAAGACATTCGCTCGAAGATTCTCTGGGAAAAGTTCAGCCGCATTTATTTTTTGATGTGAACCCAGAGTTCACGGAAAAAGATCAGCTCGCCAATGTCCTCGTGACAACCTTGGAAAATTCTCATCTGGCCTACAATGTGGATCTGCTCTCGGGCCAGAGATACTACTCTCACCATTATTGTAATCAGGGCGATGTGTGGAATCAGAAAGGCGGTACTTTCGGGCGACCTTATTTTTCTATCGGCTACATGCCTAGAGTCCTTGATCAGATGGGCGATCCGCAGAAGGTGATTGTTTTCGGAGGCGCCAACAGAATCAAACCCTCGCTTGATCATCACTTTGTGCGTGTGCGGATTATCGGTGGATACATCGAAGAGACTTGTCCCGAAACAAATTGCCTAGGACGTGATACCTGGAACTCTCGTCTGGTGTTTATTGCTGTTGACCCACAGGACTCAACCTATTCCGACATCCGTGACATCCCTGATTTTCAGTATCTTCAGTCATGGGAAAAGCTTCAGGTAACACTTCAGAATATGGAAGGCAGGAATTTTTCCGTCGACCGTACTTTTCCTTATACCCGTACGAGAAAACTCATTCCTTATCGGGAAACTGTTCAGTACTTTCGCAAACGTTCTGCTTTCATGTCTGATGATGAAGTCAAAAAAATCCAGACTGGTTGCCACAAACTTTATGATCTTGTCTGGAAAGAAGTAGGCGAGGATCGTGATGAAGACCGCCCCTCGAAAAATCGCGCGGATCTTGATAAAAAGCTGAAGGCGCGCGAAGCCCTTAAAGAAAAGAATCTTCCGGTAGGAAAGATGGCGCGTTTTAGAAAGTTTATAAAAAAATATTTCTACGAAGCTGCGACTTGCGAGAAATTCGTTTATCACGGCAACATCAACAAGAGCGCTGAGCACTTCTGGTTTCATTCCTACATCGGGATGTATATCCGCCTTCACAAAGAAGGCTCTTACTTTGATTGCCGCAGAAAAACCTGGGCCTCCAACATTTTCAATATCAACGGCGAACCGGTGCATGTCCTTCCTAACGAGATTGATGATTGTAACGACAAGGACATGGATCTTGCGATGGAGTACCTGCCCAATCACCTGAAAGGCATGAAGGGAGTCCTCGGTCCATTCTGGCGCTTCATTGACTACGATACTCATGAATATGGAACTCATCGCAAGGTTTATTCCTGGGCGAAAATGAACACAAGAAAATTTGACTGCCGGCCTGATCCTAACCAGATCATCATGGAGAAAATGAATGTTTTCCCTGATGATGTATCTTGGAAGAAGTGGGATCAAATTGACCTAGAGGATGATCTAAAGATCATATACTGATGGAAAAAAACCAAAATCAGCTGGCCATATATTGTCTTGGCGGACCATGGCTCTCGACTGAGTGGACATCCCTTATGGGAAGCAAATACCAAAACCATATGGATTTTGTTCCTGTACTGGTGAATAGTCCGGAGCTTGCTCAGGTTATTGTGTGGGACGGAGTCCTGACTCCGAAATCATCCGGGACGATAACCGGACTTCTTGAAAATCTTGGTAAGGAAAAAATCCTTCTTCTCACCGGTGAGGCAGAAACTTCATTCTCGGCACATCCTTTTGTAAAACTTAACCGCTCAGATCTTCCGGCCGTTGTTCTTTCTCCTTCGCGCGTTCTCCCGGAGGAGATTCTCGAGGCCCTGCAGGAATGCAGGAAAAGACTGGGCCATGTTTAGCTGGAAAGAATTTGATAAGGCCCGGAACATCCTTGGTGAAGCGGGAAGAAATACTTATAGCGAGGCACTCGGACAGCATCATCTTTCTGTGCGACCAAAAGATCTCCTTCGCTGGATTGAACTTGTGAGTGATGATCTGGGATTTTTGGTTCTCCTGGATATCACCTGTGTTGATCACCGTAAGCGTCATCACCAGTTCGAACTGGTTTATCATCTCCTGAACATGGGGACCCATCAGCGCCTGAATATCCATCTGGATTTTTCTGAGACTGAAGTTGTTCCAAGTGTGAAGCGATTTTTCTCTCATGCCGGCTGGCTGGAAAGAGAACAGGCCGAGATGTTCCGTATTCGTTTTGATGAAAGTCTCCCGACTCTTTTTCTGACTGAAGGTCAGACGAATTATCCCCTGAGAAAAGATTCCCTGATTCGCGCCTGGCCACTTCCTGGAGAAAAGCTTCTTCCGAAAAATCGGATGAATCCGAATAAATCTGAAAAGCCTTATGCTGAAGAATCCTGGTCGTGGAAAAAGTTCCCGATTATTTCTGAAGCGACTCTTGGTCACTTTGAATGGACCGTTTGTTTTGACCCTGAGAAAGTCGTCACCAGTCGAGTCGAGGCAGGATTTCATCATCAGGGTCTCGAGAAAAAACTCGAGAGCATGAACTGGCTTCAGGTTATGCATCTCATTCATCGCATTCACGAAGGTGCTTCTCCCCATTACACGATTTCTTGGGTGAAAACGCTTGAAGAGATGATGTCTCTGAAACTTCCGGAAAGAGCGCAGGCGATCCGGATCATCATGCTGGAGCTTTCAAGAATCGCGGAACACCTGACTGTCCTTCATGAAATGTGTTACGCCTTAAAAAAAGAAGAGCATCGACTGTTTCTCGACATGAGAGAAAAGATCTATGAACTCTTTGAAAAATACTGCGGTCAAAGACAGGGCTTCGGAGTGGCGTGGTTGGGGGGAGTTAAAGAAGATCTTCCTCATGGCTGGATTGTGGAATATCAGACAGTGGCCTCAATTCTCCTGAAGAATCTTCCTCTCGTTAACAATGCTCTTTACGCTCAGGCCGACTTCCGCGACTCGCTGGCGGGCGAAAATGTTTCTGCGCAAACCATCCTGCAGTGGGGAGTAGGCGGGCCCACCATGCGCGCCGCTGGTGTGAATTTTGATCTCCGGAAATCTCAGCCATTTTATTTTTATCAGGATATCGATTTCGACATTCCAGTCGGGATTTACGGCAGGGCCTACGACAGATATCTGATCCGTCTGGAAGAAATATTCCAGAGTTTCCGCATCATCACCCAAGTGATCGATAATTTGCCGCTTGGTGGAATTGTTAATGAGGAATTTTCCGGAACACCTACAGAGCTTCTGAAAAAGATGGAAGAAAGAGGGCCATCGGTTTCATGGCATTCATCGAGCCTTGAATCCCCGAATGGAGAATCCGGGTTTTCTGTTCAGGCAGGTCCCAAATGGAATCTTGAACGCGTTAAAATAAAAACACCGAGTTTTATGCTTTCTCAGGCGGTACCTGCCCTGACTCTTGGACTCAGGGAAAGTGAACTGCGTGCTTCTCTGGCAAGTCTTGGTATCCGCCGGAATGAGCTCGACCGTTAGGAGTAACAAATGATCCTGGACCGCAAATTCTATAACCAACTTCCGTTTATTCGGCGCTGGTGGAATAACTATCAAATGAAGAAGCTTCAGGGAGAGAAACTCTTCCGGAACCTCCAGCTCCATAAGAGCGAAGCACCTGACAAGCTTTATTTTTATTCGCCCCGGCTTAAGCGAAAACCGAAGTTTACAGGGAATGTTGAACTTTTACGTAGCTGGCAAGACGCAAAACTTTGTGAGAGAATGTGCCCGACACAGGCGATTCTCGTGACAGAAGATAATTTTATCATCGATGATCGTGGCTGTATTACTTGTGGCCTGTGCGTGGAACTTGCACCTCCGGGACTTCTTGAGATTTCTCATGAGTACAATCGCCCGCAACGGTCCTGATTATTAAGGAAGATCATGTTTAAGATGTTAGCTTTTTTTGCTCTTTCATTTGCCGCTCTCTGGACGGGACTTTCACACACCATTGGACTCTCAGGATTTTTCGGCGATTTTATTGCTGCTCATCCTGTCCTCATTCTTTCCCTCTACATCATTGCTGTCACTCACGTGACGATTACAGCGATGAGTTTATCTTTCCACCGCTATCACACTCACAAAGGTGTGGTGCTGAATCCATGGATCGATATGCCGATGCAGGTATGGCTTTGGTTTGTCACTTCCATGTCGAAAGTTGACTGGGTATCTGTTCATATTTATCACCACGCTCATTCTGATCAGGAAAAAGATCCGCATAGCCCGCTTCACAAGGGTCTGGCGCACGCGCTTTTCCTCGGTGTCTTTGATTACACGAAAGGGAAGTCACTTCCTGAAGTTCAGAAGATCCAGAAAACGATCAAGACGAACCGTCTTGAAAGCTTCATTCACAATAACTCTTTCACCGGTCCCTACCTCATGACTCTCATTGCGATCGTCATGTTCGGCCCGCTTTGGGGTTCAGTGATTGCCGTTCTTAACTTCCTCGTGTCTCCGATCTTTGCCGTGGGTGGTGTGAATGCCATTGCACACTGGTGGGGATATAGAAATCACGTGACGGCGGATAACAGCCGTAACATTGGTTATATCTTTCCGCTTAATTTCCTCACTTGCGGAGAGATGGATCACAACAATCACCACGCCCATATGAAATCATGTTCGTTTCGCCACCGTTGGTACGAGTTTGATATTGGTTACCTCTATATCAAAATTTTGAATGCCCTGAATCTTGCTGAAGTGAAGAGTGCTTACACTCCGAAGACTCTGAAGCAGGAACTTTCTCAGAAAGTCTCTGAGCTGATCGACCACGATTATCGTTTCAAGAAGCGTTGTGAAGAACTCGCGGCTGAAATGAATACCAATTACAATGATCTCAAGGCGCGTATGGAGGCCTACTGTCGTGGTGAGCAAGTGAAGCTCGACAGAGCTGTCCGCGAGTTCATGGCGGAAGTTGAACGGACTTATTTTGCCAACCAACGCCTGAAGCTCTCTTACGTCTAATTGCAATTTGAAGAATGAATCCGAAAGGCCTTCACGAAAGTGAGGGCTTTTTTTTTATCTGCAAGTATGGGCGGCACGGCGCCCTGGTTGGTACTCATGCCACTGCAGAAAATCCATGCAATTGGGATTCATCTGATAGAGATAAATCTCCATTCTCTGCTGGAGTTTCAGAATTGCCGGAAGCCTGTCTTTTAACAGTGTTCCCTGCATGGCACGGTTTGATGTGATGGAGTTAAGATAAACGACCATCGCGCGGATCTGCCGGCGATCCTTTCCATCAAGGGTCGAACCTTTGGGCGGAAAGAAGTTCGCCTTTCCTGAATTTATTATCCGGGCCAGGGCATGGTTTCCAGGTAGCATGAACGCATTTACTCCGTTGCTACTTGCATCCGCAAGGAGAGCGTTAAAGTCCCTGACTCCGGCATCAATGTCTGTGGAGAAAGTGGCCGAGAAATTTTTCTTCACCTCGGGGTAAAACGTCAGCATGAGTAAGCGATCGGCGTTGAACATATTGTCGCCAACCAGGCAGCGGGAATTATTTCGCGCAAACATATAAAGACTTCTAAGATCGCCGTTAGTGGTGTCGGTAGGGATCTGGGTGTTCCCCAGGTAGTAACTCATAATCCGCTGGCGAAGATTGGTTTTCTCAAGCTCACTGATGCTTTCACAGCGGAAGGCGCGGTCAAAGCTCGTGAAGTGGGTTCCGCCTCTCATGTTGGGATCATCCGAGTAGTAGGATTCTGCCTTATTGTAATAGTACATATTCTCGCCGCAGGCCTCAGCGTAAACCGACGCGTAGGTCACGTTGATATTCTCCACACTCGATATCGCCCGGCGAAGGTTCGCGATGTTTGTTGAGTTTTCAATCTCATGTTCACGACGGAGAAGTCCTTCAAGCACGGTATGGCTCGCCTCTGCGGTGTTGATCGGGGCCATATCGATGAAGCCTGAAATCATCTTGAGCGATGGAAGTTCACTTCTCCAGATTCCCACTTCCGCCGGGCCATTGGTCCAGCATCCCCAGAGAAACGCCGAATGAAGCTGAGACAAAAGAGCTGGCTTTCCGGCATACGCTTCCTTGATGGCAGTGATGGCTTCGTATTTATCAAGACCATCCCCTTCATCATTGTGAATACGACCGCCGCCATCGTGCCCAGAAATGATAATCGAACTTATCGCGTGATTGCTATGAGCGAGACCGCTGAGATTACTTTTAAATGTCTTCTTGTTGATGGGCGGAACCATCCGCATGAAAGCCTCTCCGCGCTCACACGCAGCAATCTGTGCGGAGTTCACTTCGTGAGTGGAGTTTCTGGTATCTACAAAATAGACAATCTTATTGGGATTTACCGAATGCGGACAATTGTAGGCGTGAGCAAGGGTGGAAAATAGCAGAGTGAGAAAAAGGAATTTCACTTTTTCGCCTCCAGAAGTTTTTTCAGTACCTTTAATTTTTCAGGATCGATCTTCGGATAAAGTTTCGCGGTATCAGAAAACTTTTCCCGCAGCAGCCGACTCATGAGGATATCAAAAAAGATCTGATCTTTTCCTGTCGTTTCAGTGTCAAGATTCGCTTCTTTGATCAAGGCCTTGGTCTGAGCAGGCGAGGGGAGTTCCGCGATGAAGCTTCTCTCCCCCGGTTGACCGTGTTTCACGTCTACGTCTTTATTTTCGAAACTTTTAGCTGGGTAATCATCATAGGTCTGAACCTGGACTTTCGAAGAGTCCTCGGCATACGTAAGCGAAGTGACAAGAATGAAAAGGAAGATTTTTTTCACGATCCCTTATCGTCAGGTTCAACCATTCCGATGAAAGAAAAGCTCAATTTCCATGAGTTATGATGGGTTAGAAGATCAGAGAACATCGCTCCGGGGGAGCTTCCAATCAACTTTTTTTACCAGCTCCAGAAATTCATCACGGGGGATATAGCGGCCCCCGAATTGTTCCACCACTGTCGTCACCATCTGGGTATCAAGGAATTTGATTCCCCGCTCTTTCAGTCGCTGGCATAAAGTCCAAAGAGCAAGCTTACTGGCATTGTCTTCTTTCATGAACATGGACTCGCCGGAATAAAAATTCCCCATGGAGACGCCGTAGAGTCCACCGACTAAGTTGTCCTCTTTCCAGACTTCCACGGAATAGGCGAGGCCCTCTTGGGAAAGTTTCTCGTAGCCGTGAATGATGGCAGGTGTGATCCAGGTTCCGGGTTGGTCTTTCCGGGGCACACGGGCGCATTCGAGGATGACTTCTTTCATGCGCTCGTTGAAGGTCACGCGGTACGGGGATTTCTTCAAAAATTTTTCAAATGATTTGGAGAGATGAAGCTCTTCAAAAAACAAAACACCTCTGGGATCTGGTGAAAACCAGGCAAGCGGCAGTTCAACTGATACTGGCCAGGGGAAAATTCCCTGCCGGTAAGCCGTGACAAGAGTATCAACTTCGAGATCCCCACCAACAGCTACGAGCCCATCTTCCGTGGCTTCTTCGATCGGGGGGAAGACGATAGTGCGTTTCATTTTTTGAGAATATCCAGAAGAAGGCGCGCGATATCACCGGCAACTGTTAACGAACTTTTCTGGTCACGCGGCTCAACTCCCTCAGGCAGAACAAACGGAGCGACTTCCATGAGATCAGCACCAGTGATCTGAAAATCTTTCTTCAGCTCTCTCAGGATGGCGGCACAGTCCGTGGGAAGAAGACCCTCTTTTTCCGGAGTTCCCGTCGCCGCCGCAAATTTTTCATCCAGGGCATCGATATCAAAACTCACGTAAAGCTCTTCTACCCCAAGTCTTTTAAAATGCTTCACAATTTTCTTCAGCGTTTTTTCTGCGCCATCTTTAGCGACTTCACTTGCCCAGATTTGCTCAATCCCAACATTCTTTTTCCAGTGAGCTTTCGTTTTTCCGGAAGAGCGGATGCCGATCTGAAGAAGATGATCCCGGGACTTAAGAAATTTCAGGATCTGAAAAGTCCAGGTTCCAAAACAAAGATCAATGCCCAGGCGGTCTTCAAGTAAATCCGTATGAGCATCAAAATGAAGAATGCCCGCTTTCTTTTTTTCTGTGCGGGAGAGTAACCACTCTTTCACCAGCGGATAGCTCGTGGAGTGATCGCCACCGAGACCAAGAATTCTTGCTTCGGGAACTTTTTCGTAAATCTCTTTCACAGCATCTTCAGCGATCGAAAGAGGAGACACCGGAAGTTTGACGACTTTGCCGTAGAGAGCTTTCCGGCAATCGCGGATGGTTTTTTCATTTAAGTATTTATCGTGAAGCAGGTGAGGAATGACTCTTACGTCACCCACGTCGAGGAATTCGTTTTTCTCGCGAAGAAGTTCCCCACGGATGGCGAGTGGTCCCCAGTTTGCTCCCCGTTGAATTCCCCCGCCATTGTCAGAAGGAATGCCAAGGACAAGCGGACGCTCGGAGGAGAGCGCGTTCAGATTCTTTTCCCAGATCTTTCTCGCCTTCTCGGGATCTTTTGTTCCGAAGAGGGCCTCAATCAAACGCTCTTTTCTTTCTCTGGCAGTGTGTACGGTGTGCACACCATTTCCCGGAAGAGTCAGAAGCTGAGTGAGCTTATTCATATGAGCTCACCGTTGATGTACTTGTATTGAAGAATGTCGGTCTTATGCTTTTTAATGAAACCGGTTTTCCCGAGAGTGAGCCAGTCGGAAAGAATTTTTGCCTCAAAATTTATGATCCGGTCATCGAGACCCGAATCAACTCCAGCGATGTGACTGGTTTTCCAGACTTGAGGAACGTGTTGCCACTCGGATCCAAATGGCTCTTTTTCAAAGACATCCAGAAACACGAAGGCCTTGGGATGAGTCGGCAAAAAATCTTTCAGGGCATTTTCTTCGATCAGTTTTCCCCGGGCACCATTGATAAGAATAAGTTCCGGATGAACATTTTCAAAGAAGCGATAATCAAGCATGCGAGTGCTGGATTTATTTAGTCCCATCGCGAGCATGATGACTTTGGCTTCAGAGAGTTTTCCCTCCTGCCATGTTTTCAGTAAGCGGTAAGGGCATTCTGTGATGTAGGGATCAACGATGGTAATCTGGGCTCCGAGGGCATGAAGTGTGCGCGCGAGAATCTTTCCGATGTGGCCATAGCCAAAAATCCAGATGGGCATACCCTGAATAAGGGGGCGTTCCCATTTTCTATTTTTTTCCCACTGAATATGCTGAGGAAATTCAATCGCCCCTTCAAACAGGCAGCGCAGACAATATTCTGAAACGGATGGTGCGCGGATTTCATTTCCTAAAATAATCGGAATATCTTTCCAGAGATGGGCATCGGGAGCGAAGTGATCGTATCCGGAATTGGGGTGAATGATGAGTTCAGCGCCCTCCAGAATTTCAGCATAAAATTCTCCCAGATTCGTCTGGGTATTGGTGATGAGAATCTGGGGCTTAGTACCTTTCGCCTGAGTGAGATAACGGATACCAGGAATTTTCTCCAGAGCGTCTTTCTCACGGAAATGAAAATCTTTTGCCTGGTAAGGTGAGGTATTTGTCCTCAGCACATCTACTGTTTTCATCCATCAAAGCTAGCGCATCTTGGGACAAATGTGTATAACGGAGGCACATGATCACCATCAAATCGGCCCGCGAAATTGAAGTCATGAGAGAGTCCTGCAAGATGGCGGCAAAGACGCTCCATTTCCTCGGAAAAAACCTTCGCGTTGGCATGAGTACGGAAGAAATTAATACTATGTGTCACCAGTACACTATTAACCGTGGGGCGATTCCCGCCACACTTGGTTATCATGGTTTCACCAAATCTCTTTGTACCTCTAGAAACGAAATCATCTGCCACGGTATTCCTTCCTCGAAAGACATTCTTGCGGATGGAGATATTATCAATCTCGATGTGACGACTTTGTGGAAGGGCTTTCACGGTGACACGAATCGCACATTTTTTGTGGGCACGGTGAAGCCAGAAATGAAGAAGCTGGTGGATGTGACTTACGAATGTATGCTCGCGGGAATTGCAGTCTGTCGTCCCGGTGCTCACATCGGTGATATCGGTGCCGTGATTGAAACGATTGCTCACGACAACGGCTTCTCTGTTGTTCACGAATATTGCGGTCACGGAATCGGTCGTCAGTTTCATGAAGATCCGCAGATCACGCACTTCGGGACCAAAGGTACCGGAGCAGAAATGAGACCTGGCATGACCTTCACCATTGAGCCGATGATCAACATTGGAAAACGTCACTGCAAAGTTTTAAATGACGGTTGGACAGTTGTGACTAAGGACAAGTCCTGGTCTGCTCAATTTGAACATACGATCCTCATTACAGAAGCGGGCCACGAAATCCTCACGACCTTTGCCCCTGAGGAATGGAAGCCTGAAGATGACAAGATTTAAGGATCTTCTCCAGTCGGCCCTTCATTTCTCTCACCTGCCGGATGCTCAAGTCAGTGCGCAGCTTGATGGCCAGAATCTTCATCTTAAAATTGATCTTAAAGATGTCATCCAGGAAGCGACTTACGAGGGTGTTCCGGATATCTGGCTCTCTTCATTGTGCTCTGTCATTACGGGGATGACTCTCTTCGAAGCCAGGCTTCTCGACTTCTCGGCCTGGGAAATCGCCTGGAAAGATGACCAGCTCTTCTGGGACCTTCAGCAGGAAATTTCCGACAAGATATTTTTTCCTCCGCTTGAGATGCTTCATCTTGCTCTGGATGTTTTTCAAGGCAGGGAGTTTCTTTATCAGGAAGAAAGTTCTCTTATCTGCCGGTGCTTCGGCGTGCGTACCAGTGACATCGTTGCCTGTGTTGAATCCGGAAAAGGACAATCGCTCGAAGCGGTTGGGGCCATCACCAAAGCAGGCATGGGATGCAGGTCGTGCGTGCCGCAGATAAAAGAATTATTGCCCAAAGAGAAAAAAAATAAAGTCATCAATGAAGAGGCGATCATCTGTCGCTGCAATAATGTCCGTGAAAAAGATCTCGTTTCTTTTTTTCAGAAGAACCCAGAAGGTACTCTCGCAGAATTATCGAGTGTCACTAAGGCCGGTACGAGCTGCGGCTCCTGCGTGACGGAGCTGAAGGAGTGGGTTCCGGTCCTTCCTAAAATTTCCCGTGCACGATTTTACAAATTACGCCCTGTCGCCGACTGGGTAGGGGAGATAGATTCTGCCCTACAACGCTTTCCTAAAGTCCATGACTGGAATATGCACGTGGGAGAAATGAAGGGCAATACTGTCATTATTACTTTTGAGAGGAATTCCTCCCAGAGAGAGGAAGAGGAAACCGGGCGTGAGCTTCAGGGCTTTTTATCTTTGGCAGTCGACGCTGACTTGGTTTTCTTTTTGAGACGGGCCGCACAGCGCTGAAATGCTTTCGGGTAATCTTTAATTTTTTCAAAAATCTTTTCGTCTTTCCCTGCCATGATTTTTTTGATGTCCACATCTTCCTGAAGATACTTTATCTCAGTGAAAAAATTATTCAGCTCACGAACTTCTTCGAGAAGGCAGTTCGGAGTCGGGGACAGGGTCTGAATCTGAGAAATAAAAATCAGGAGAATTTCCTTACTGGTTTCAACGTAGTCCTCAATCATCCCTTCGGTAATTCCGCGCTGAAGGCCCTGTATGGAACTGGGAATGACGAAAGTGTTCTTTCCTTTCCGGAGTGAGAGCTCCAGGAGTTTCCACGCCTCGGAAAACCTTCCTGACGAACACACAGATTTAAAATCTTCGGCATTGATCGTGACATCCGGAATCTGAACCATCTCGGCCATGATTCTCTGGTTCAGGTCATAGATCGGACCGGTATTCTTTGCCTGATGAAGCCGTTTTTCTTCGCTTCCAAGGCATCTCAGAAGATCCCCGCTGGCGGCATGGGCCCGGGGCAGAATAAGAATGAGACTGAGGAGAAAAAGCTTCATGCTTTCATTCTAACGGCAAAATGAATATGATGGAAGTGTATGAAGGAAATGAGCTTTATGGATCACCTCGAGGAGTTGCGGGTACGGATTATCCGTATTCTCATCATTCTCGTGATCTCCTTCGGTATCTGTTACTACTTCTCCAACGACATTCAGGAAATCCTTCTGACACCACTTCGGGTGGCACTTAAGGGTCACGGCAAAATCGTCTTCACCGGACTCCTGGATAAGGTCATCGCCGAGCTCACCATGGCCTTCTGGTCATGCATTCTCTTAGCGAGCCCTTTCTGGTTCCGGGAAATCTGGCTCTTCGTGAGACCGGGCCTTTATGATCATGAAGCACGGGCGGTAAGACCCTTTATCGTTGTCGGATTTCTTCTTTTTATCGCCGGCGTTTCTTTCGGTTACTACGTCATCTTCCCGTTCACCTTCAAGACTCTCATTTACTCCGGTGTCGCGGACGTTGAGGCGATGCTGAATCTGCATGACTACCTGATGCTCGCGGCAAAAGTTCTCGTATTCCTCGGGCTTCTTTTTCAGTTACCCAATGTCATTTTGATTATGGGTTTCATGGGAATAGTCACGAAGTACACTCTTCGTGAATGGCGACGTTACTGTGCTGTGATTTTTGCGGTTCTCGCCGCCGTGATCACTCCGACACCGGACGCTTTTTCTATGATGTGTGTGTGGATTCCGATGATGATTCTTTATGAGATTGGAATTCTCGGGGTGGCCTGGATCGTCCACCCGTATCTAAAGAAAAAACATATCGATGAAAATGTTCAGCTGACTTCTAAGTCGTAATCGTCGAGATCAATTTCCCAAACCTGCTCATCACCCTCCATGCCACCGCCCTTATGCTGAGCTTTGTCGCCGAGATAAGAAATATATTCTGAGGTGAAGTGCCAGTTTTCGAGATCTCCCGCGACAGAGAAACCGTGTAAAGCTTTCTTGAAATCATGAATCAGGGCCTCGACCTGACCTGGAACGAAATCAGAGCCGTCAGTCTTACAAAGCCATCCTGAGAGGCGGATTTCATAGCCCGCAACACTGTACTGGCAATACGAAAGATCCACGCCATTACGGTTTAAAACACGGCGAACTTCTTTACTGGATTCCATCCGGGTCATCTTTTTCATACAGAGATTTTACGGCAGATGGGGGCGAAATCTTGAGTGAAAAGATAAGGCTTGAATTACTGAGGGGAGAGTTATTCCGGAAAGGGCTCTAAAGGCAGGGCCGCCCATTATTTAAGGCGGCCCGGACATTTTATTTATTGAGAGCGAGGATAATTTCCCGGGTTGCTTTGGCAGCGAAACACGAGGAATTGTTGGTCGGATCAAGCATCGGTGCCAGTTCCACCACATCAGCACCGACAAAATTCTTGCGATTTAAAATCTTCAGGATGCGCATGAAACTATGAAAGTCTTCTCCGCCAGCTTCCGGAGTTCCGGTTCCCGGAAAATACGCCGGATCAAAGAAATCGAAATCAAGCGTCAGATAAATCGGACGGCTGTCATCAATCGCCTCAAGCCACTCGCAACACTCTTTGAGTGAAGTGGCGAGAGTCTTGTTGTCTTTCATCCATTGAAATTCCTGCTTGGGACCAGAACGGATGCCGTACTGGATGAGACGATTCTTAGGTGTGAAGTGATCAAGCACGCGACGGATAATCGATGCGTGCGAATATTTTTCTTCTAGGTAGCCGTCACGAAGATCGGTGTGGGCATCCAGATGAAGAATGACCAGATCCGGATAACTTTCGAGATATTTTTTTATCGGTCCATAAGAAATCGAATGTTCTCCACCGATGGTGATGAATTTCACATGGTCTTTCACGAGATCAATGTCCTTCACCATATCGAGGAAGAAATCATTGGTGATATGCCACTTCGACGGATAAACCGGAAGGTCACCCATCGTGATGATATTGTAATCCTGCGTATCCTTATCGAGGTAAGGTGAGTAATCCTCAAGACCATAAGAAGCTTCGCGAATTGCCTGAGGAGCAAAACGGGCACCCGGACGGAAACTTGTCGTTCCATCAAAGCAGAATCCGATAAGGTGAGTGGAGTCGGAGTAAATCGCAGCAGCGTATTCCGTCCCAATAAAGGCCTTGCCGTGCTCGAGCCCTTCCACTTCTTTTAATAATCTTGGTTCTCTCATAATTACGACTCCTGTCCGATCATCTTCTTATGGAAGTTAGAGATGGAAAAAGCACCTTTGTGCCAGTCCATGTTGTACCACTTGAGGTTTCGCTGAAGTGTGGTCATGTGCTGCAGTTTAGCTGGATTCAAATCCGTCGGGCGATATTTTTTCGAGGAGAAACCAAAGGTCCAGTACACTCCCGGATAAATCAACATCGGAGCATTGAACGAATAAACCTGTGGGAATACTTTCCTCATATTATTGTAGATATTCTTGATACCCCATTCATCGAGAAACGGATTTTCCGTTTGATTCATCATGATGCCTTCTTCAGTGAGTGCATTGTACACGTCCTGATAGAATTCGTCGGTGAACAAACCTGAGGCAAAGTCCACCGGATCGGTTGAATCCACCACGATGATGTCGTATTCGGCCTTGGCGCGCTTGATGAACGCAAAGCCATCTTCCGGAAGAACGCGCACGCGCGGATCAGACAAACCCGAAGTACAGTCTGGGAAATATTTTTTGGAAACTTCAATCACGCGTTCATCGATCTCAACGAGATCCACTCTTTCGATATCCGGGTGTTTCACGAATTCGCGGACAACTCCGCCATCACCACCACCGATGATCAAAACTTTCTTGCACGACCTTGAGACCATATAAGGGATGTGCGAAACCACTTCGTGATAAACGAATTCATCCTTATCAGAAACCATTGTTTTTCCGTCAAGAAGCAGCATCCGTCCCACAGATTCGGTCTCATAGACGTCGATTTTCTGGTACTTAGTCTGCTCCGTGTGGAGGTGGGCCTTAACCTTGAACCCCATGGAATATTTCTGGTGAAAAGACTCTTCGGTGAGCCAACCGCCGGCATTTATCATCGTGTCTCCTTAATAGGATTTGTTTTGTAACTCAAAAGACACGCCTTTCCAAGCCTTTAATGCACTGCATGCCTTTCAATTTTACACATCAAGAGAATCTGAAGATACGGACCGATTTCTCTTTGGTAATTCCCTCGCATGCTTTACCTCCTTCTCTCATCCTTTCTGTTCGGTTTGTCGTATCCGCTGGCTTCACTGCTGGTGAAGGACGCCGATCCGCTGAGTTTTGCTTTTCACTTTCTTCTAACAACCGCCCTGATCCAGATACCGTTTGTGATTTTTAAGGCCCGCGAGGTCAAGAAATTTTCCTTCAAGCAGTGGCGACTTCTTGCGATCTACGGAATCATCGGATCGTTCCTGTACTGGGTGGAATTTAGTTCTTTAAAAGTCGGTCTTCCGATAGCCCATCTTACGTTTATCTTTTTGACTGTTCCTGCCTGGACGAATCTGTCTGAATATCTGCGTGGGAAAGGTCAGGGATGGAACCTGAATAAATGGATGCTGGCGATGGTGGGAACGGCGGTTCTTCTCTATCCAGAAAATCGGGAATTCTCATTCTTCCACCTCCTGCCGATACTTACCGCGATCCTTATGGCGCTCTTTCTTACGTACTCAAAGCGCTGTCAGGAGTCGGGAATTTCCTCTCTACATTGCTCATTTTTTAATGATATTTTCTCAGTGATCGGAGTTTCCGTTTTCATTCTGCTCCAGGGCCGGAAGATTCCTCCCACCATGCCGGATAATGTCCTGAACATCGGAATCTATGCCGTCCTGATCGGTCTTCTTCCCGTGCTGCTTCTCCTTCAGGGACTAAAAACAACCGATCTGCGCAAGGCCTCAACCATTTTCATGGCAGAGCCCGCCCTGACCGGAATCCTTTCTATTCTGATCGGCAATCAGGCGATCTCGGCACCTTTCGCTATAGGTGCTGCTCTGATTCTCCTCGCCAATCTGCCCGATGAGATGCTGGAATACAGTAAGCGGATCAGTCTGCCTTACGTCACAGGTCTTTTCCGGGGATAAGCTTTAGTCTATGATGGAAAGGAAACTTTCCAGGGACTAATATGATTCTCATCACCGGTGCTGCCGGCTTTATCGGCTCGGTTCTTGTTCACGAGCTCAATCAGCATGGAGTTGAAGATCTTCTTCTCTGCGATCATTTTGAAAGTGCTGAAAAATGGAAAAATCTCCGTGGGCTTAAGTACGAATCGTTTGTGACAATGGAAAATCTCTTCTCTCATCCCGTCTGGAAAAAACCGGCGGGACTGAAGGCGATCTATCACATGGGTGCGTGCTCGGACACCACCCAGAACGATATGGATTTTTTGTACGCTAACAATACTGAATACACCAATCGCCTCCTGACTCTCGCAGCTGCGAAGAATATCCCGATTGTTTATGCTTCGAGTGCCGCTACTTACGGAGCAGGCGAGCAGGGATACGTGGATGATCACAAGGGCATACCGAAACTGCGTCCCTTAAATAAGTACGGGTACTCGAAACAACTTTCTGACGAGTGGATTTTAAAACAGACCAAAAAACCCAAAGTCTGGTTTGGTGTGAAATTCTTCAATGTCTTCGGCCCTCAGGAATATCATAAGGGAAAGATGAGCTCGGTTGTTTTCCAGGCCTTCAATCAGATTAAAGAGGGTGGAGAAGTAAAACTCTTCAAATCTCATCGTCCGGAATATAAAGATGGTGAGCAGCTTCGCGATTTCGTTTACGTGAAAGACGTTGTACGCGCGATGATTGAGCTGATTGCAGCCGGAAAAAAGAAACCCTCAATTTCCGGGATCTATAACCTCGGAACTGGTGAGGCGAGAAGCTTCCATGATCTGGTGAAAGCTACTTACGCCGGTATGGGAATGGAACCGAAGATCAAATTTATCGACATGCCCCCTGAACTCAAAAACCAATATCAGTATTTCACCCAGGCCGACATGGGGAAACTGAAGAAGGCGCTTCCGAAGTTTAAGTTCACGCGCCTGGAAGATGCAGTCTCGGATTATGTCAAAAATCACCTCGCAGCCGAGGATCAGTTCTTAAAAGTATGAGCAAGGGTATTAAAGTCGACGGATTTAAGCAGGCGATAGAAATGCTTCAAGGACTGGGGCTCGATGAGCAACAGACTCTTCTGGCGGACATTGCCCGTCGTGATCCGGAGATGGCGATCAAATTAAAAACAAGCCTCGTCACTTTCGATGATCTGAAATATCTCACGGTCACGATGATGAAGAGACTTCTTCAGGACATTGACCTCGAAGACCTGGGACTTGCGCTCAAGGGTGCCAACCGCGAAGTCACGGATCATCTCCTTAATATGTTCTCCACCAATATGAAACGTGATGTGGAAGACATCCTGAAAGGGAAACCGCGTCCATTATCTGATGTGATGGAAGCTCAGAAAAAAATCATGGCGGTTGTTCATAAGCTCCGCGATAAAGGGGAGATCGTCCTCTCAAAAGATAAGTCGGAGAGATACGTTTGAATGGATTGCGCGTGAAGTTTTGTGACTGTGTAAGAATGATGATGGTGTCATTCAGACAATTCCTCCCATCTTACTAATAATCACAATAAGACCCAAAAAGACCCTGCACGCGGTGCTAAGATGGCCTTTTTCAGACTAAATTGCCCCTGCCTCGTCAAGCTTCCAACATGTCGTCATTTTCTAAACCCCTCAAATTTTGGTTCTCTTAGGTTGGCACGCTTCCTGCTTTAAGGGATTCGCGAGAGCGGAGGACCTACTCAAGGATGAGTAACCCAGAAACGGATTTCTCCTCCAATCTCACAAATGGCCAGTAAGGCCGCCGGTTTTGAAGGATTAAAGCTGGATTAACATTACGGATGACGGCACAAACTCAAGGAGTGCTTTATGGACAAAGCGATGATTGAACACTTTCAGAACCTTTTTATGGAAATCCTCTCTGAGGAAGAAATCTTTGAAGGGATCCTTCTTCAGCCAGCAAGCCTTGAAGGCGATGAAGTCGATATCGTGTCTGTTGAAAAAGAAAACCAGATGGATTTTCGCCTGAAAGCAAGAACCGCTGTTTACCTGAAAAAGGTCCGTAAATCGCTCCAGAAGATCGACGACGGCACTTTCGGTGAGTGCGAAGACTGCGGAATGGAAATCTCTCATAACCGCCTTATGGCGCGTCCTACAGCCGACCTGTGTATCCACTGTAAAGAAGTGGAAGAAAAACAGGAGAACCAGCTGGTTCATAAAAACCGCACTTCTGTAAAGAACGGCGGCCGGGTTCTCCCGATCGAGCACCTCGAGAAAGGCTTTCATCGTGATGAAACATCGACTTCTGACTTTCATGTCTCGCACATGGATTATCAGGACATCGTTTCTTAAGATAGATTGTGTGTTGGAAAAGCAAGAAGGGCCTCCGTAAGGGGGCCCTTTCTATTTTTGACAAGCCATTACTGAGGGAAATATCCTTTGGTCATGCGGACAACCAAAAGAAAATTATTTAAAGAAGAGATCGCTTTTCTCTGTCTCGCTATCCTGGGAATTATTATCCTCGGCATTCCCCGCCTTAACGACGCTTCTTTCTGGGACGAAACCAAGGTTTACCTGAGGCCACTATTCTTCCTTCAGGAAGGAATAGCGAATTATCTTAAGGTTCCCGCGACTTTCTTTGACCGCCCCCCCGGACTCCATTTCTTTTATGTGCCTTTCCTCTGGATAATGGGGCCGTCCTTATTCATCGTGAGGATCCTCAATCTTTTTTACTTTTGTCTCGGCATTTATTTTTTTTACTGTTCACTCAACCAGGTCAATCGCCTGGTCGCAGGAGTTTCGGTCACCTTGATTCTCCTCACTCCCATTTATCAGGTTTATCTGATCCAATATGCGGGTGAACCTCAGTTGTTCGTGCTCTATTCAGCTTTTCTTTATCTTCTGACTTTCTACAGGGAAAAGACTTTCCTTCTTTTTTTTTCCGGAATCATGATTGGCCTTGTTCGGGAAACTTCTCTGGCCCTGATTCCCGCTTCAATCTTTTTTTTCTCTCTCGCTGATAAGAAGATTTCAACTCGTGCGATCATATCCTCACTTGGTCCTCTCGTGGGTTGTCTTCTTTACTGGATCACGACCTACGCACTGAATGGAAGTGCATTCTCTCACGCGACGCTCAAGAGGGGAGATATTCAATTGCTGGCGGGCCTTCCGATTCGAATCATGAAGACCTGGGAAATTCTCCTGACTCCTTATCTTCTTATTCCGCTCATGATTCTTTCGCTCCTTTGCCTTATTCTGAAGAGAAAAGAGCAGAAACTCTCACCGGCTTCAGGCTTCTCGCTCATCCTCATGGGCGCCTACGTCTTCGTCTTCTCTGGTCACATTCAAGCTATCCCCCGTTATTTTCTGGCGGCCGCTCCCTTCATCAGTTTTTTCTTCGTGTCTCTTCTTATCCCATGGCTTGAGACATTTAAGGGGCAGGTCTTCGTTCTGAGCTTCCTCCTGGGATCAGTCTTCCTGATAGGGGAACCGGATCAGGATAAAAGCGGTCCCTTTCATTTTTTCACAGGACTTCAGGATTCGCGGGAATACCGGAATGTTCTAAAGCTTCATCAGGAAGTCATCTCCGTGGTAAAATCTCATTGTGCGGAAGGATCGACCGTCATGACGTCCTGGCCTTTCCTGGAAATTCTTAAATCAAGCACGATCGGATACGGGGATATGAAGAATTTAAATCTTAAGATGGAATCTGATGAAGGACTTCCGGGTTTGATTCTTTGGACGGATTATCCGCGCCAGATAAAGCGCGAGAAAGTAGATGAGATTCTCAGGATGGATGCGTATGCAGAACGGATATTTGATTACCAGGGGTACCGGCTTTATCTCTACGAGAAGAAAACCGGTTGCCGGAAAGAAAGATGAGTAAAATTCTGGAAGAAAGATTTCCCGGCCTTTTTCTGCTTGAAGGAAGCAAGTACGCCGATGACAGAGGCACGCTGATAAAGCCGCTCTGGAATTCTGCTATTCCGGATTTTCGGGCCGATGAAGCATATTTTATTCAATCTAAAAAAGATGTCCTGCGCGGAATGCACTTCCAGCTTCCGCCTCATGCTCAGGGAAAATTTCTTTACGTGGCCCGGGGAAAGATTCTCGATGTAGTTCTTGACCTGAGAACGACTTCTCCGACTTATGGAAAGTCCACTTCATTTCTCCTTGAAGCCGGATCGCCCACTGCGCTTTATGTTCCGCCAGGACTGGCCCATGGCTATCTCACGTTGGAAGAAGACAGCCTGATTCATTACGTTCAGTCCGGGAATTACGCTCCTGAGTTTGAAAGGGGAGTCAGATACGATAGCTTCGGTTTTGACTGGAAGATTTCCTCGCCCATACTTTCGGACAAGGACAAAGGACTTCCTGTGTTTTCACAACTAGAAAAGATGTTCTGAGGATTATTCATGAACATTGCCCTCACCGGTGCTTCCGGATTTATTGGTTCCCATCTTTTACCGGCGCTGGAAAAACAGCATGTGGTGCTCGACCTCTCACGTGATTTTCTCGACCGCGTCGATGATGATAGTCTTAGAAAAGTCTTCACTGAAAATAAAATTCATTCCCTCATCCATCTGGCGACTCACTTCACTCGCTCAGAAGATCCTGATGAAGTCGAAAAAATGATCGCTTCCAATATTCTTCTCGGGCTCCGTCTTCTTTCGGCCATCAAAGATTCTCCCGACATATGGTTCATCAATACAGGCTCCGGACTTGAGAATGGAGGCGACGATCATGTCACACCAATTAATATCTATGCGGCAACTAAGAAAGCATTTTCCCTCTATCTTCCCGATGCCCCCAATCCTTCAGTGACTTTGAAAATCTTTGAAAGCTACGGGCCCGGTGATCACAGAAAAAAAATCCTCGAAAAAATCCACGATTCCGCATTTGATCAGGAACCGCTCAAAATTTCTCCAGGTCATCAGGTTCTTGATTTTTGTCATGTGAGTGACATCGTAGAGGCCTATCTCCATATTGTGAAATTCATCGCCGAGGGAAATGCATCTGATCTCATCGGAAAAGAATTTGGTCTTTCGGGAGAAAAGATAAGTCTGCGCGGGTTGGCGGATCTCTACTCTGAAATCACAGGTAGAACATCAAACTGTGAGTGGGGCGCACTTCCTTATCGGGAAAATGAAATTATGTTTCCGGCATCTCTTCCGATATTACCGGGCTGGAGTTCCACGATAAAACTCCGCGAGGGAATCCGGTTACTTTTTCAACCGGTAAAAGAAAGCTGAAAGAAGCACGTTCACGCCATAGAAAATACTGTGAACGAAGCTGATGCTTTTAGATTCTTTCCCGTAGTGAGTGGGAATCGTCACTTCGCCGATAGGCAAGTTTTTATCAACGAGCTCAATTATAATGTCAGTGTCGAAATGATAATCATTTGAGCAGTTTTCAAAATTAATTTTTCTCAGGGCCTCACCAGAATAAACACGGTAGCCGGAGTGAAACTCAGAAAGATTCGTTCCCAGAAGAAGATTCTCCACTCTCGTCAGAAATTTATTCGCTATGAACCTATACAATGGCATTCCACCGCTTAGGGGGTCGCCAGTCATGCGCGAACCAAAAACCATGCCGCATTTTTTAGTTCTAAGAACTTCGAGAAGCTCACCCAGAACCTCGGGAGCATACTGGCCATCTCCATGAACCATGGCGACAGCATCGTGTTTCATTTCGATGACTCGTAAGTAAGCTGCTTTCTGACTTCCTCCATAACCAGCGTCGGATTCATGCCGGATGTAATGAAGGGGAGGATGCGGCTGGGTGCGGATGTAGTCTGCTATTAACCGGGGAGTTTCATCCGTACTGGCATTATCCACCACGATAATTTCAGCGGTCGACTTCAGAAGTTCCGGAGGAATTCTCGCGATGACAGTCAGAATTGTTGCGGCCACATTCTTCGCAGGAATATAAATGGCAAAGGAAAGAGGGGCACCCGTAGGTACCCCTTGATCATTAGACAACAAAGTTTGAAAGTTCCTGGACCAGATTGTGAGATCGTCCCACGAATTTTTCTTTTTCCTCAGGTGTGAGACCTTCGGAAGAAAGAGAAGCAAGATCCTGGACGTAGTAGCAGATTTTTTCGGCGAGTTCTTTTTTCTCACCTTTCTCCCAGATCTTCAGCGCATTCTTCACGAGCGGATTCTGTGGATTCACGACGAGAGTTTTCTTGATAGGAAGAGAGAACGCCGTGTTTCCCATGTTTCTCGTCATCTCGCGGAAGCGCTTCATCTGCTCATCGATCTTGAAATACGCCGAAGATTTTGAACCTTTGAGGGATTTCACATCTATGTCCAAAGTGGATTCAGTTTCCTTATTCACCAGAACAGAATGGAAGAAATCCTTGATCTTGATATCATCGGGAGTTGTTTCTGCACCGGCGAGGAGGTTTTCCACTTCGGTATCCACTGAAGTGAAGTGATAACTTTCTTCACCGAGTTTCTTCATCTCAGCGTGCTGAGTGAAATGCGGATCAATGTAGCTATCGATCTCGAGGACCTGAATGCCTTCGGCCTGAAGTTGCTTCCGAAGCGACTCATCTCCCGTCATTTTATCGAAGGTGATGTATTTGTCTTTGAGTTTCTCTTTATAGGTTTCAGGAATGGCGGCCTGATACTCTTCCAGGGTGACGAGTTTCCCGTCAGTATTCTTGAAGAGAACAAACTTCCTCATCGACTCATCAAACTTCGTATCCTGCATGCAACCGTACTTCACAAAAAGCCCGATATCATCCCAGACCTTCTCGTATCTTTCGCGATCAGTATTGAAGAGCTTCTTCAGAGACTCTGCAACTTTCTTGATGATGTAGTTCGAGATCTTCTTGATGTTCGGATCACCCTGAAGGGAAGAGCGCGATACGTTCAAAGGAATATCTACGGAATCGATCGCACCTTTCAGAAGACCCAGGAAATCCGGAACAACATTCTTTACGTTATCCGAAACAAAAACCTGCTTAGAGTAAAGCTTGATGCCGTTTTCCTGCATCGGTTTGGTCTTGTTGATTTTCGGGAAATACAGCACACCCTGGAGAGTGAACGGATGATCCACGTTCAGGTGAAGCCAGAAAAGTGGCTCCTCATCATAGGGGAACATCTTCTTAAAGAATTCTTTGTAGTCCTCGTCCTTCAGTGTCGTCGGATCTTTTTTCCAAAGGGGAGTCGTCTCGTTGATCTGCTGAGCTTCCTCCGTTTTTTCTACGTCGGAAAGCTTGATCGGATACGGCATGAAATCGCAGTAGCGCGTGAGAGTCTCTTTCAGTTTCCACTGATCGAGAAATTCTTCACCATCCGCTGAGATGAAAAGCTTGATAGTCGTACCGACATCAGTTTTTGTGGATTCAGAGAATTCGTAATCGGTGTCACCGAGACAAGTCCATTTCGTGGGCACTGAACCCGGAACCCATGAAAGAGATTCAACTTCCACTTTTTCTGCCACCATGAAGGCGGAATAAAAGCCGAGACCAAATTTTCCGATGATGTCGTTTTTAGAATCCGTGTTGCCGAGATCTTTCATTTTCTGAACGAATTCTTCGGCACCGGAGAAGGCGAGCTGGGCGATATATTTTTCCACTTCCTGCTCAGTCATCCCGAGACCATTATCATTTATCGTGATGAGCCTATGAGGCTTATCCACCGTAAAAGTGACCGATCCATCGGGAGTTTCATGGCCTTGGGCACGGGCGAGGGTGGATCTTTTTGTGATGGCATCACAGGCATTGGAAGCGAGCTCGCGCACGAAAATATCATGCTCTGAGTAAAGCCACTTCTTAATGATAGGAAAGATATCATTGGTTTTAACTGAAATCGAACCCTTACGTACGCTCATAGACCCTCCAAAAAGGTAACGGTGCCATATTGTCGTCTGGCCAAAT
>JBKJNQ010000159.1:0-8551 GCA_046593575.1 Bacteriovoracaceae bacterium
ATATACCTTTGATATGTATAAGAAGACGCTCACAAAGCCCGACGGTCGTTCCCTTTATCTCTACTCACAAAAACCCATCAGTGACGACATCGTTCCGACGAATCCAAAAAATGATGGTGCCAAGGCCTCTCCGCACATGCGCTGGCATCCCCTGCGCCGTGAGTGGGTGATCTTTGCGGGCCATCGCCAGAACCGCACCTTTCTTCCTCCTAAAGATTTCTCTCCACTCGCCGTATCTCAAAACAAGGATTTCCCCACGGAAATGCCGGAAGGAAACTACGAGATTGCTGTTTTTGAAAATCTCTTTCCCTCGATGAATGAAACAACGGAAGAAGCTCCGACAATCTCAGTTCCTACCAAACCCGCCAAAGGAATTTGTGAAGTCGTAGTTTTCACGCAGGACCCGGATACGTCACTGGGCCAGCTGCCACTCGAGCGGATTGAGCTCGTCATGAAAGTCTGGGCCGACAGAACCATTGAACTCGCTAAGCACGAAGACATCAGCTACGTCATGCCATTTGAAAATCGTGGTGTGGAAATGGGTGTGACTCTTCACCATCCTCACGGACAGATTTATGCTTACTCATTCCTTCCTCCAGTTCAGGAAAGAATTCTTGAGAGTATGAAGGCCCATCCCAAAGGAAAACTTCTTCAGGACATGATCGACGAAGAAATCAAGGACGGACGGCGAGTGATCGTCGAAACGGAACATGCGATTGCTTTTATCCCCGTTTGTGCGCGCTACCCGTATGAAACCTGGATTGCCCCAAAAAAATCATTTCAGCATCTTCACGAGATGGATCCTGCTGTTATCAAGGATCTTGCCCTCGTTCTGAAAACTGTTCTTCTGAAATTTGATCATCTCTGGGAAAAACCATTTCCTTATCTGATGACTCTGTTTCAGGCGCCAGTTGACGGGAATGATTATCCCTTTGCCCATCTTTATTTCCAGCTCACTCCTCCTTACCGCACCAAGGATCGTTTGAAATATCTCGCTGGCACTGAACTCGGGGCAGGAATATTTGTGAATGATTCTGTCCCTGAGGAAAAGGCCAAAGAACTCCAGGACGTGAATGTGAAGGATTATCTATGAGTGAAATCTTCCGTGAAAAGGCCCATGGACGCGTGAACCTCATTGGTGAACATACCGATTATAACGGTGGTTGGGTTCTTCCCACGGCCATTCCTCAATACACAGAGATTCTTCTTAAAAAAACTTCAGGAAATTCTGCTCATATAAAAAGTTCTGAAGGGCGAGATTTTACCTATGAGCTAGGAAAAGAAAAACATACCGGAACATGGGTGGATTATCTTCAGGGAGCGACAAAAATTCTTTCTGAGAAAGGAAAGCTTAGTGGCTTTGAAGCAACGATAACTTCCACCATGCCCGAAGGAAGTGGTCTCTCATCGAGCGCGGCACTCGAAATCAGTTTCCTGAAAGCTTTGAGAGCGGCCTTCAAAGTGAATGCAACGGATACCGAACTCGCACTTATGGGGCAAAGAATTGAAAATGAATTTGTCGGCGCGCGAGTGGGAATCATGGATCAGATGGCAGTTAGTCTCGCAAAGTTTGGGGAAGCGCTCTATCTTGATACAAAGGACTTGACCTACGAAAGTGTTAAAATACCTCTCGATCAGATGGATCTCGTTGTCATTAATTCTGGACTTTCCCATCAGCTTTCCGCTCATGATGGCGGATACAACGAGAGACGTGCTCAGTGCGAGGAGGCGTGCAAACTTCTTGGCATTAACCAGCTTCGCGATATCAATGCTTCAACACTCGCGAGTAAAAATCTACCGGAGATCCTCGCCCGACGTGCCCGTCACGTAGTGACTGAAAATGAACGAGTCCACCAAGCGGTGAAAGCGATTCAAGAAAACAATCTTCCTCTCCTGGGAAAACTTTTTATCGAATCTCACAAGTCCATGCGGGATGATTACGAAGTTTCCATTCCGCAAATTGATCTTCTGGTTGAGCTCTGCATTTCAGACAAGGATTGTTTTGGAGCAAGACTCACTGGCGGAGGATTTGGTGGATCAATTGTTGCTATCACTAAGAAAGGTCAGGGATCGCGAATCGCTCAAAAAGTCGTTGAGGCCTATAAAGAAAAAACAGGAATAACGGCAACAGTTCTCGCCTAGGAACATGGTTTCTGACTGAGAATTCTTCCATCCATTTTACAATCACCTTTAATCGGAAAAAGTTTCACTCTGTACTCGATACAACTTGGTTTCACAGAGCGCACGATCCAGTGATTTTTAACTTTGCGAACTTTTAGTTCCTTACTCTTATTGACTCGGCCGACGATCTCAAGGGCAGCGGCTTCGCTTCTGCGCTTAGCGCTTTCAGGAGTCATCTTACAAGCGAAGACGGGAAAAGTTATGAGAGTAAAAAACAAAATCTTCATCATAAACACGTCCTGTCGGTAATAAGGTTAGCACTCAATTTGCATGATACATCCTGAGAAACTTTGTAGCTTCTGATCCGGCAACGGGAATTTCCAACTGCCATCACAACATAGAGATCATCGGCCCAGGAATTCTTTTTGATCACGAGATTGTCTTTCTTCAGCACTTCTTTCATATAGGTCAAAACTTGATTCTCATATCCTTCAGGTGTTCCCTTGCAGGCGAAGACCGGAAAAGAAATTAAAAAGAGAAATAAATATTTCATACTTTAGCAAAGTGACTGCGAAGAATCATCGCCACCCCTATCGCCGTCAGCATGCTTCCACCAAGGAGATTGACCCTGATTCCCTGAACCAGATCATTTCCCCCACCGGTGAGCCCTGTCACAAGAACAATGCTTCCGATGATCGTGAGAAAGAGACCAATCACAAATAAAAGATCACTCAGTTTCTTCATCATATAAGCCTACCAGAAAATAAGGTTAAGGAGGAAAGTACAAACCAGGACAATCACACCAAGAACGATCGGCCTTTCATACCAGACCTTCGCTTCGCTCTTAGGTCTGGCGGTGAGTGAGTACACGAGACCCGTGAGTTCTGAATCTGGTCGGGGTTTAGTGACCATCGACACGGCAATAGTGAGGATAAAACAAACGAGCCACGCCATGATGGCAATGAAAAACGCGTGTCCCATGCCTGAAGCAAAAGTATGGGATTGAGTGATCCATCCGCCCTTCCCCTCAGCAACCGTCATTCCGTGAGTAAGAGCAGCCGCCATTGTTCCGCCAACGAGTCCCCAGAAGGCACCATGGGAAGTTGTTCTCTTCCAGAACATACCGAGCATGAAGGTCGCAAAAAGTGGTGCATTTACAAATCCGAAAACCAGCTGGAGGAAATCCATGATGTTATTAAACTGGCTGGCGAGATAGGCGGTCGCAATGGACAATACAATGCCGACTACTGTGGTAATTTTTCCGACCAGAAGATAATGTTCATCCGGAGCAACTTTTTTGATGTGGGCCTGATAAATATCGTAAGTCCAGACAGCGTTGAAAGCTGTTACGTTTCCCGCCATCCCTGACATGAACGAAGCAATGAGCGCAGTCAGCCCCACTCCCAGCATTCCAGTTGGATAATAATTCATGAGCATCATAGGAAGAGTGAGATCGTAATCGATTCTTCCATCAGGTTTCAAAGGAAGCTGGAAAGCTCCACCCGTCTTATGAAGTGTAAGAGCAATGAGTCCCGGAAGAATGACAACAAAAGGAAGAAGCATTTTCGGAAAGGCCGCAATCAGGGGAGTTCTCTGTGCCGCAGACATATTTCTCGCGATCATCGCACGCTGAACGACAAGGAAGTCCGTGCACCAGTAGCCAAAAGAAAGAACAAATCCCAGCCCCATCGCCATCTGCCACCAGTTCACACCCATCGCATTGGATTCTTCTGAACCGAGGTACTGCCAGGTTGAGGTCATATCTGGAGGAAGAGCAGCGACGATTCCCGACCACCCACCAACCTGAGCGAGTCCCACAAAAACAAGGGGAGCAATGCCAAGGACGATAAGAAAGAACTGAAGAACTTCATTATATACGGCTGAAGTCAGACCACCGACAAAAGTATAAACCATCACAATGCCCGCAGCGAGCATGATCGAAACATTGAAAGGCCAACCGAGAAGTGTTTGAAATAAAAGTGCCAGCGCATAGAGAGAGACACCCGAAGAAAAAAGCGTCATCGCCGCGAAGGTCAAGGCATTGAAGGTTCTGGTTTTTTCATCAAAACGAAGAACCAGGTATTCAGGAACTGAACGCGCGCGAGAACCATAATAAAAAGGCATCATGAAAATACCGAGGAAAACCATCGCAGGAATGGCACCTAACCAATAAAAGTGACTGGTCATGATTCCGTATTTGGCGCCAGATGCGGCCATGCCGATAACTTCCTGAGCACCAAGGTTAGCCGAAATGAACGCGAGTCCTGTAATCCAAAGTGGAAGTGAGCGCCCCGATTGAAGGAAGTCGGAGCTTGATTTCATATTCCGTTTCACGACAAAACCAATCCCGAGAACAAAGACAAAATAAATGGCAATGATGAGGTAATCAACCAGAGTCAATTGCATAGAAAAATCCTTAACATTAAGAAGAACTTAAGCTTTTCCACAGTCTACCGAACCCGTAAGTCCTTCTTCAAGATAAGAAATACTCACTCCAAAGCCTCGCGTCTTTATTTCATCCTGCTTTTCACCGAATGTGCGACATGGCACCCATTCTAGCATTTAAAAATTATGTCATGAAAAATAAAATGGGGACGGAAGTCCACGTCACAAACTATGGGGGGATCATCATGAAAATCCTCACCAAAGATAAAACTGGTAAGACCGGAGACATCGTCCTGGGATTTGATAAGGCAGAAGATTACGAAAAAAATAAGCAGCATCCCTATTTTGGCTCCCTCATCGGACGCTTTGGTAACCGGATCGCGAAAGGTCGCTTCACTCTCGACGGAAAAGATTACAAGCTTGCCGTAAATAACGGACCGAATGCTCTTCACGGCGGACTTCAGGGATTTGATAAAGTTTTCTGGGAGACAAAACAGGAAGGAAATAAAATTCTTCTTTCTTATCTGAGTCACGACGGAGAAGAAGGCTATCCGGGGAATCTCAAGGTCCAAGTTTCGTATGAACTAACTGAGAACAATGAACTAAAAATTGATTATCTCGCCGAAACAGATAAACCCACACCACTCAATCTTACTCAACATTCCTACTTCAACCTCTCTGCTGATAAAACTCAAACGATCCTGGATCACGTGATTCAGATCAACGCTGATGAAGTGACAGAAGTGGATTCTGATCTCACGCCAACCGGGGAGATGAAAAAAATTGTGGGAACAGAAATGGATCTCACAAAAGCGAAGCGAATTGGCGATGACATTGGTCGCGTGCAAGAAGGTGGTGGTTACGATCACAATTGGGTTCTTAACGGATCGGGCATGAAGCAGGCGGCGACGCTATGGGATCCGAAATCAGGCCGCATGATGGAAGTCTGGACGACTGAACCGGGACTGCAGTTTTACTCAGGGAATTTTCTTGATGGGAAGTTCATCGGTAAGAACGGCAACACTTACATGAAGAACGATGGCCTGTGTCTCGAGACCCAGCACTTTCCTGACTCTCCTAACCATCCGAATTTCCCGACGACGATCCTTAAACCGGGAAATAAATATACGAGCACTACCGTTTATAAGTTTGGCGTGAAATAACCACCAAAAATGAGGTTCCTATGCTTAATCTAGCTTTAATCGTTGGTCTTTGGACCACCACTTGTATCATGACCCAGAACAACCGGAATGCCGGTTTTGTGATCGAATCCTATGATGTCCGTGACAACGGATCATATGAGCATAAAACAGAATGGTACGCGGATCCGATGTGCTCTGAGCAATATGACTCTGAGACTGAAAGTGGAGTTGTGAAAGTTGGGAAAAAAGTTTCAGGTATTTTTGTTGCCGGAAATACTTTTGAAGCAGATTTTGAAACTGTGACCGGCGTTGATCTCGGTGCGGTAAAGATTGAAGACAGTAAACTCAAAGTTGCGCGCGGTATGAGAGGAAGCACCATGAGAAATACCATGGTGGGTCTATTCGAGTACGTCAAAAAATAAAGTTGGCATTAAGATGACCACTCCGGATACTGGGACAAGCTTAAGCTCGTCTCAAGGAGTGGTGCATGCTTTTCGACACACAATCTGTTTCTCCCTGGTATGTCATTCATCGCGGTTTCCGCCTCACGGAAAGTTGTAGAAACTGCGCCAACAAACTCACCCACTACAAAGCTTTCGATAAAAACTCGGCGGGCATACTTTCCCGGTGTGAATCTTGCGGAAAAGAAATCGTTCGCATGAAATCAACTGTTCACAACAAAGCCCCATTCTATGGTGACTCTCCCGTCAACGATGAGATCTTTGGGCGGATTCGGGAAGGGTCCTGCGTCGTTGAAAGATTCAATGGCAGCGTCGTCGAGCTCCTTCACACCTGAGCTTCCGAGAATAATGACATCGACGATTTCTCCGTTCTCATTCATGATAATTCTGAGTGCGGTGACGTGTTCATCATGAACCATCGCTCTTCCACCTTTTGCCAGAAGGGCAGCTTTCTCCTGCACACTCCTTCCCCAGAAACCTTCGAGTCTCTGACGAATCCGAAAATAATAACCGTAGAACTTGTACTCAATGGTGTTGAGATGAGTGAGATCACCAGCGGGAATTTCCTGAAGATAATCGCTGGTTGAACTAACAGTTCTTCCATTGGCACCTGTCTTTGATCCCTGAAGTGCTTTACTATATTCTCTCGCCGCCTGATGAAGAGGATTTTTTTTCGCGATCTCACCACCAAGGTCAGATAAAGAAATATCTTTCGTGCCGCGATTCCCTTTTCGGCCGGTCTGGAATCTGTTTACGATGCGGGCCTTGGTTTCCCGATCAAAGGCCCGGTTCTTGTCGGAAAGATAGGCCTTCTCTTTCGGAGTGGTATCTTCCTCGGGATCTTCAGAAATCACAATTTGCTTGTGATTTTTATCAAACTCATTCAGGATTCTGACCTTAATCGGGGCCTGTGAATCTTCTTTTTTACTTTCAACGTTTTGCATCTGAAAAAACAACATCGATAAGTGCAGAAAAAATATCAGGAGAAAGAAATAGCGGAATTTGGATAAGAGAGCCTTCCTCATGGTAATATTTTAAAACGGCAGATTGCTTGCCGGTTTAAATTCATCCTAAAGGGTCCGTATGACGATCAAAATCATCACGAAAGAACTTCTCTCTGATAATTGGGGCAAGCTCACGAAAGTTGCCTATGAATATAAGATGCCAAACGGTCAGGTGGAAATTCATAAACGTGAAGTTTATGACCGCGGAGACGGGGCAACTATTCTTCTTTTTCACGAACAGAAAAAGACCGTGATCCTCACCAAACAATTTCGACTTCCCGTTTGGTGGAACAAGCACGCGAGCGGCATGTTCACAGAAGCGTGCGCTGGAAAAGTAGAAGAAGGTGAAGACCCGGATGTTTGCATTGTGAGAGAAACCGAGGAGGAAACTGGTTTTCGCATTCCTCATCCGCGGAAGATTTTTTCGGCCTATATGTCTCCCGGCTCGGTTTCAGAGCTTATTCATTTTTATATCTCTCCCTATAAAGATGAACTCAAGACCTCCTCTGGCGGGGGGCAGCAAAGCGAGCAAGAAGCGATTGAGGTGATGGAAATACCCTTTACCAAAGCGCTGGAAATGATGAGATCAGGCGAAATCCAGGACGCTAAGACCATGTTGCTTTTACAGTATTTAGCACTCGAAAAAATTCTTTAGATCGCCTTTGTCGACAAGCTAACGGTGATATGAAAACCTAGGCTCCTATGAAATACCTCCTCCCTTTGATCCTTCTTTCAGGTTTTGCCTCGGCTTCAGCTCCCGAGTATCCGGAAGATATGGAAGTTGGTTCTCCCAAGGATTGTGTCATTGTTGGTCAGACCGATGATTCAACGATGGAAGATGAAATGACCCAGGTTCAGAGAAGAGTGATGGATTGCCTCTCGCCGGACGAAAAAGCTGCCGAGGCGAAAGCTGAAAACAAAAACCCTGAAGTCGTCTCTCAATAATTATCTCTTCTCACTTAGAAATTTAATCAGAAGTTCGTAATTCCCTTTGTCAGCGGCCTTAAGGGAATCGATATAATCTTTTCTTCTTTGAGATTGATTGCCAGCAAGAGAGGCCTTCCAGCTGGGAATTGGTTGCTGATTTCTTTTCAACACGTATTCAGTGAAAATCCTCGTTGTTCTTCCATTACCGTTGGGGAATGGATGAATACTTACAAGTCTGTGATGCATTTCCGCTGCAATTTCATCCCAGCTCATTTTTCCATGAGAAATCCAGAGCTTTGCATCCTCAAAAAAATTTACTAACTGAGGTCCAACGTCATAACTCCGGATTTTAGAAAGATTCACTTCCTTCGTCCTAAATTTCCCGGCCCACTTCCACACTTCACTAAAAAGCTTTTCGTGAAGCTTACAAATAAATTCTTTCGATAGGTAGTCATCTGATTTCTGGCGAGAAAGCCATTCGAGACCTTTTTGAATATTCAGGTCTTCAACT
>JBKJNQ010000215.1:0-5610 GCA_046593575.1 Bacteriovoracaceae bacterium
AAAAAAACTCTCGTGGGCCAGCTCACCACTCTCGTCGAAAACATGCGCGGAGAAATTCTCAAGAATAAATCAGAAAGATCACTGCGCGAACTTGCGATCAATACCGGCGATAGTCCAAACGTTGCCGTGACTGCGGACAAGAACGTCGCCCTTCCTGGAAAACACCAGCTCGAAGTCCTCCAGCTCGCCCAGAACTCATCTGCCATCACCAATGGCGTCGAGGACAAAGACAAAACCTATATGGGTGTCGGCTATATCCGGGCGGTCATGCCGAACGGTGAAGAAAAAGAAATCTACGTCGATGAAGCAAATGCAAGTCTCACGGGAATCGCGAAGCTGATCAACAATGACCTTGAACTCGGTATGCGCGCTACAGTCGTGAATGACGGGAAAGGCGAAGATGAACCGTGGCGCCTCATGATCACGATGGCCGAAAGCGGTGACGTCAATAAAGCGGAGTTTCCGTATCTCTATCTGGTCGATGGTGAAGTTGATTTATTCTTCGAGCAAGAGCGTCCCGCGCAGGATGCGAAAGTGAAGCTCGATGGATTTGAAATCGAAGTTCCTTCAAATAAAGTAACGGATCTTATTCCGGGTGTGACGATTGACCTGAAGAAGGCCAAGCCAGGTGAGGAAATCAATCTTGAGGTCACCGAAGATGTGGCCAAGATCGGTGGGAAGTTCAACAGCCTCGTGGATAACATCAACAACGTTTTAAAGTTCATTAAAGAGCAGAACACGCTCGATGAAAAAACGGATACTTCAAAAACTCTCGGGGGAGATCTCACCCTGACAACGATTGAAGGAAAGATCCGCACCGCGATCTTCTCCTCGATCCAGACGGACTCAGGTCCCATGCGCATGGGAGACCTCGGGGTTTCTTTCCAGCGCGATGGTCTCCTGAAATTTGACCAGTCGAAGTTTGAAGCGGCACTCTCTAAAGACTATAAGGCTGTTTCTCAGACTCTGACCGGGAAGTATGACCCGGCCGTCGGTAAGACAAATGGATTCATGGATCTCCTGGATGATATGGCACGAAACATGACTGCTCCACCGAACGGAATTCTTCCTTCACGGAAAAGTGGTCTGACTAATAACATCGGCCAGATCGATCGTCAGATCCAAACCCGCGAAAGAATGATCGCCCGAAAAGAAGAAGTGCTGAAGGCCAAGTTTGCCCGACTGGAAGAGACCATTTCCAAGATCAAGGGACAAGGGGCGGGACTGGCAGGATTTGCCCAAGCTCCGGGCGGGATGCAGCTGTGATAAAATTTGAACGAGATAATTGGAGGAGGATTCCATGTCATACGGCTTAGGTGCATACAAAAAGACGTCAGTCGAAACGGCAAGTAAAGAGCAGATCCTTCTGATGCTTTATCAAGCCGCCATTAAAAACTGCAAGAAAGCGATGGACGCCATCGACCAGAAAAATATCGCTAAGAAAGGCGAATATATCGGGAAGATGCAGGACATTGTGGTGGAACTTTCGAACTCACTCGACTTTGAAGTCGGTGGTGAAGTCGCAAAGGAACTCTCCTCACTTTACGATTACATTCTTTACGCCAGTACACAGGCGAACATCAAGATTGATAAGACTCAGCTTGAAGGTTGCTTGCGTGTTCTGAATACTCTTTACGATGGTTGGACTGAAGCAATTAAAACGCTGAAGACTCAACAAGCAACGACACCACCGCCAGCTCCCGGCTCAAAGAGTGCTTAATGGATAAGTTCGTCGTCCTCCTTGAAGAATTTATCATCAAGGCCGTGACTCTTACTGAAAATATTCTCGAGCGCGAAATCGAAGCCGACAAGCTCGATAGTTTCACTGCTAATCGCGAAAGACTCTTTCTCGTTATCGATCAGATCTCGCGCCAGGTAAGCTGGAATGAAGTGGCCGACGAGAGAAGAACAGAGATCAATCGCCAAATCGACTACATCAAAAAGCTCGACGAAAAACTCATGGTGAAACTTCAGGAGTATCAAATCGAACTCCGAAAAGACATTGAGAAGACTCATCGTAACCACGAGAACATCAAAGGTTACAACTTAACTGACGTAAAATAAGAAAAGGCTCCTTTCGGAGCCTTTTCTTTTTGTCCTTATGCGACTTCTTGTCCACGTTCTTTAGGAAGTTCAGAAAACCACGCCGATCCATCATAGAAAGTTTCTGTATCGATTTCCATCCACACACTTTCAGGGACAGCTGTATAAAGTGAATCCCATTTTGCACCCGGAATACCGGCGACTTTTTTCATTGCAGCTCTGACTGCCGGATGAGAGTCAAAGTTTGGTGCAAACTCAAAAGACATGATGGCAAAAGTCATAAGGTCTTCACGGTTAGTGAAGCCATGTCTCATTGCTCTCAGAAATGCATTGGTGATCATACAATGAAGGCTCAACTCATCAATCTCATCCACGAGTTCCGGAGAATTTTCCTGCATCGAAAGAATCACATCGTGACCAAGGGGAGAAACCCAGCATTCGTCTCCGTGAAAGCGAGGGCGAAGTTTTTCTGCCATCTGGCTATTCTGGTTTGCTTCCCAAAAATACTTCTTACCTGAGTCAAATTCCCAATGAACTTTATAGTCCGATGCTTTGATCTGAACCAGACAGGTTTGCCACGAGTCCTTCATGAGTTTCTTCAGATCTTGAAAGAGTGAAGCATTTACTTCGTGCCCATGAAAGGGATGGGCCTTCCCGGTAACGGTATAGAAGAAGCCTGAAAGCGTTCTCCCGTCGGAAGTTACAGAGACGGCGGTCCAGGTATCGTGAGCAAGCTCTGGGCACTGGATAAGTGATACAGCTATTTCCTGAAGGGTACGGTCAACGTTCATGGATTCTCCTTGGTACATCCAGTGTAAACCCGACTTTTGATTCTCAGAACCGTGAGAGAAATTGCCGCTCTGTCCGGAGAAATGAATGCACATTAAGATAGTTAGATGAGTCTCAAACAAATCTTAATTATCCAGACGGATGACATGTATTTCCTGCATGAGACTCTCCAGGTCCTGTCCCACAATTCCAGCGCATTTTCAGACTCCGAACTCACCTTTCTTGTGAGTCCAAAAAACCGCGATATTCTGGAAAAAAATGGCGTCACATTCCCACCGGGAACAACGACCGAAGTGGATAAAGTTCTGTTGAAAGAATTTGATATTTCCTTCAACCTTTCTCTCAATGAAGCCGCCTGGGAAATCCAGCGGAATGTAAAATCTCCCAAGAAATCCGGCGCCTTTTATCAGGGCGAAGAACTCATCGTGAATGGGGTTTGGCCCGCGTGGTTTCTCACGTTCAAGGGGAATACACCTTTTGTGACTTTTCATATGCGCGAGATTTTCCGGAACATTCTCGGAGTAAAGAGAAGAAACGCTGAAGCCGAGCACACAGGCCTCGCCAAAACCATCATCATGGGGATGTCATCGCCGGATTTTTTTCCAGCTGATGAGCAGGAAGCCTTTCTTTCGGGATTAGTCAGACGCTTTCCAGGACTTCAGGTCATGGATGAAAGCGAAGTGGGCCCGGAGCAGGATCACTCGAGCTCACTTTATATCGGTCCCTGTTCACTCAAGGCGCTACTTCTTTGTGAAAGTGGCGCTCGTGGCATTTATTTCGGCTCGCGCTTTCAAGGGCTAAATCTTTTCCCGGAAAAAGAGGGCACGATGCTCGTGACAACCAGTGGAAAGAAAATGGATGCTCAATCCCTGCTGGGCATTATTGAAATAATCCTGAAAGAAAAAGAAATGAAGCCAGCTTCGCATCTGAGCATCTATCGCCTCAGCATGGAAAATGCTTTCGGGGCCTATCTACAATGTGTTTCAGGAAACGAGATCTCCTACCCGTTCTATCAGGCGCACGTTGTCTTGTGGAATTATCTTTTGAATTTATTAGATGTGAATGTCGACATTCAACCACCCTCAGCCGAACAGCTGAGCACTCTCGAGATGCAAACAGAGATTGTGACAAAGCTCATTCGTCTTCACGACTATGCCATGGTTGCTCTCGATGGAGTTTACAAAGAAGCTAAGAGTACAGAGTCTGACGCGGATAAAATTCAGAAGCATCTTGCAACTTTGCAGGAAGTAGATGAGACGATGGATAAGATTTCGGCGACAAATCCTTTCATTCGTCCTGTGCTGGATTTTTATAAAATCAGAAAAGGTCAAACAGATGGAGAAACTCTCCTGGAAAAAAGTCAGAATTCTCTCCTCACATATTCAGAAGAACATCAGGCGCTGAAGGCCTATGAAGAACTCCTCCTCGTCATCGCTGCCCGCAAGTAGCTGCCCCTACCGGACCAATAAAAATTCTGGGATTGCCAAAAGATTACGCTATACTATTCTTGTCACCATCAAGGATTGAGAAAAATGTCAGGGACGACAGCCATCTCCTCACCCGTTTCGGGCGATATTCTAATCGAATCAGTCCACCTTTCCCAGGATCTGCTCGTTCAGATCTTTTCCCGTTTTCAGCAGCTCCCGGACCTCACACTGGAAAAACAGATTTCCATTAACCAATGGGTCAGTTCTCTCACAATGGATGTCGGAAATTTCGTTGAAATCACGACACTCTTCACCAGACTTCTTCAGAAGCGTCTGAACCAGACACTTACGGGCGCCCGCGATTCACATATCCACCTTCTTTTTGTCATGAAAGGCATTAATTCGGCCCAACAGAAAGGCGATATGGTGGCACTGGAAGAATTGATAAAATACGAATTAAAAGATAACTTAACTCAGTGGAAAATAGATCTGATCCCTCAAGCGAAACGGCTCCTGTTGGCCTGAGCCTTCATCTCGATCATGAAGTCCTTTCCGAATTGGGTTCTGACTTCACTCCCGAAAATAAATTCCAGCTCGTTCCTCTTTCTGAAGCCAGCTTCGCCCTGTTAAAAAAAGGTGATCGTCTTTGGGTAAATTATCCAGACGGTGAGTATTGTGATTTTCCCTTCTACAGGAAAAATATAACCCTGATCCTGAATGGACTTCTGAAACTTCCTCAGGGATCGAAGCAAACCGGCGAACCCTTTGATTCTCTCATCCGTTCCACCCAGTCGATCGAGAAACGAGTTTTCTCCGCGGCCACTCCGGGAAGACACACCAAAGATCTCTGGGATGAAATCATCCGGAAAATAAATACTGTTTCGCAGGAATCTCATAGTCTGAGAGACCTCACTGAAAAACTTCTGGAAGTTCCCTTCCTTCAGAATTTTCAAACATCACTCATCATCCTTCACCTGAAGGGACAGACCAAAGCTGAGCTCTTGGGAACCCTTTGGCGCTCTGAGAAGCATCAAAACTTTGCAGAGGTAAAAGAATTCAATGCATTCTTCAATTCAGTAAAAAAATCCAAGATCAAATCATTTACGACTGAAGTCTTTCCTAAACTTAATCTGCCTTTTAACGGAAGCTTTCTCGCCAAGGAAGTTGTTTCGAGAAAATACAGTCTGGTCGCTCTGGCCTCACGCCATGACTTCCTGAGTTTCGGGAGAGAAGAGATCGAACTCTTCGAAACCTGCATTGATCTTCTTCAGCCGTATTTTGAGCGATTGATTGATCAGGAATTTTCCGACAAGAGAATTTCTGAACTACGTATTTGTCTCAAAGATTTTCC
>JBKJNQ010000010.1:0-2815 GCA_046593575.1 Bacteriovoracaceae bacterium
TTCTATCGTTCATGGAATGATTGATTTTGAAAAGTTCCTGGAAAAAGTGAAGAAGCCTTTGATTCTCGTTTCTCATGAAACGAAATCTCTTCGTCCTTTTGTCCTGAAGCTTGCTTCCATCAACCTGCCCTTTTACGCTGAAGCGATGAGTGGTGGGCATGACCTCTCCCTCATCCGTACAGAAAAAAAACTCGTGCAACTTTTAAAGACCGGTTTTTTTGACGGTGTGGTCAGAATCGGTCATACCCCACTTTCCAAGGCGTGGCGGATTCTCGAGCAAAGTCCCCTGCCGGTATTTTCCTTTGATCAAAGAAACCTTCCGGGTCTTTCGTTCGGTGAAGTTTTGAAGATGGGAACTGATGCACTCATGAAAGATGAGCAGTTCTGGAGTCTTCTTCAAAAGACTCAGATTCCTTTTCCAGGGGATGAGACAGTAGAAAATTTCGTGAACCTTGTGCAGAAATATCCGGAGAGCGAACCTTCTGTCATGAAACGCCTGCAGGACGCACTTCCCTACGATGCTCTTGTTTATCTGGGGAATTCTCTCATTATTCGTTTTTTTGAACTGGTTCAGACCAAGCGCTTTCGGGTCGAGGGAAATCGCGGCGTGAATGGGATTGATGGACAACTAGCGACTGCAATAGGACTAGCAAAATCCACGAAAGAAACTGTTTACTGTATTTTGGGTGATATCACGACGAAATATGATCTTTCTTCCCTTTTAGATGTGCCGGCCAATCTCAAACTCATCATCGTCAATAATCGCGGTGGGAGAATTTTTGATATGCTGAAACTCGACAAGCGGATTGTACTCGAGCATGACCGCGACTTTCATACACTGATTCCCGCGATGGGACTTACCTACTCGCAGGAGATTAAGGACCTAAAAACTCATCAAGTGATTGAACTCTTTCCCATGCAGGACCAAACAATTTCCTTCTTATCGGAGTGGTTGTGATTCATGTCTTCCATGGCTTTTTAGGCTCTCCCCGCGACTTTCAGTTTCTCAACGGCCCGGGAATTTCTCTTCACGATGTGTACAAAGAAGTACCTCAGACTGCTAAAGGCGACATCCTGATCGGTTATTCGATGGGTGGGCGGCTGGCGATGGATCTCGGAAAAAAAAACGGATTCAGAAAACTCATCCTCATCAACGCTCATCCTGGCATCGTTGATGATAAAGAACGCGAAGTGAGATCTTTGTGGGAAGAAGAAGTTCTGGAAAGGTTAAAGATACCGGCGACATTTTTAAGTTGGTGGAATGAACTCCCTCTGTTTAAGTACGATAAACCCCTGCGGAATATCCCTGCGAGATCTTCTGAATTGTTTGAAAAGATGAGACTCTCCCGCCAGGAAGATTATCTTCCCTTTCTTCAGGCAAATGCTGACAAGGTTCACTGGATTCTCGGTGCCGATGATCCGAAATACAGCACTCTCACGGACTCACTCAAGGGATTTGATGTTCAACTCATAGCCGGTGGACATCGTTTATTTCAGAATCCTCAGCTGCTGGAACCGGCGATCAGAAAACTCTTATGAAGAATTTCATTCTCGCAGCAAGACCCAAAACACTCCTCGCGGGAATTGTCCCTCCACTTGTCTCTTACTTTCTTTTCAGAAGTCACGAACATGGAGAGGCAATTCCCTGGTTAATTTTATGTGTCGCCGGCGCACTTTCTATTCAACTTGCGACTAACTTCTTCAATGACGTTATCGATTTTAAAAAAGGTGCTGATCAAAATAGAGTGGGACCGATACGCGTAAGTGCGGCAGGACTCGTTGATATAAAGACCGTTGAATTGTGGGCGTGGGTTTGTGTTGTCCTGGCGGGGCTGATTGGCATACCCATCATTTACCGGGGAGGATGGCCCTTCATCGTTCTCGGTCTCATCTCTCTCTATCTCACCTTTGGGTATACCGGTGGGAAAGTCTCACTTGCTTATAGAGGATTAGGTGAGATTTTTGTCTTTCTTTTCTTCGGACTCTTCTCTGTTTTGGGGTCGTACTATCTCTATGCTAAAACACTCGCCCCTGAAGCCTTTACTCTTTCCGCCGTCTTTGGGTGCTTAACCACAACTTTCATTTGCATAAATAATTTAAGGGATCGGGATACCGATACCGTGGTCGGCAAAAGGACACTTGCGACCCGGATGAAACCCTTATCATATAGGGCATTTACCCTCGGGACCATTTTTTTACCATATGCCCTCCTAATTCATTTTGGCGGATATCCGCTTATCCCTATCATGGGACTGGCACTCATTCCCGCTATCGTTCTTGGCAGAATTACGTTGAAAGAAAATGGTGCAGCTCTTAACCAGGGTCTCAAGTTTTCTGGAATTCATCTGGTTGTCTTTTCTCTCTTAATTTGTGGAGTCTTCATTTATGGACATCCAGTATAGCCGCTACCGCCTGACACCCAGGAAAAGGGTCAATCGCCTGAGTTCCATGGAGCCTAAGGAAGGTGTCTATCTCAGCGCCATCATCAAAGGAAAAAGAGTTTACGCAGATTACTTTCCCCATATCCCGCTGGGAGACGAGCCGGTGGAACAGTTCCTCGCCGGATTCTGCGATCAGAAAAATGAGTACCAAAAGAAAATTCTTAAGCTTTTGAAGATGGATATTGAATTCAGAAATTATCCCGCAAAGAAATTCCGGAACCATCAACTCTGGTCGGGTTCTGAAGAGATCGTTTCACCCGTCATTAAATATAAAATGTTACGGCCTGATGATCATCTCTTTCATGATGCCCTGAAGACCGGCGTACGCGTCAGGCTAGATGCCAATGCCATGTTCACTCCAGATAACGTTCATC
>JBKJNQ010000243.1:0-45133 GCA_046593575.1 Bacteriovoracaceae bacterium
GTCGTTCTGGTACATGTTCACGATGAGGTGGTTGTGAATCACGTTGAAGCGATGAGAAAGCACCTTAATGAGTGAATATGAGTCCGTGATCGAGGATTTATCAGGAGTCACCACAACGAAGCGGTGATCGCAAAAAGCGTTCAATGTGAGAGTGGAAACCGACATTCCCGCCGGGCAATCAAGGATGATGTAATCATACTCATGCTCGTGGCACTGGATGATGTCGATAATGACTTCATCAAAATTAATCTTTGATTCAAACACCTCGATCGAGCCGTTACAAGCTGGAAGGAGATGGAAATTTCCCTGAACGATGAGGCACTCTTCAAAAGTTTTCTCAGACGAGAGAAGCTTCTCAAATTTATTATCCATCGGAAGCCCAAGCTTAATTGCCGTATTGGAGAGATTGGAATCGCAGTCGATGAGAAGTGTGCGATGACCGGCCTTCGCAAGTTCCTGAGCAGTTTTAAGAGCGATGGAGGTCTTCCCTACTCCGCCCTTACCACCGGTAACAGAAATTTTTATGCACGGCCTGAAGGAATCTAAAGAATGAGTCTTAGTATTTTTTTCGGTAGAAAAAGTTTGCAACCACTCGCTGGTCTTGTGCATAGAACTCCTGTAAGCGCACAACCCTGACATCCTGTCGGGGTTCTGAAATTCGGGCGGAAAACTTTAGAACTGGAAGAGACCACCCATTAATCTCTCGGCAGTTGCACCTTCGATATCATCCGGAACTACGGGGCCTGTTCCAAAGAATTTCAGGGGCAGCTTATTGTGGCCTTTATGAACATTGTAGAGGGCCCCAAAGTTCATGCAGAGATCCACATGAGAAATGATAACACCGTCAGTAAAGTCCTTGTATCGAGCAAGAATTTTCCGGTTATAAAGTTCAGAGTGAATCGCAGATAACGTGGTAAGGACCTCTACATGGTGGAAACCACGTTTCATCGTCTCAACAAATTTTTTGGTTTCATCAGAATGTTTGCCATTCAGGCGGACATCGATGAGGACAGATTTGCCGGCTTCCACTGCTTTTCTGGTGAGACCCACGAGTTCCGGGTAATTTTGGACCTTTTCCACCTTGATCCCGAAGACCTGAGCGGCAAAGTCAGTTGTTCCGTTATTCTGGGCATCCTGAGAATATTGAAGAAAAACCACGTCCTTTTTAAGGATCGCAATTTTCATTCCCATCGTCGATTGTCCGGAAGCAGCTTCCGAACAAAGAATTGTGATAACGGGTTCGCCATTTTCGACACGGGCAAATAATGGGATCGAAGTGTTGATCGAGCTCGCCATTTCTTTCAAGGCAAATTCAAAAACAACATCTGAATCTTCGAGGTCATCCTTGGCGAGTTCATATTGGGCTTTCTTGATGAGTTCGAGGATATGCGCCTCATCCACATCAAGAGTTTTCAGAGTCGTGCGCAGCTGAAAAAGACCCTTGGCCTCGTTCAGGTGCTTCTGATTGAACTGATAGTTGGAAGAAAACTCGAGAATTTTTTGCTCGAGAAGCTGGATGCGATTTTGCTGGGTCGACATGAGCTGGCGAAGTTCATTGTAAGCTTCGCGGCTCACGGGAGAATTATTCTCCTGTGCACGGGGAGCTTCTTCAGTTCTCTGAGCAGGGGGTTCTGCGTATTTTCCACGGGTATCCTGAACGGGTGCCTCACGTCTGGCCTGTTGAGGAGCAGGACGGGCGGCAGGTCTTACCACTCTATCCTCAGCTGAATCCGTGAAAAAATCACTTTCTTCTTCGCCGAGAAAATCATCGAGGCTGTTCTTTAAAAGTTTTCCGGTTTTTGAGGTAACGTCAGCGAGATTCACTCCACCCTGGGCAATTGTGTTCACGACTTTATTTAAACCAAGGCTTCCGTATCCGGTTCCGTTGGAAGTTTCTACACCCGGGGCATTATTGTATTTCTGGATGGTCTTACTGATATTTTTGGCAGGCTCGCGGTAAAGCGCCTCTTTCTGGTCATCGTTGAGCACTTTATCCACCTTCGCTTTTTTCTCAAAGCTGCGCTCTGAGATGGCCGCTGTAATCTCGATGCGTTTTTTCTTGAACGCACCCTTGAGGCCTGTGTTGGTAATCGTTTTTAAAATGATCGCATCAGGACCCAGCTCGACTTTAACTGCTTTGAGCGCTTCTTCTAAAGTATCGGCTTCGAACTTCTTAACGAACATTCTTTACAACCTCACGGTACCGAGAGATCGGATATTAATATCTGGGCTAAGTTCATTATGACTGACCACGATCATGTTGGGAATGAATTTTTCAGTCAACTTCTTGAAGTGACGACGGATGACGGGTGAACAAAGCACCACCATCTTTTCTCCCTGAGAAGTTGCTTCTTCAATTTTTTCATTCAGAGATGCGAGAATCGTCTGGGTGACCTTCGGATCGAGATTCAGTTGCGAGCCGTGATCAGTACTAATGATCGAACGAGCAACAGCTTCTTCCAAAGCACGATCGAGTGTGAAGAGCGGGACATCGCCCTGAGAACCTTTGATTCTCTCCGTGATGGTCCGGTAAAGAGACTGGCGGACGTATTCTGTGAGTGTATCGGGATCTTTTGAAGATGGTCCGAACTCCGCAAGGGTTTCAAGAATTGAGCGAAGATCACGAACTGATACACCTTCGCGCAGAAGATTTTGGAGAACCTTGAGAACAACTCCGAGAGGCACGATATCAGGGATAAGATCAGAAACGATCTTCGGATTATCTTCCTTGAACGTATCGAGGACTTTTACCAGTTCCTGACGGCCGAAGAGTTCGGAGAGACTGGCCTTCATGACTTCAGTTAAGTGAGTGGCAACGATCGTGGAAAGATCAACCACCGTATATCCGTTGTACTGGGCCTCATCTTTTCTGTCGTCGGTAATCCAGATAGCAGGAAGTCCGAAGACCGGCTCTTTCGTCGGAACACCTTCCATCTGCTCAATCACAGTTCCCGGGTCCATCGCCATCATGTGGTCTGGCTGAAGCTCGCCCTTGGCAATCTCCATTCCCTTGAGCTTGATGGAATATCCACCCGGCTTAAGTTCGAGGTTATCTTTGATACGGACTGAAGGAATGATAACTCCCCAGTCGAGAGCAAATTGTTTTCTGATATGCGAGATGCGCTCGAGGAGATCGCCGTTCTGTTCGGCATCCACGATCGAGACGATTCCATAACCAACTTCGAGCTGAACAAGTTCCACTGGAAGAAGAGACTCGAGAGTTTCTTTCTTCTCTTTTGTTTCCTGAACCGCAGTTTTGGCCTCTGCCACTTTGGCATTTTCCTTGTTCTTCTCAATCTTAAACCCAGTAAAGGCAATAAGACCGGCGACGATGAAAAATGGAAGCACAGGGAAGCCCGGAATGAACGCGAACATGCCGATAGCAATCGCTGTGATGTAAAAAGCCTTGGGATGAGCACCGAATTCCTGGCCGACCTGAGCTCCGAGAGCATTGGAATTAGAATTTCTGGTAGTAATAATACCGGCAGCAGTTGAAATAATGAGTGCCGGAATCTGAGCAATAAGACCATCACCTACGGTGAGGAGGGTGAAGATTCGGGTGGCATCAGCAAAGGTCATGTCATTCTGGGCAACACCGACAATGATACCGCCGATGATGTTGATGGCCGTGATGAGAATACCTGCGATGGCATCCCCGCGGACGAACTTCGAAGCACCGTCCATAGATCCGTAAAAGTCCGCTTCCTGCGCAACTTCCAGACGACGACGTTTGGCTTCCGTATCGTTGATGAGGCCGGCATTTAAGTCAGCATCAATCGCCATCTGTTTACCAGGCATAGCATCGAGAGTGAATCGAGCACTTACTTCAGCAACTCGACCAGCACCTTTTGTAATAACGATAAAGTTAATAACGACGAGGATCATGAAGATGATGATACCGACAGCGTAGTTACCACCGACCACGAACTCACCGAAGGCTTCGATAATATGTCCGGCCGCCGAAGTTCCATCAGCCGCTCCGTGAAGGAGAATATTTCTGGTCGAAGCCACGTTCAGCGACAAGCGCAAAAGTGTGGTTACGAGAAGAATGGATGGGAAAGTTGAGAAATCCAGCGGCTTTCTGGCGTAAACCGACATGAGAAGAATACCGATAGAGATAGCGATCGAGAAAGCAAGGAAGACATCAAGAACAATCGGTGGAACCGGTACAACCATCACACCCAGGACCATCAAAAGTCCGAGTGCAATTGCTAAATCCGAATTTTGTGAAAAGACTTTTATCTTTTCAAAAAACTTATCCATGATTACCTCGCTCTTCCTGAGCTAATAAATTTTACGACAGCGCTTTTTCTTTTCTTCTCAGCTTGTAAACAAACGCGAGAATTTCGGCCACTGCTTTATATAATGTTCTCGGAACTCCGTGCCCAACCTTCACAGTCTTGTACAGTGTCCGGGCGAGCATGATGTTCTCGACAACGGGAATGTTATTCTCCTTCGCAATCTCACGAATGCGAAGCGCCAGATGATCGGCACCTTTTGCCACAACCGCCGGGGCCACCATGCCGTCACCGTCATACTTCAATGCTACACTAATATGGGTCGGATTGGTGACGATGACGTCAGCTTTTTTCACATCGTTCATCATCCGCTTGGTCGCCATCTGGCGCTGGATCTGGCGGATCCGGTTCTTCACTTCCGGGTTACCGTCTTTTTCCTTCGCTTCTTCCTTGGCTTCCTGTTTGGTCATCATCATTTTCTTACGGTAAGACCACTTCTCCCATGCAAAATCCATGAGAGCGATCACACCCAGTCCGAGCAGAATGGAAAAGCCAAGTTTCACCATCAGGTATTTTCCAAACATCAACGACTGAGCAGCATCGGCGTGGAGGAAGCCGAGAAGGGAGCCGACGTTGTCTTTGATCACGTTGTAGGTAATCGAGATCACCACGGTGAACTTAAAAATACCCTTGAGTGCTTCAACGATCGCCTTCTTAGAAAACAGACGACCAAATCCCGTTATAGGATTCAGGCGTGTGATATCGGCCGTGAGAATTTCTGGTGAGTACAGAAATCCCACCTGGATGAATTGAGTAAAGACTCCAAGACAAAGGGAAGCGCCGAACGAAGGGGCCATGCATTTCACAAAGGCCCAGGCAGTCTGACGAAAGACTTCTGCGAACTTTTCTTTTTCGTACGCGTGTCTCCAGTCTATTTTATAAGCGTATTCGATGTAGTCCGTGAAGACTTCGTAGATGTACATTCCGCAGACGATAAGAGTGAGAAGTGAACCGGAGAGAATTAAAACGGACGACAGCTCTTTTGATTGAGCGACATCACCCTTCTTGCGGGCCTCGTCTATGCGGTATTGGGACGGCTCTTCCGTCTTTTCCGCGTCGTTTTCGTTTTCGTCGGCCATCCTATGCCCCGATTACGTTAGTTGTTCGTGAGGAACTGGAACCATTCGCCCAGTTTCTCAACATAGAGATCAAAACTTACCTGGAAAAACTCCTCTGCTATTCCTAAGAAGAGAAGAAGTCCCAATCCAATATTCACCACAAAACTCACCATGAGAACATTCATCTGAGGGACCGTTCTTGCGACAATTCCAAAGACAAGGTTCATGAGAAGATTGGCGAAAATCAGTGGACCCGCCAGAAGCACGGCCGCACTGAATGCTGACTTAAAGAATAGCACGAAATACTCAGGCGTTTTGAGCAATTTGTCTGCGTGAGCGAAGTCTACAGTATAAAACGACTGAAACACTCCCTTGAACATCGGAACCAGGGCACCTGATGAAAGAACAAGTATGATCATGGTCCATTCAATGAGCCTTTCGAAAGGACCCACTTGCTGACCCTGAGTAGGGTCAAAATAACTGACACTGGCAAAGCCAATCTGCTGGGTCAGAATGCTACCAGTAGCAATAAAGAGGGTCATGATACATTTCACCAAAAATCCGATAATTAAACCTGCCGTTGTATGGAACATAAGGAGGATCCAGATATTATCCGGCCCGACTGTCCTTACTTCTGCAACAAGCGTGCCCTGTAAATGAGGGAAAAAGGCGAAGGTGATGAGGAAACTTGTGAGAATTTTTACAATCCCCGGAACGGAGACGTTATCAAAAAGTGGAAGCTGAATTAAGACGGCAGACCATCGGGCAAACGACATCCAGAAGGCGAGAAAAACTATCGGATCTCCAAGGGCCACATTCATCGACGGATGAGTTCCGGGATCGACGTAAAGAGATCGTGAGTATAGCTCACCATGGTTTCCATCATCCACGGACTGAAGATAACGAGGGCCGCGATGATAACGAGAATCTTGGGAATAAATGACAGTGTCTGTTCGTTGATCTGAGTGACCGCCTGAAAAATGGATACGAGAATACCCACGACCAGAGCACCAATCAGCATCGGAGCTGAAAGCATGAGGGCGACTTTGATGGCCTGGTTCACCACTTCAATGGCAAATTCGTTTTCCACTCAACCCTCCCTACGTATTGAACGAGCGCAGGATCGCACCCGTCACAAGTTGCCAGCCGTCCACGAGAACGAAGAGCAGAAGTTTAAACGGCATAGAAACCAGCATCGGCGGAAGCATCATCATACCCATCGCCATGAGAACCGAGGCGACCACCATGTCGAGCACGATGAAGGGAATATAAAGAAGAAAGCCGATCTGAAACGCCGTCTTAAGTTCAGAAATAATAAATGCTGGAATCAGATAATGAGTCGGAACCGCCTTGATATCGGCCGGTGCTGCCTCATTTGTGACATCATAAAAAAGTCCGATGTCCGCTTTTCTGACATGTTTTTCCATGAAGCCCCGAAGATCTGTCTCAAGACCCTTGAGTGCCTGAATTCCATCAATCTGTTTTGCCTGATAGGGCTTCAGGGTATTTTCGTAAATTGATTTTCCCGTCGGCATCATCACGAAAATCGAAAGAAACATCGCAAAGCCAATCAGGAGCTGATTGGGTGGCATGTTCTGCGTTCCGAGAGCTTGTCTCATGAAGGAGAGAACAACCACGATGCGGGTAAATGATGTGCAGAGAATGATAATCGCCGGAGCAAGTGTGAGGACAGTAAAGAGGAGAAGAACTTCAATCGTATCAACGAGATTTGTTCCGCTACCAAAATTGACAGCGACACCAGGAAGACTGGTAGCAGTCTGTGCGAATACTGTGCCTGAAAAGAGAGCTGCTATGAGAGCGAAAATGAACATCAATTAAACTCGATAGGCTTGAGCTTTCTCGCCTTCTTCTTGAGTTCTTCCGAGAATTTCACCACATCAGTTGCCTTCGCAATCCGTGAAAGTGCTGTCTCTTCTCTGACCGGAGTCGACTCCATGATGTTTTCTTTCAAAGTAATCTTGGTTTCTTCGTTAGCTTCGGCGTTCAGCATGCTGAGATCAAAGTTTGTTCCGGTAATAACTTTCTCGCCTTCTTTGATAATGCCAGTCGTGTCTTTCATTTCGGAAAGAAACTGAAGACCTGCTTCAGAATTCGAGACCAGGAAAAGCTGCTTGTGAGCTTTCACGATCATAAGGGATTTTTTCGGAGCGATATAAGTCGTCGAGAGAACTTCAATCATCTTCCCGTTATTCAGAAAGCCGAGCTTCCCTTTATTGAAGACACCTTTTTTCAGAACCTGAACCACTCCGTAGAAAAGTCCGAGGACCAAGCCCAGGAAGAGAGTGAATTTCAGAGCGTATCCTGCGAACGAGAAATTATCAGCACCCGGAGCTTTCGGGACATCCACTTTCGAATTTCTTGCCGGAGCAGCCGCCCCGATTTTGACTTCGTCTTTGGCTGTCTCGACCTTCGCCAGGTCTTTGTTCTCGTTCATGAGATTGTTCAGATAATCTTCGTTCAGCTCTTCTTTCTTGAGAGCACCAAGCTTTGAAGCCGTACCAGTTGGTTCATGCTTCATCGCCGGAGCAGCAGCCGTTGGTGCAGTCTTTTTCTCTTCAGCTTTTTTTACAACGGGGGCCTGAGGCGCCATGGTATCAGTAGCAATCGTCACTTCTCTGGTGGGAGCGCGGTTAACATTCGTTGTTGCGACTCCACGAGGGAAGAGAATTTCAATGTCGTTATTTTTCCAGCCGAGATCAACAGCCGAAGCGTTGATGGCATAAGGAAGAGTTGCGCGGATGATGGCCTTGCCGTTCAGAACGTTCGCCGTCAGGGCCGCACCACGAATATTTTTCATGATCGCCGCAAACGGTACTGCGTTCGTCAGAGTAATCTCAATGGAATTTCCGAAGACCTTCACATCCGGAAGATCATTGGAGCGTCCTTCGAGTGCCACACTGACAAAGCCATTCTGACCATCGGTGCGAAGGTCAAGGCCCGTCACTTTGACACCTGCGAAGGCGCCAAAAGAGACCAGTGTCCCGAGTGCTGCTGCTAAAAACTTGCTGCTCATACGATATTCCTTCCTGGTTTATCGAAAAATTAAACTATTACTTCAGAGATTCAATACGTTCGAGGGGGCTGATGATGTCGGTTAAGCGGATCCCGAATTTCTCGTTCACTACCACCACCTCTCCTCTTGCAACGAGCTTGCCATTCACAAGCACTTCAAGTGGTTCACCGGCGAGCTTATCAAGTTCAAGGACAGATCCCTGACCGAGCTGAAGAAGGTCCTTAATGATTACTTTCGCACGACCAAGTTCCACACTGACTTTGAGTGGGATATCGAGAATAAAGTCGAGGTTCTGGATTTTGAGTTTATTAAGGGCATCATCGCCCGCTTTAAACTGGTCCGCTAGTTCACGGATGGCATCTTTATTATTTTCAGACATTTCTGGATTCGCCATGGTGATATTCCTTTATGTGATTCTTTTAGTAATTTGAACAGCACGATTGCCTTTGTAGACACCGATCAGACACTTCATCTTCTTGGCGTCTTCAATCTCGAGATCAAGTTCACCGGAGACTTCCTGAGCGAGTGGGATGATATCGCCAACCTGAAGGCCCACGAGATCACCGATCGTCATCTCTGTTTCACCAAGTTTCACGATCGCCGTTGCTTGTGCAAGATTAACATGTTCCTGCATCGACCGGTTCCAGAGCGTATCAACGACATCGTTATCGGCCTGGAAGCTTGAAGAAAGTTTTTGCTTAATCGGCTCAATGGTTGAGTACGGGATAACCACCATGATGGTTCCCGAAGCAGATTCAAACTCCACTTCGAAAGTTGTGGTGATAATAACGTCTGATGGAGGAACCACACCCACGAACTGAGGGTTAATTTCAGTGCGTGAATACTGAGCGTCGATTCTGTGAACTGGTGCCCAGGCCTCTTCGAGGTCGTTGATCGCCATGTCCATCACGCGTCTCATGAATGAGAGCTCGATTGAAGTAAATTCCTTCCCTTCAATTTTTGTGAACGGACGATCAGTTCCTCCGAAGTAGGAATCGATAATCGCGTAAGCAAGTTTTGATTCGAAGACGATCAGCGCCGGACCACGGAGTTCGTTGAAGCGCATGATACACATGCACGATGGAATCGGCAGTGTGTTCACGAATTCCCCGAACTTCAAAAGATCGGTCGAGATCATGGAGATCGTCGAGATTTTCCGGAGGGAGTTTGAGAGGGATACACGGAACTGACGAATAAAGCGCTCGTAGATGATCTCAAGGATTGGCATTCTCCCGCGGATAACCCGGTCCTGGTTCGTAAGGTCGTAGGGCTGGATGTTAGCATCCGACTCTTCAACCTCGTTGAAACCTTCAGCACCGTTCGCAGAACTATCACCGTCATCGTTGACTGCGTTTAGTAATGCGTCTACTTCGTCCTGGCTCAAAACCTGCGCCATGCTCTCCCCTCCTGGGATTTCTAACTACGGCATCCTGCCTTAGTTGATCTGGAAGCTTATGTAATAGATATCTTCAACTTTCCCATCAACCAAAAATGAGTTGATGTGAGACTTGATTTCTTCTTTCAAAATCGATTTCCCTTCTTTCATCAGAAGGTCTTCGGCTTTCTTCGTATTAAGAATGCTGATGATGGTGTCGCGGATCTGAGGCTTTCTCGCTTCAAACTCGGGCGCCTTCGCATCGTCACTCATCTTAAGCACAGCATCGAGACGAACGTAACGTCGAGGTCCCTCGCCACTTGCAAGGTTCACCGTGAAACTATCGAGAGTGAGAAGATTTTCTTTCTTCACAACTTCAGATGATTTCTGTTCGCCTGCTGCTTCTGTATCAACAACAACCGTACCGTCTTGCTGTTCCTTCAATAATCTTGTGAGATCCGGACGACTCGCTTCCATCTGCATGAAACGCCATTGGAAAAATGCAACTGCACCCATCGCAACAATGTTTACAACCATGAGAATAGTAAGGAGAGGATTTTTTCCGGAAGATCCCGGAGCTGTTGCTGAATTGTTGTCTGCCATGACTAAACCTTTTTAGGCTCCCTCATCCTGAGGGATATCTGTCAAAATTATAACTTTATGAGGCGTTAGAAGCAAGGAAGGTCCTAGGGGCAGGGTATTTTTTGCCGTGTTTAGGGCCGGAAGAGTAGGGCCACTGACATCGGCAAATATTGCCGCCGTTTCAACTCCCTCTATTAATACAAAAGGCCCGGATTAACCGGGCCTTTCGCTTGGAAAATTTGAAACTGAAATTAGATCGTGATCTTTCCGCGCTTCTTGAGTTCATCGATGATGCCGTCAAAGTGCGCTGCTGGATAAGCACCTTTTACCGGAACACCGTTAAGAAGGAAGCCTGGAGTTCCCTGAAATCCGAACTTACCAGCTTCTGCCATATCAGCATCAATGCGAGACTGAACGGCTTCCGACTTAACGTCTTTAGCAAGTTTGTTCATATCCACACCAAGAGCTTTCGCTTCGGCCTTGAGGAAAGCTTCTCCGTTCTGGAGCTTGCGCTGATTCTTATAGATAGCATCGTGAAACTGCCAAGCTTTCTCAGGAGACTGAAGGCGAATGGCTTCGTAGTACTGAGCAGCTGGCATCGCCTGCGGGTGGAAAGAAAGTGGGAGGTGCTTATAGGCAAAACGGATTTTCCCTTCGTACTTCTTCATGAGTTCCATCACGGTAGCGAATCCGCGTGAGCAGAACGGGCACTCGAAATCAGAATATTCTATGAGAGTGATGGGAGCGTCTTTGTTACCGCGGAAGTTTTCATCCGAGCGAAGCTCAGCTTGCATAGGATTATTGAAAGAGTTTTCGAGTTGCTTCTTCTCATCTTCTTCGCGTCTCTTTCCTTCCCCTTCCTGGGCAGACTTAACAGCTTCGTTAAGGGCTTCAATGAACTTGGCAGGGTTGGCCTTGATACTGTCAGTAACGATATCCGGATTTTCTTTCAGGATTTTTTTCAGATCTTCTTTCGAAGTAGTACATGAAGCTGCGAAAACGAGAGCTCCGAGAAGTAATACAAAACTTTTCATGCGAGTCCTTTATCAGTGAGTGAGGAGTTAGAGTTAATGAGAACTATGGTAAGGCCTGACCGGATGGATTTCAACCTTTGGGCTTATTCTTCACCAAATTATTCTCAAGGTGATCGAGATACTTGTTGAGCTTACGCGTGTAGTCCCGGATATACGCGTATCCCACAAGGTGAACCCGACTGAAGTAGTTCCCCTTCATGAAGGCCCGCATCGTGGAAAAGATACCGAAAGCAGCACCGGAGACTTTTGCATATAAATGCAAACCAAGCATGATGTAGAAAATCGATATCAGGGTAACAGTCATGAAAACGAGTTCGTCCAGAATGAAGCGCTGGTTAGTGATGAACTTGCGAACGGCCACACTATCAGGAAGAGTTTTCGTCGCAAGATCTGTCATGTCGTAAAAGAGGATCGAGGAGTTATCAATAATAAACACACAGCTGCAGATGGAGATAATGATGAGAAGAATTCCGAAGTGAAGAAGAAAGATCCAGTCGAGGAGTGGTTTATGGATCCGTGAGTATTGCGGAGGAATACTGTTACTCGCAATCTCGCCTTTACGTCTTGCCTCACGGAGGAACTCAAAAAAGAACTCAGAGAATCTCGTAAGGAGCTTGTAGGTCGAGAATTCATCAGTCTTGTAGATGGCATTGGGATTTTCAATGACCTCTTCGCAGTACTCTCCGATCACCCGGAACGGACGAAGGATGAGCCAGCCCACATATGTGCCAATGAAAAAAAGAAAGATGTGAAAGGCGAAAAGAATCGGAAGATTCTCCATTGCCTCTTTCATAATGTAATCGAAGAAGAGACCCTCATCCTGAACCGGAAACCCCTGAGCATCAAAGAATGCGTAATTCAGCCGGATAACCTGGAAGAGGAAGTAATAGATAAAAAGGCTGATCCCCAGAGAAATGCCCGAGACCTTGAAACCAACGAGCATGATGAAACGAGTGTCTTCGTTCTTAAAAAGACGCCGGAACTCCTGAGGCTTAAACAACTGGAAGAATAGTTTCATGGATTTATCTTAAGCCAAAATCCTAAACTCTTAAAACTAGGCAGATATAGCACCCAATAACTGTCTTTTTTGATCAAACGCCGATCGGCTAAATCTTTTTCCTAAAGTTTAACCGGCCTTTGATCCGATAGGTTGCTTGAATCGTCTTATGACGAAGGAGAATTCATGAAACCGGTGACAACTCTTATCTTTCTTATCCTCTTTGCCCTCGTTGGGTGCGGAAAGGATAATAAATCCGGTAAGAACAACAATGGGGCCTACGGCCTCAATGCCCTTGGAACTGTCGGCCAGTACGGTGGCACATCGATTGGATACAACGGCTTCTCCGTTCAACAGATAGTTTCAGAAAACCGCTGTGCTAACGGAGCCCCTGATCAGGCAAGAGTGAGAAGCACAGTGCCGGCAATGGTAAGCACTCCTCCAGTACTTGGTGACGTATATGTAGGTGTCACATCTTTTGGCGATGTTGCTGTCCTCGTTGGAACTCAGCAAGGATGGGCATTTGAATCTTATCTTTGTCCGAGAGGGATGATGTCCCAACCTCAACAATATCCTCCTCAGGGAGTTACTCTTCTTGCTTATTCGGGTTGTCGCTTGAAACAGATGAATGCCTCTTTGCCTCTTCCGGATGGGTCTGTGGCCAACTTTCGTTCTATGCAGTACGGTTCATCGATGGGAGCACCGTTCTCTTACTGCCGCTAATTTAAATTTTAAAAGATTTTCAAAAAAGCTCCTGAAAAGGAGCTTTTTTTATTTGGCTTTATCTAAGTAGGACTGAACGCCCGAAGCAATTCCCTTCGCAATGTCATTCAGATATTTTTCCTGATTGATAATGTGAAGCTCGCCGGGGTTCGAGACAAATCCCGCTTCAACCAGAAGTCCCGGGCGTTTTGAGAGGGCAAGGACATAAAAAAGACCTGGCTTGATTCCGCGATCAATCACTTTATGATTTCCGACAATTGATTTAATTTTCTCATGAACTTTTGCTGCCAGTTCTTTGGAATGAGAAACCGTCTGCTGAACCACCAGGTCCACCAGAATCTGATTCACAATAAGCTCTTCACCTTTCAGGTTCAAATTCTCTGAACGCTCAACTTTTGAAGCGGCAGCATTGGAATTATTATCCAGATAATAAAGTTCAAAGCCGTGGCCTTTGGGATTCGGCGATGAATTGAAGTGAATGGATAAAAATAGATCGGCCTTTACGACATCTGCAAGATCCGCGCGTTCCTGGAGACTCACCTGACGATCAAGACTGCGCGTGAGATACGAGGTCGTCGTCTTCGAGAGTTCATCTTTTACTTTTTTGGCAAGCCTGAGCGAGAGATCTTTTTCATACACACGTCTGGTTTTTTTTGTATCGAGATATCCCACAGCACCGCACTCATCACCACCATGGCCAGGATCAATCAGGACCACCTTGGCAAAGCTCGAAGAAGAGATAAGCAGGGAGAGAAGAAGAAACTTCATGTCAGTAGACTTTCTTCATCCGGTGACGGGGAAAATAGAAAGAGAGAATCTGGTGATAATCGTAACCGCGCTTAGCGAGTTCAAGAGCACCGAGCTGACAGAGACCAACGCCGTGACCGTAGCCCTGGCCTTCAACAGTGATCTCGCCATCTTTCTGGTTCATCACAAAATAATTCGAAGGAAGAATTTCACGGCCTGCCATATTGCGGAGATAAGATTTCTTCACGATGTGAAGTCTGTCTCCGGCATAAAGGCGAATTTCTGAATTGTGAAGCGAGTCCGGCATAAGCTTCACGTTTTTTGAGTCGAGGGCTTCAGAATAGTAACGCTTCAAAACCTGATCAATCATTCCGGTAAGCTTAGTGGGCTTGAGCTTCTGCTGCCAGTCTTTCATTCCCGTCTTCTGACAGAAGGTACAATTCACTGACCGGTAACCCTCTTCCACTCCTCCCCATACCTGGTCTGGACGAAGAGTTTTTCCACCACATTTTGAATGGAAGAAGGCAGGTGAAATACGACCAGAAGGTCCGACCAGAACTTCCCCTTCGGTTTCTCTCGAAGCGCGAAGGGTTTTTTCTGTCATATCAAAAAACGAACCAGAAACCTGGTCTCTTTCAGACGATTCCAGATGATACAGTTTCTTCTCATCCATGATTCCATGGGATTTCAGAAGTCGATCATAGGCATACGTCCGTGCCGCCACTGCCTGAGCTTTAAGCGCCTCGAGTGGCCAGGTACCGTTCATTTCTTTGGATAATAATGTTCTGAGATAAGCTTCAAGCGGAATGTCATTCACAAGATCGCAAGATTCAGCACCCGGTGTCGCAAGAAGCTGAAGCTCTCCCTGGTACTTGTTTTTTCCCCATGAAATAAGACCCGTCGGTGATTTTAAAGAGGCGATAAGAATGGGATTGCGAGGAAGCTTCATCGCTACAGATCTTCCAGGAGCACAATTAAAAGAGATCGATTTCCGGCCAAGGTAAGTTTCAGAACGCTTTTGCATGTGAAGAGTTTTCTGAAGATCAGTGCCTTCCAGAACAACTTGTTTCAAGGATTTTGCGATGAGAACTTTGACCGTAGGAACACTGGCAAGCGAAGTCGTTGCCCAAAGTAATGAGAAGAGAAAACATCCTGTCTTTTGCATCTATTCCCGAATCCCTGGAAATGAGAAGGTTGACCCAACAACATCTTAACCTGAAAAACTCAGCGTTTACGGAATTTTTTTCAGGTGCTTCATGATTATCTGCATATCGGCCCAAGCAGTTTTTTTCATGTTGAGGTTGGTCTCTAATATAGAGGGATGATAGAGAGGAACAATCTGAAGGCTTCCGGCACCTTCCACTTTTCTCTCGAAGAACTGACCGTGAATGATAGTTAACCGATCATTTGACTTGAGTATTTTTTGCGTGGCCTTGGCCCCCAATGTAACCACCAACTCGCTCCCCAGATAAAGAGCGATCTTTACGACCTCGGAAGACAGATCAACTCCCTCCCGATCCTCGATGGGATAAACCATCACTTCTTCCGGAACAAGTTTCATCGCCTGAATCATGCGCAGAAAGAACTCCGCAGTCTTCGCCGGAAAGCCCACCAGGAGCTCGTCAATCAGTCCACCCTTGAGTTCCGCCTTCACCTCTTCAAAGCTCCGAAGATTCTCTGTGACAAACATCACGCGGATTTTGCCCGGTGTTTTATCGCGGAAAAGAATCTCCAGACTCTCCTTTTCCAGAGTGAGAGAAGAGAGGAGCGCATTTTTATCAGAGGGAAGTGAGACATTGTCCCAGACAGGATCTGCTTTCAGATGAATCTCACCGCGATCAAATCTAATGACCGGTTCATTGGTTTCTTCTGTTTTTTCTTTGGCATATCTCTCCAGAGATTCAATCACTTGCTGCTTTTCCGTAAAGCCCCGAGGTTTCTCGGTTTTAGGCTGAGCGGAATGGGAAGAGAGAAAAGACTCGCCAAAGAGGGCCTCGGCAAAGGTTTTTGGGGCAAGAGGTGCCCTTAGGGTCAATAATTTACGCTTAAAAAGGTCGTCCATGGCGGCATTTTTATCACATATGGGACGATCTTTCCTAGCCGATAATTCTCTTAAATTAAGCTTTGCTTCTGCCCGATAAGACTTGTGAACGGCACAGGAGAACACAATGTCAGACATCGATTTTAAGTTCGAAAATTTTGAAGAATACTTCGGCGGCGCTGAGCAGGTTAAAAAGACCATGGATGAATGTAAAGTCTGTGGATCGAAGTTACTTCTTTCTCATATGCCCGATTACAAAAATCTCCTCGTGCAGGAAACTGCCCGTTGTATGGATTGCGGCTGCGGTAATCGCAGAGTCATTCACATTCTAAATTAATTCTCGGGAGAGATGATTACCCTTCATCTCTCTATTCATTTTTATCTAAAAAATTTTTTTCTTATTCCTGGCCAGTCAAAGTGGATGGCAGTGGACACATTGGCTGAAGTCCCGAAGGATCACAGCCTACTGCTGACTGGATCGCGGACGGTTGTAGGAAGAGGTTCATTCTTTGATCTGGTGGTAGATAAGAAGTATCGCCGGAACTCCCACAAGCGACTGAAGAGTAGAAGCTAGGAAGATTCCCTCTACGCTCAGCGGGAATAGCTGAAGGCGCGCGATTCAGCACTCGGGCCGTGAGCGAAGAACCAACATAATCAGCGATGGTTTCCATCATCTTCGTGCTTCGATCACAGGTAGCATTACTGATCCTCGTACTCGCGGCGATCGGAGAATGTGACTGAGAATATGACTGAGACACGCAAGAGATCATGGAAAGGTAAGGTGTCCCATCGTAAGTCAGAGGGGCCGGATTCTGCGGGGCCACAACAACTCCACAACGCTCGAGTCTTTCAACAATTGAGCGGTTTCCACCTGAATCAGGTTCGAAGCGATAGATCGTTAGACCTTGGTTTGCCATCCTGGAAGGCGATGTTGCCCATTCTTTAAATCTTGTTCTTTCAGCTGGAGCTACGTCAGTTACACATTGGTCAATCCGCCTACTGAGAAGAGCCTTCTGAGCATTCTCATTAGCACTTAGACGGGCAATTTCAGGAGAGAAGGCGTGGTTATCAAAGAAGGAGCAGGGATCGATCATGTGGCCAAGTTCGTGTGAGAGAAGCGGCAGATAAGATTCCGGTGAGAGGTGAGTAAGCAGTGGGCACATGTTCAATGAATTCAGTACTCCACTATAACTGGCATTGAAGGGGTATCCTTGACACTCTTCACTGTAATTGAAAGTGATCGTCATGTGATCGAGTTTCGCAATTAGGAAAGTCTGCTGGGCATTGAGCTGCTCGGTCGGAACTCCCTGGGTAATCTGTTCCCGAAGCTGGGCCTTGAGTAAATCAAGAGTCCTATTCATATTTTGAATCACTTGCGGATTTGTCGAAACATTCGAGAACATACGACGAAGTTCAGGATCAGTTCCTCTTTGAGAACGCGGCTCGGTGGTACGCGGAGGCACCGGTTCTGTTCGAGGGTGAGATTGCTGACGACGGGCACTTCTGCCTTTTCCTACCACGGGAGTCGTTGAGGCCGGAGTTCGGGCACTACTATCGTCCTGCATGTAGTCTACTGCTTCGTCGATCGCCGTCGGGTTCACGACTACAGAACCATCCGAATAGCGCGCGAGGAATGCAGATCTCTCATTGTAAAAACTCGTACAGATTGCTGGCTGTATTTTTCTACTCCCAACATATTGTTGAGAGCAACTGACGAGTGGATCAGGGCATGTTGCCGCCGCTTGTGGAGTAACCGGCTGGCCGATTCTTTCAATCAATTGTGGTAAAGATTGCGCCTGAACCATGGTCGCAGAAAACAGCAAAAAAACCGAAAACTTCATAGTAAGCCCCTAGGCTTCCTTATCGGGCATTTACAGAGATTTACTTAATTTGAGGGTACGCTCCTAAGACCTATGAATCCTTGTGGAGATGATCCCAAAGGGCCTTGGCCTGAGCATTTTTTAATCCGAAATAATTCACCAGATCCGGCACGGTAAATTCCCTCAGCTCATCCTGGGTCATGGAAAGTTGCGTGAGAACTTTCTTCTTCCCTTCTTCACCCAGACCTTTTACTTCATCGAGCCACGTTGAAAGAATGCGCTTCGACTCAGCTTTATGGTGAAGCTTCCGCGAAAATCTGTGCGCTTCATCTCGCATTGAGACGATGACTTTGAAAAGTGGCGGACACTTCTGAAGAATGTACGGATTACTTCTTCCGGGAATGATGAGTCTTTCTTCAGAGCGCACGACTTCAGTCGCACTCAGGTTACCACTCGTGAGATCTTTTGCTTTCGCAATTCCCACCACCGGTAATTCGACATTCATCTCGCGAAGAACAGCACACACTGTATTTACCTGGGCAATACCACCATCGATCACGAGAACATCCGGAAGTTCCCCGTTATCGAGACGACGTGAAATCACTTCTCTCATCATCGCAAAATCGTTATTCCCCTCGGGACGGGTCTCAAGATGATAGTAGCGATACTTTCTCTTGTTCGCTTTTCCTTCCTCAAAAACAATTTGTGAAGCCGTCGGTGATTGTCCCTGCCAGACCGCTACATCGTAACATTCGAGCACGCGTGGGCGCTCTTTCATCCCTAGAAGATCTTTTAATTTATGAAGTCCCATGTAAACGGAATCGGCATTGGCAATTCTCACCCGCTGAGATTCTTCTGCGTGCTTTCTCGTCATCTCAATCAGCGGATAATATTTTTTATTCAGTCCCAGAACTTTCATCTCACCAAATGTGAGAAGTGCGGGACGAACGTCTTCGAGTTTTTCTTCTTCAAAATCGAGCACGAGAATATCGGGATTCATTTCCTCAGGATCGGAATAGTACTGAACAATTTTCTGAAGAATTTCATCTTCCAGTTCCTCGATCAGCTCGGACTTAACAAAATTAAAGTTTTTCTGTCCCAAAAGAAGTCCGGCGCGGATCATGTAAATGGATATATCCACTTCCTCTTTTCCGTTCCAGTAAGACCACACATCAATATTTTTATCAGATTGCAGATTTTCCACTTTCTGATCGTGACTGCGTTCAAGAAACTCATCGAGCTGCTGGATATTATCGCGGATGATCCCCGCCATTTCGTATTCTTCATTTTCGGCATAACTCATCATACGTTCATTTAATTTCTGAACAGTACGACGGGCCTTGATCGGTCCTTGAAAAAATCCGAGCGCCGTAGTGAGATCGGACTCGTATTCTTCTTTTTTCCTGAGTCCCACACAGGGAGCTGAGCACTGCTTCATCTGATAAAGGAGACAGGGGGTTTTTCGAGAATTAAATTCCGAAAGACTGCAGTCCCGGAGGGCAAATGACTTAGTGAGAATTCGCATGATCATCGAGATATTTGAACCCGTGGGATAAGGCCCAATCAGTTCTTTGCCCTTCCCTTTTTTCGGGCGGCGGACATACTCCAGCCGAGGGAAATCTTCATTCCAGTTCACCATGACATACGGGTAGGATTTGTCGTCGCGCAATCGGAAATTGTACTTAGGAGTCTCTTCCTTAATGAGATTGTTCTCGAGGACAAAAGATTCAGCGTCCGAGCGTGTCACGATGAAATCAAAGTCCTGAACATGTGAAACCATGAATTCGGTTTTGAGGCCTTTCGCTGACTGATTGAAGTAGGTGACTACGCGCGATTTAAGTTTCTTGGCCTTTCCGACGTAGATCACCCGACCATTCTTGTCCCGCATGAGATAGCAGCCGGGTGCCTGAGGGAGAGAATTGGCCTTTTCGAGGAGCTCTTCGGTCTTCTTCATAGGGGTTATCTTTGACTGAGTGTGCTCAGTTTGGCATAATGCTCGCTTCCCTAATATAAACGAAAAGGAAAACTATGTCTCAGTTAACGGTTGGCAAGGATGTGCTCTCGTATTGCACAAAGTGTAAACTGAACCTTGGCCATACCATCGTTGCAATGAAAGACGTTAAGCACATTGCAAAGGTTAAGTGTAATACTTGTGGGACTATCCAGGCGTTTAAAGACGCTTCAGTATCAAGCAAGCAAAACAAGACCCGTAAGAAAGCCTCGGGTCTGAGCCCTTCTAAAGTCATTTCTGTTTCTGATCTGTGGATGGAAAAAATGTCTTCGACCAAGAAGAAATCTACTCCGTATGCTATGGACCAGAAATTTGTTCAGGGAGATATCCTTGATCACACGAAATTCGGCCCGGGCATTGTTGAGAAAGTCGTTGATGACAAAATCGAAGTCATCTTCCGTCACGAGATTAAGACTCTCGTTCATAATAAAAAAATGTAAAAAAAAAGGGACCGTAAGGTCCCTTTTTTTTTGTCATCTTTTTAATTCTTACTGAATACCGAATCCACCACCGAACTGAACGCCGGCACCGAACTGACCACCGAGGTTCATCGGGCTATAACCAGCAGCTCCGTAGCCGCCGCCGTAACCACTTCCGCTCGACATCTGGCCAATGTTATAAGCGAGACCGCGTTGCTGTAATTGAGCATCGTAGCTTGCTGTCTGCTGAGAAAGTATGCCTGAGTTTCCGAATCCACCAGCACCACCGAAGTAGCCGCCGTTAGCCCCTGGATAACCATAACCTGATCCTACCCCAGAGCCCCAACCGCCAGCTCCGCCGTAAGGATTAATTCCACCGTTATATCCACCCTGGAAGCCGCCTTGGAATCCACCACCCTGAAAGCCGCCGCCCTGGAATCCACCGGCGATGCCGATACCACCAGCGAAGCCTCCACCCTGGAATCCACCTTGAAAGCCGCCGCCTTGGAATCCACCCTGGAATCCGCCGCCCTGGAAGCCACCGGCCATACCGATACCACCAGCGAAGCCGCCACCCTGGAATCCGCCGCCTTGAAAGCCACCTTGGAATCCACCAGCGAAGCCACCACCCTGGAATCCGCCGCCCTGAAAGCCGCCTTGGAATCCACCCTGGAATCCGCCGCCCTGGAATCCACCTTGATAAGCGCCGGCAGCTACACCACCAGCGAGAGAAATACCTTGTGCAAATCCACCAGCAAGACCGCCCTGGAATCCACCGGCGAAACCGCCACCCTGGAATCCGCCGCCTTGGAATCCGCCAGCAAATCCGCCGGCCATGCCGCCCTGGAATCCGCCACCAAATCCACCAGCAAAACCACCCGCCATTCCGCCGCCGCCGTACGGATTATATCCGCCGTAAGGGCCCATCATGCCGCCGAGGAATCCGTTAGAGTATCCGGCACCATTGAGGCCACCGAATCCACCACCGAGGCCTGCGAACTGATTCATGGAAGACTGGTTACACTGCATTGCCCGCTGCTGCTCAGGAGTGATTCCTGGAAGCTCGTTAGCACCTGCGTACTGAAGATAATTATTATTCTGGATCTGACACTGTTCGTATCCGACCGCAGCTGCTCCCGCCCACGCTTCGTTAGAACGAATCTGCGCGCGAGACTGGAAGTAACCGATACCAAGGGCCGCGAGAGGAGGAGCAATCGCTCCTGCAATTTCTGCGATTCCTGAAAGAGTTGATTGATGACGAGCACCCGCCTGACAGTTAGGACAGTCAGCATCGTAACGAGCAGAGATTGATCCTGTGTTCACCGGACAGCTTCTTGATCCACTTGAGCAAGCAAAGCGATCGTGATTCGCGAGCCATCTCGTACAAGCTTCCTGATCACTTCTTCTGCTTGAGTTACAGAAGGCCGGCCAGTCACTGCTTGAACCATTGCCGCCGTTTCCACCTGCTGCAACACCAGCACCGAGGATGATTACAGAACCATTTCCGGTTCCGCTTGAGATTCCACCGGCGATACCACCGCTGATGACAGTTCCGTTTCCACCGAGACCGCCATTACCAGTGACGATCACGTGTCCAGATGGACATGCTGAACCGTTACCTGCGATCGTGACGATTTCTCCTGTGCGCTGGTTACGACAACGGATTTCTCCGGTACGAACCGTGACACCTGGAACTGCGATACCAGTTCCGACACTTCCGCGGATTCTGTAACGATCAGAGTGAAGTCGAAGACATCTTACGCAAGATTCTCTTTCTGTGCCTTCTTTACGAGAGCCAAGACCAAGGAATCCGCGCTTAGGTTTACATTCATTATAACAAGGGTCACCTGGATAGAGACGGCCTTCACCTTCGAGTTCTTCGCAGATGATGACGTCAGGTCCGCCGTTACCGCCGGACTGTACACCTGATTGTGAACCAGACTGAGCGCCTGATTGTGAACCAGACTGAACGCCAGATTGCGATCCAGACTGTGAACCTGATTGTGAGCCAGACTGAACACCAGATTGCGAACCAGACTGTGAGCCTGACTGCGAACCAGATTGTGATCCTGATTGAGCTCCGGATGCTGAACCTGAAGCTGCTCTTCCTGGTTCAAAATTTCCATCGATTTGTGATTTAGGTACGCACACTTTTTTCGTGGCCTCTATATTCGCCTCAGGACCGGGAGCTCCGGCGGGAATTTCGAAGCGGTCTGATGTTGTCCTACGACAAGTCACCTGCCGGCAGTATTGATCACCTTCAGCGACCATGTCGGCCATGGTATGAGCTCCACCTTTTGATCGGCAAAAGGAGATGGCTTCATCTACGAAGCTGTCTGCCATCGCTCCTGCAAGAGGAAGTAATAGGCCCAATACGACAGGGAAAAACTTTTTCATATTCCTACCCAATTTTTTGATCTCCCTACCCGTGGGAGAAATCTCACTTAAATACTATCACTTGATGGAATGAGAGCGTCCCTCGGCAAAATTCGCCGGGCAAAGACTCCTATCCGTCTGTCTATTATCGGTTGAAGGCCGTCAGGACTTTAGATGAATCGATGACTAGAAAGAGTCTTTGTGATGCTGTAATCTCAAGCCGTTATGGACATTTTCACAAATCATATCTTCGGTTGGATCTTGGTGGTGGCACTCTTAGGTGCTGGTTTTTACACTATGAGGATTATCGGAGAAGAAAAGTCGTCTTTTAAAGATGACTCCTATCAGGTGAGCTTCGGGCCCCTGAAACTGATGATCCCGAACTGGTGGACCATCACTTCCCAGAACGATTTTGAACTTCGGTTTGAACGAACGGACACCCGCTACGATTGGTACGCGGTCTTTCGTTACTTCCCTACTCATGCAGGAAAAGATCTTCCCGAACTCTTAAAAGAGAAGCTCAATCTGGAAGAAATGGAATTTGATGAAGATGTGGTTTTTGAAACAGATTCGCGTGTTCTTTTCCGCGATACCAAGGTTCAGGAATATTTCCAGGAAGTCATAAGGGTCGAAGGCAAGGGATCACAGAGAATCATTGATCGCTTCTATTATGATGTGTATCTCATGCGAGCGCAGAACGATCCGGGATTCTTTATTTTTGAATCCCGGAGTTCAGTTTTAAATGGTTTGGTAGAGGGTCCGTACTTTGAAGAGTCGCTGTCTGAACTGGAACTTAGTTCCGTTTAGGAGCGAAGCCGCGAATCTTATCGATCACGAAATCGATGATCTCTTCATCAGAGCTGAAAACATCTTCCACGAGTTCATTCGAGAGAAGGAAGTTTTTCACACGGATAGAAATGTTATGGAGAGATTCCATCAGATAGAGTCCACCGATGTTCTCGCCGTTGAAAGATTTGATGATCTCTTTACGTGCGTGGTTGAACATTTCAGTTTCCGTGATGTCACCCGGGATATCTTCGCCGAATTTTTCTTCCACTTCTTCAATTGCCTGCTCTTTGATGTTTTCATCAGTAGCAAAGCTCACACCGAATTCAGTGGCGAGTGCTTCAATCAAATCTCCGCGTGATTCGGGAGCAAATTCAATCATCTCTGCTTGCTTCAGATGATTGATCGTATGTTGAGCAAGCGCTTTAAGCGTTTCGAAATCAGTCTTCATCAAAACTTCCTTAAATAGGTATTACCCTTACAGGATAACTAAAAAGTCTATTGCCCACAAGATAAAGCGTTGATTTATTTTACTTTCGGCCAAACTTTTTTGTGATTTTCGACGCTAAGGCATTTACCGCCGAACGTTCACCCATAAGAACAAGGAACGTGGCATAAAGAATCCCCGTCACCGTGATTTGTGCAGTGAGAGTGAAACATTTCGTGAGGAATGGTTGAGAGAAAAATTCCGGCTTTAGGAAGAATTCTACAATAAGTCCGGTCGCCAGTGTCGCGGCTAAGACTTTGAAAATTCTGCGAGAAAAGAAAAAGCCCCAGCTTAAATCTAAATCTTTTTTTAACACCCAGCTCTGAATGGACGAGTTCACGAGGGTCGAGAAGGTTGTTCCGAGAGCAAGAATCTTGAATCCATAGATCGGAGTCAAAGTTAAACAAAAAGCGATGTTAAAGGCGATGGAAGTGATGGAGGCGATCACCGGAATCCGCTGACGGTCCAGTGCATAGAAAGTCGGGACGAGAATTTTCGAGAGTCCATAGAAAGGAAGTGCGAAAGCATACATCCGAACTGCCTGAGCGGTCATGAGAGTGGACTCGCGGCTGAATTTCCCTCTCTCAAAAATGACGTTCACCATTTCCTCGGAGAGACAATAAAGAAGCACTAGCGCCGGCATGACCGTCAGAATAGACAGATAATAACTCTGCTGAAGCTGCGCCTTCGCTCCCGTAATATCTTTTTTCTTCCAGGCCTCCGAGAAGTGCACCAGATTTGAGTTTCCGATTGAGACCGAGAGAATTCCTACCGGCAGCTGAAAAAGCCGGAAAGCATAGTTAAGCCATGAAGTCGCACCAACGACGGTACTGGTGGCGAGAATTGTTGTGACGAGAAGATTGACCTGAGTCGCGGCAAAACCCACGAGCCCGGGCCCGATCAGCATCACGACTTTTGACGTCTGCGGAGTCCAGAGATTCCGGGGAGCGAGTGGCCGGTAACCTTTTCGGAGAAGGGCGGGAATCTGAACCACTGCCTGCATGAATCCGCCGAGCATGGCACCGATTCCGAGAGAGTACACAGGATTGATGCCGTTGGCGTAGAGAATCCCGGATAGGCCCAGCTGAGAAATAATACTAACAACATTAAACCAGACCGGTGCAAAGGCCGGAATGAAGAAAACTTTGAGCGCGTTCAGGGCCCCCATAAAAAGAGCGGCAATGGAAACGAAGGTGAGAAAGGGCGCCATGATGCGTGTGAGGTTCACACAGATTTGAAATTTTTCCGGATCATTGGTGAAGGCCGGAGCGAAAACGCGGATAAGTTCCGGTGCAAAAATCATGATCCCGATACTGATCACGCCGGTCACGCACGCTAGTAGCCAGAAGAGAGACCACATGAGCTCTCGGCCTTTCTCGGGAGATTCTTGATTCGCCTCTACAAACGTCGGAACAAAGGCGGAAGAGAAAGCACCTTCAGCGAAAAGATCGCGAAGGAGATTGGGAATTCTATAGGCAACTAAGAAAGCATCCGTCACACCACTGGCACCGAAGTACGCCGCCATCACTTGTTCTCTGACGAGCCCAAGGATGCGCGAAAAGAAAGTGGCGACGGCCATTTTCAGTGAAGAACGGATGAGTGACATGAAACTCCTGTTGTCGTTTTTCTATCTTCTCTCAAAAAAACATTTTACTCAACATTTGGTTCTCTTTCGCCCCTACGTTGTGTGGGGGCAAGTGACTTAAACAACATGAGAAGTTGAGAAGGTATCTTTTTGTCACCTATTTCTTCTTACTTTCCCTCTAAAAAAGGTGAGTTGATGTTACTAAAATCATCGTTACAATCATCGGGGCAAGATGGAATGATGTGATTAAGCAGGATGCGGGAAGGACGATCCCCTCCACTATTCCAGGATGGAATTTTGGGACACCTTCACTCACACACACACCGGATTCAGGACCAAGGATTAGGTTCGGAATCGAGAGAGACAAGGAGTCATCCATGAAACTCGCCATCGCGGTCGAAAACAAGCAGCACCCGAAAAGCCAGAACGACTACCGAGTCTGGTACCTCGAGATCGACGACAACGGACACGTTGTCAGCGTCGGTGTCAAAAACAAGCAGGAGCTGGTTGAGGATCTTTTCGAGTGTTACAGGAAAACGGGTAAGTCCAACTGGCGCTCGTTTTCCAAGGGTGCGGAGAAATCCAGCCCGATTGAGATTTTCGACTTCGTTTCCATGAACATGCACGAGAACACGCACTTCGGAAATCTTCCGACTTTAAGCGAGTTCCAGAGTGTTCTGAACGCGCTTCAAAGTCGCCTTGAACTAAGATCGATTGCCTAAAACTCTCTCCTCCCAGGAAATCTGTTTTAGGCCTTTCCGGGGAAGGGGGCGCACAGCTTGTGTACGCCCTTCCCTGTTTTTTAAGGCTTTTTACCCGCTGAAAAAAAATTGCTGAGATTCACGGCCCGCACATTTTGCGCCGGGAGAATGCCCCTCACCGGTACGAAGTGAGTTCCTGACGTATTTCTGATGACTGTGCCGGATTTTTTTTCGACGATGAAAGTTCCATTCAGGTAATCTGAGAAAAGAATATGGCCTTCACCCAACTCCTGCACTCCACCTCCAGCGTGTGAGTAGAATGGGATCACTCCCCCTCCACGGTAATCAAATAAGATATTTCCATTAACGGGACTTACTTCCTGTATCGCCGACTGGATGAGCGCAGAATCGGCGAGAACATTATTAAAAAGAAGAAAGTTTCCTTTCGTGTTTACTTTAACGTCATGGACCTGATGGCCTTTTGAACCTCGGTGGAGAAAGTGGTGTTTTCGAAGTTTAAGGTCCCCGCTCAGAACATATGTTCCTAGCCCGATACTATTGATCACAATGTCTCCCTCTGAAAAAAGAGATACGCTTTTCTGGACCGGGACCTCTGAGATGCTGTTGAAGTGACTGTTCTCTCTGGTCACACCGGGAAAAGGCAATCCCACACTCGATGGAAAAGATACAGAAAGTAGAGGCATCACAGGCAAAACAAATTCCGATATCAACTTTTTGTGAAGAATTTTCCCATCCAGAGAAACGACAAGAATAAGGTCCTCACGAAATTTATCATCACCTGTTCCGGTGACCGCACTCGAAAGAAGCAGTAGGTGTTTCTTGTCATGAGTCAGACTCATCTGATGGTGAAAGTGTCCGGTCAGTTCCCAACGAGTTTCAAGCGTTGGAGATAAAAGACGGACTGACTTGAAGTCTGATGAAATGAAACTTCCATCATCTAAGAAAAGACAGTCGCTCCCAGGGTAACTTTTAAGATATTTTCCCCCGAGGTTAAAGATATGGCAGCCATTCTGGAACAGAAATCCCTCAAGATCGGGGATTGCGGCCAAAACAGGAAAACATAAAAACAACATCAGAATGAATCTCAAGGGGCCCATTTTTTTAAATCTTCTTTTAAATTTTCAATTCTCACCCGGTTAACAGGAGAACACCCTTCCGAAACCATGTGCATACCTGGAATAAAACTGATTAGCTTTAAACTTTCGCGGGAAAAGACGTACGATCCGCTTAGTGGATGAGTGATAACAAGCTGATCATCGTCGACGGGAGAGGCACCCCCACCGGCTGGGATAAGAAATGAAAAATCTAATTTTTCCGGAAACTGCTGGAAAACTTTTTTTGACTCAGGATCAAATTCTTCATAAGCCACAGTAGAGCGAAATTGAGTATTCGCATCTGGTTTTTTATTCAGATAAAAGATTTTTCCGTCTTGATTCACCTGAACATCAACCAGCATCCGAGACGGCTTCTTCTGCGACAGAAATTTCTTTCGAATTCTTTTCAGATCGGCAGAAAGTACGTAGAAATTCCCCGCGGCATCTGCGACGATAAAATCCCCCTCATGGAGAAATCTATTTTTTGATTGATGGGGGATATCGAAGAAACTCGTGATGCAGCTGTTTGGATCATTTCTAAAATAGTCACTTGAGACTTCGTGCTGAACCTCGCCCCTGAAGTTCAAAATCCTCAGACGATCGATCGTTTGGTCCAGTAGGGGTTCGATCAGAAGAATTCGTTCACGATCCTGCGACAATTCTACACGGAATCTACCGTTGAGGGCCCGTTCCCATATTAAGTGTCCATCGGAAGGAGAAAAAATTCGGATGCCTTGGTCGGTTGTTGATACGAGTTCTCCGTTTTTTCCAAAGAAGCAGTTCCTGCCTGGAAAAATTCTTTCAAGTTTCCCATCACGTTTGAAAACGGAACATCCGGCCACAATAAAACTGTCTTCAGAGATTTCCGCACTCGCCTGAGTAATCAGTATTAGAACCAGGGAGAAAATTAGCATTGAGCTTTCCAGTTAACTCCCTCACAATCCTCGACGGGACAGGTGATCTCTCGGATGAAGCTTTCTCCGTGACAGTGAAGTAATACCTGGTAGGAATAAACGACATTTTCATGGTGGGCACAGAATCCCGGAACTCCGGGAAAACGAAGATAGAGCTTTGAAACGGCCAGAAGATTTTTTCCTCTCTTTAGTTCTCCGATCTTATTTTCAGCGAGACAGGAAGTTGGCCACTTACTAAATAAATAAACGGAATCTTTGAACTGCTCAAAAGTCATTGCAGTGAAGGAAAGTTTCGACTCAAGCTTTGCGATTGCCTCTTCCCGCGATCCTACGGAGATTTTCCGGAAATTAAGGCGTTTGGAGTTTAGCGGAAGTTTCTGACAAGCAGTAATAACAATCAGAGCGGACATTAGAAGCATTCTCATAATACTATTCTAACAACATTCGCTGTTTTGACGCAGAGAGAATCGTGATAAATTTATTTCTCATCCCCATTCAAATTGCCCCTACAGTTCTGTATAGTCTCGTGTACCGCTTAACATTCAGGAAACAATTCAATTCGAGGGAAGCTCATGCAGACTTTGGCGATCATTGGTGCTCAATGGGGTGACGAGGGAAAGGGAAAGATCACGGATCTTCTCGCAGAAAAATGTGATCTCGTTGTTAGATATCAGGGAGGCCACAATGCTGGCCACACGATCTGGGTGAATGGTCAGAAAACTGTTCTTCACGTGATTCCTTCTGGTGTTCTTCATCCTCACTGTATGTCGGTCATCGGTCATGGTGTAGTGCTCGAACCGGAAAACTTTTTAAAAGAATTAGATAAAGTAAAAAATCTCACGAAAGTGACTCCCGATAATCTGAAACTTTCTTCTACCGCCACCGTCATCACGAGCTACCACAAGCTGCTCGATGCTGCCCGCGAGACACAGGGTCCGGAAAAAATCGGAACCACCGGTAAAGGAATTGGCCCGGCTTACGAAGATAAAGTTTCCAGACGCGCAGTTAAAGTAAAAGACCTGCTTGATAAGGACACTCTCGTCCGTCGTCTGTCGAACGGATATGCGGAAAAAGCAATTCTCTTTAAGAATCTTTATCAGATCGACTTTCCAACAATTGAACAAGAAGTTGAACGTCTCTACACCATGGGACAGCAGCTCAAAGATTACGTCACTGATACTTTCAGTTTGATCGATCAGAAACTCTCTGAAGGAAAACGCGTTCTTTATGAAGGTGCCCAGGGCATTCTTCTGGATGTGGATTACGGAACCTATCCTTACGTGACTTCTTCTTCGACGGCAGCGTCCGGAATTTATACAGGTGCGGGAGTTCCGGGAAGAAAACTGGAAGAAGTGATTGGTGTCGCGAAAGCTTACACCACCCGTGTTGGTGAAGGTCCATTCCCGACAGAATTATTTGACGATCTCGGAGCTCATATTCAAACCAAAGGAAATGAGTTTGGTGCTACTACGGGTCGCAAACGCCGTTGTGGCTGGCTCGATATTCCTCTTCTTCGCTATTCAGTGAAATGTTCTCAGCTCACCAGTATTGCTCTCACGAAATTAGATATTCTCTCTGATCTTCCGACTCTTCGTATCTGTTACGCTTACGAAGTAAACGGTAAGATTGTTGATTGCGCTTATCCTGGGATCAATCTCTACGACGCTAAACCGCTGTATAAAGATTTCAAGCCTTTCAAAGATGCTTTCGATGGTGACAAAGCTTCTCCGGAACTTGAAACGTATATGAGTTTCTTGCAGGAAGCTCTCGGTATTCCGGTGAAAATATATGCGTACGGTCCTGATCGCGCGCAGGTCGTTTTCCGGGATAATTTCTGGAAATAGAGCGAAATTTCCCCCTTTAGAAATTTCAGGAAATCTTCATAATGGTGCTACTCCATGGCACCACGATTTCTTCTTCTCCTTTTTTTCTGTTTCAGCGCTCTTGCAGATGATTGCAGGACGGTGAACCTCATCACTGAAGCTGACTCTCCTTTCCGGAAAATTCCTGTCTACAACCAGGGATCCATCAACATCTGCTACGCTTATTCGGCTGCTCAGATCATTGACTGGTATCAGTTGAAAAATGGTGCCCCCAAAAGAAATGTTCATCCGGCGTGGACGGCCCTTCAGTACGCGCTTCAGCGAGGAAGAACGAAGCTAGAGATCGGTCATCCGAAAGAAGCGATCGAAAGCATGCGGATGGCGATGAACTGTGATTATGAATCGGTTGAAGCAGCAGTAAAGAGTCTGGGAAGTTCTGATGAATCAGAAACAAAAATTCTTTCAGGCATTGAGCGGGGAAAATATCGGCTTCCGGCAGGCTCCAGTTCCGTTGAGACTCTCAATGCCGTGATTGAAAAAAATTGTCCGTCAGAAAAAAGAACCATGGTGATGGTGCCGGAAGTTGAAAGACTCAACTACGAAACGTTGAAAGATGACAACGCTTACGAAACATTTCTTCAGACAAAATTTTCCGCTGCTCCTTCACCGGTATCGATTGCCTATTGCGCGAATGTCTGGAAGAATTCGCAGTTTGACGGGATCTCCGTGAATGCGAAAGGCGAGCGGGATCAGGTGGAAAAAGACTGCGAGTACCACGAGTCTTTGGTCGTAGGGCAAAAAAAAGTGGGCAATTCCTGCCACTTCCTCGTTCGCAATACCTGGGGAAATCGCTGGACCGCTTCTAATCAAAATTTCTCCTGCGTCTGCCGCGACCTTTCGACGGGTGAGTTTACTGAGGATTGCCGACCTGAAACTCACAGGAACGACCGTTACTCTGTAGAAGGTTGCTGGATTCGCGGAAGCGACCTGGCCCGGAACATTGGACAACTCACCTACGTGAAATAAGTTCCTCTATAAAATTATGCTGCTCTCGGGGATAATGAGAGGGATGAAAAACTTCCTTTTAATTTCCCTGACTCTTCTCTCACTGCCGGCCTTCGCAGATTGCGAAACCTACACACGCTTTGGAGTCGCAACAGAGATTTGCTGGATTCCGGATTACAAAGGCTACTTCGCGAAAAAATGTCTTTCTCATTGCGATGCCCGCAAGTTTCTCGATAAACATCACAAGAGACCCGCCAAGATTGACCGCATGGGTGGAAAAAATCCTGATTCGCAATACTGTCTCGCCTCAGGCTTTTCCGTGGTGGTCATGAGAGATGCAAAACTTAATCAGCAAAGTTTCTGCGAGTTCTCTGATAAGTCAGTCGTCGATACCAATGCTTTTGCGAGGTCTCTCAGATGAGATACCTCTTTTTTTTGATTTTCATCATGCTTGAAGCTCACGCTCAAACTTGTCCGAACGTAAACTATCTCACCCGAGAGAACTCTCCCTTCAACCACATTCCGGTCAATGATCAGGACGGCGTGGGAATCTGCTACGCTTACACCGCTGCTCAGTTAGTGGATTATCATCTGATTCGCTCACGACAAACCTCTGGTCCCGTCATGAGTCCGGCGTGGCTTGCTTTAAAAAGCAGCCGGAGAATTCTCGAGCAAGGGACTGAACGGGAAGCCATCAGCGCGCTTCGTTCTGCCGGGAGTTGCAATCAAAATGATGTTGAAACCGCGCTGGATGCTTTTTCTAATGGCTCCGGGCTTACGGGATCGTATCTCGTTTCCTTCATTGAAACTTACGCTCGAGAATTACAAAGGCAAAACAGAAGAGGAACAGTTACGACAACTTCCGACATGGTAGATGCTGCTTACTCAAAAGCTGTTGATGAGACGGCCAACGTCTGCCCGGATGATGTTGTCTGGAGAAGGATTGAACCCTCGCTCACGGCCCTGAACGAAACTTCTGTCCAGATGTTTGCGCGATTATTACGGAGTACTTGTACTACCCAGAATATTCATCGTTACAATATTCCTCAGCCTCTCGTTGCCCAATTTGATAATAATGAAACTGCAAAAGTGACCATTGATTCTCAGATTAGTAAGGGGCCATTCACCATGGCCTACTGTTCGAATACGTGGACGGACATGAATTACAACATGAACAGGTCAGACCCGGGCGACATCTGCGGCATGCATTCTTCGATGGTCGTCGGGAGAAAAAAAATCGGATCGAACTGTTTTGCGCTCGTCCGAAATAGTTGGGGAACCGGCTGGGGCTCATGGAATGAAAATGAAATTTGTCTGTGTAAAAACAAAGATTCCGGTGAGTGGGTAGATAACTGCAGAGCTGAGACTCACAATGACGGGAATCATACCGTTGAGGCCTGCTACATCGGGATGAATCGACTTTCCCATAACGTTCAGGACATTACGACCTTCGATCCCTGAGCCTGCGCCATCCGTCATTCCGGTGAAGGCCTCATAAAATGACAAACAATCTATTTGCGGAATAACTCTGTAAAAAATCTAGGTTTAGGGCCTAAGAAAATCCCAATTTCTTACAACTTTGTGTTTGACAAAAAACTGCAGAAACAATAATTTGTAGTCCTTCGTTTGAAAGTGGTCTCGTAGCTCAGTTGGTTAGAGCACCTCCCTTTTAAGGAGGGGGTCCTGTGTTCAAGTCACAGCGAGATCACCATTCAACGAAAATATTCAGAGCGAATTCCCGGTAATGCTCCCATCGTCTAGCCCGGTCTAGGACATCGCCTTTTCACGGCGGTAACAGGGGTTCGAATCCCCTTGGGAGTACCATTTAAAATAAAAGAAGCCCTCGCGTAAGCGGGGGCTTTTTATTTTAGCCCTCATTACTTCTACGCCGCCGTCGAAGCCATGCGTTAATTACCCCGTCGTCAGCATCCCACACGCAATCCCCGTCACGGTCTCCCTTAAAAGCACATTATCCTGCCTCTCAAGGGCCAGTTTCTGGATCACGTTGAGGGGATGGATCATGCTTGAACGAAAATGAATGCTCTCGTTCAGCCAAGGCCTGAACCATGTGAAGTTCTCTTCGCCGGAAACTTCTCGGAAAAACTTTATGCTGAGTTCGAGTTCCTTAGTGATGATTTTCTTCCACTGAGCTTTTTCTTTGAGGCCTGAATGATCAAGGTGGAAATTCCAGACTCCCAGTTCCACTTTCGCAAGCGTGAAGCCAAGATTTTTTACGTAGGTTTGTAGGACAGGTGAGTTTTTATAGGCCTTCCGAAACTTTTTCTTATCATCCTTAGAAAGCTCGCTCCACGCATGTCCTGTTCCCCACCAGACGGGAAGATTGATGCGCGTCTGAGTCCAGCAAAGGATCCAGGGGATCGCCCGCAGACTGAGTTTGCCGGGTTGAGCGCGTTTCGTAGGTCGAGAGCCGAGCTTTAAACGATCGAGGAAATCATAAGGAGTCGCTTTCGAGATGAGTTCATGAAAGGTTGGGTCTTTCACGAGTTCGCGATAAGAATTTTGAATAGAGTCAGCGAAAAGTCTCACGACTTTCGGATGCGATGGTTTTTTTGGCCGGAACTTCTCATAGCCTTCAATCACTTTACCCACCTGAGAGCGCATGATCCGCGGATTACTGAAAGTCCGCTGAACCATCTCTCCCTGAATCGTAACTTTGAAAATATCGAGGGCCGATTGAGGAAGCCAGGAAATCTGCTCCAACACTGTTCCTCCGCCACGGCTGGTACTTCCACCTGAGCCATGAAAGAAAACGGGAGTGAGTTTATGACTGAGAAGAAATTCTTCAAGATCAAAAAGAGCATTTTCAATCAGCAGCCGCGCTGGCAAGACTCCATTCTCTTTACTGGAATCTGAGTAGCCCACCATCACTTCAAATAAACCATTCCATCTTTTTTTGTGTTCCTCTTTAAGTCCTTTCTTGAATGCCCCTGAAAGGATGTCTCTTGAGTTGCGAAGGCCCTTCTCATTTTCAAAAAGCGGAATCACCGGGATTTTAAGCTCACCGAGTGCGCGTTTGGTGATGGTCACAGCGGCCAGCATATCTTCCGAGGTCATGCACATACTGATCACAAAGCCTCTCACGTACCATTTGGCGTTGAGCCCTGAGGAAATATCTTTCAGTGTGAGAAGCATCTTATAAATGGGTTCGGATTTATCGATGACAGCATTTCGAATGAGCTCGCTGTCTTCGCGGATTTCCAGAGGAAGAACAAGTGCCGGATAAAGATGAATCAGCCGTTCCACATCCTCCAGATGAGGAGAAGTAAGTTGAGCGCGATCGGAAATTTTTCGAAGGGCCTCGAGTTTTTTCTTAAAGGCTTCAATCTTTTTCCCGTCACCCTTCTGCACTGACTTGATGGAAGAAAATGATTCTTTAAATGTGATGAGTGCCCGCTTGACTCTGATACCTTCTTCGATGAGTCCCAAACCATTCTCAAATTCTTCAAGTAGATATTTTATCGTTTGAAGAAATCCCTGACGCGAGCGCGTGAAGCTCTCAAGCATGGTGGCACTTCCCACTTTAGGATGCCCATCCTTGTCTCCGCCAACCCATGTTCTGAAATTTATGCTCAACCCTTTACGCTTGAGGGCCATCTGCTCGAGCAAGATTTCCGGACTGAGAACGAAGTGAAAGATCTGGTCCATCTCATCTTTCACCTGGGGTCTTCGGTTATTGGCGAGATGCACTCTCACTGCAATTTTACAGTAATAAAGGAGTCGCTCGCGGATGAGTTCAAGATCCGTTTCCAGGCCTTCAATCAGCAGCGCCTCAATCTCCCCCATCAGCTGGAGAAAGGCGCGACTGCGAGATTCCGTCGGATGACTGGTGAAGACGTAAATAATGGAACGATTTTTTTTCTTAAAGCTGATCTGATAATCACTCAAAAGGAATGAGCGGTAAGCCGTCTCACAAGTGTTGATGAGTTCGAGCATGAGAGAGAATGCTTTTGCGATTTGTCTCAGATCTTCCTGATTGTTTTTTGCAAGGATGCGGTAGATAGCACTCAGTTCTTTTTCTACAAGTGCGGCCTCTTTTCCGCGGACTTTTTTCATCCGGAGCCGAAGACTTTCTACCCGATGAAAAAGGCTGTCTCCATGGACGTCACCAATCGCCTCCCCGAGGACTTTGACTGACATGAAGACGAGATCTTTGAGTTGCTCCTGGATCGCCATACATAGCTTTTATCACTGCTCTTTCTCCGGTGGTAGGCTCGGATCGCCACAACAATTCAGTGACTTGCCCTGAGCGACAACGGCCTCGCGTTAGTAATTTTTACACCTTTCCCCCTCCCCATCCGGCATCATGATAAAAATGGGATTCAAAAAGCGAGACCCATGAAGACGATTCTTTCCATGACAATTCTTTTCGCATTCGTGAGCTGTGCGCCGGCGCCCGAGCTTAAGCGTCGTCCCGAAAGCTTTTTTCAGACAAGTAAACTCTCTGACAAAACGATCAATCTTGATAACAGTTCAGTCGCTGAAGTTCTTTCACTAAAATATGACAACAAGGTCATGCTCGATTGCGAGCTGAAGATCATGACGGGAACCGGCGAAACATCCGGTGTGCAGAGAGAAAGTTTCTCGTGGAATCTGGTGAATACGAAAGCGCCAACCAAAGCTCTTAATATTCAGATCGGAGACCGGACTCTCGGTGCCGTAGTAAAACTCAAAACTCTGGGAATGAAAAAATCCGACAGTGCTAAAGACATTCATGGCATTCAGTATGAAATGAAGCACACGCCTTTTGCAGATATCGAAGTCAGCTGGAATGATACTCCTGCTGCTGAAGGTGAGACCTCGCCAGTACTCCTGATGTTTATGAAAGAAAAATTTTCTCCTGAAAAACTCATCCAGGTTTATTCAACCGAGATGCTCACGAAAGAAATCAACTGTGTGCTGAATACGGAAATCAGTCCAGCGTTCGCGGATGAATGGAAAGCAATCGCACCAGTCATTGAAGAAGAAACCGAAACTGAAGAAGTTCCGACCGCTGAAACTACTCAGGTTTCAGAAATCCCTAACCCTTAAATTCTGGTTTCGACGCTGCGAGAAGATAATTAATCATCTCCTCAGAATGGAAAAAGTGATAAATTATCGCTTCAAACTATTCACTGGAGTTCCTATGAAACTTTACTACGCCCCGGGTGCCTGTTCCCTTTCTCCCCATATCGTGGCACTTGAACTCGGACTTCCGGTTGAGGCCGTAAAAACTGACGTCCGTAATAAAGTCCTTCCGAATGGAGAAAGCTTTCTCAAAGTTAATCCTAAGGGTCAGGTTCCGACTCTTCAGCTCGATAATGGCGAAATCCTCACTGAAGGTGTGGCGATCGTTCAGTATCTCGCGAGTCTCAAGCCTGAGAAGAAAATGATCCCGGATGGGTTTGCTAAATTTCATCAGCTTGAGTGGCTGAATTTTATCAGCTCTGAAGTTCACAAAGGTTACTCACCACTTTTTCGGGAGAACACTGAAGAAGTAAAGATTGCTGCTCGTTCTAATCTCACGATGAAATTTAATTACCTGGAAACAGCACTCACGAAAAACACTTTCCTCATGGGTGACACTTTCACATGTGCGGACGCTTATCTCTTCACCGTTCTTAGCTGGTCAGGCCATGTGAAGCTCGAGCTTCCTAAGTTTATTCAGGAATACCTTAGTAGAGTTTCAGCACGTCCCGCAGTTCAGGCCGCTATGAAAGCTGAAGGCCTTACGAAGTAAATGAAGTGATGCCGCTTTATTCCTGGTTTTCTTTAAGAGAAGGTTTGGTCATAAGCTTGGGAAGACTTCGCATGTAGGCATTGGAGAGCATGAGAAAAAGATTATCGTCGTCATAGGTGACGTATTGAGCTTTGTTGCGTTCATAATAATCGAAAATCCGTCTTCTCTGCTCTTCCGTGAGACCCGTATGATCGCTCACAGAATTTCCTTGTTGGGATACAGCTTCGGGCACAGTTGCTTCGAAGACTTCTGTGAGTGGTTCCATCGGATTATCCTCGAAGTTCCTTCCTCGTGGAACGGTGGACACTTCCGGAAGCTTCAACGGAGCATAAACCAGAATCCCCTTCTCGACGTTTTGTATTTCTTCATCAAGGGCCTTTAATTTCTCTTTGAGATACTCCGGACAATTATTGAGTTTTCCCGTCTTCAGCTGACTGATCTGGGTAAGGATGAGGGAAGAATTGTCTGAGACCTTGCAGGTCTTTGGATCAACTCCGAGAAGAGCAACATTTCTCACGTGAATTTTCTGCGCTTCGAGCACGGCCCTTCGGAGAAGAATCTTTTCATCATTTATGACTGCGAGAGCACTGAACGACCAGAAAGCAATCCAGATCATGGGGAGTTTGCTCCCCAAGTTCCATCAGCAGAACATTCTTTTCTCAGCAGAAATTCAGGGATCCGACATTCGGCATTACATCTTTCCGCAGTATCATAGGTATCCATGTAGTAAGAACAGAGAAACCCACCACCATCTTGTGTGCAGGCGAAAGACTTAGATGGAACTGTACATTGCCCGCTCATTTGGGCCTGAGTCTTTGGAAGTGAGCAATGAGGAACATCGCTCGTACCGTCGTAAACTGATCCTTCTCTCGTAAATTCTGTGGGAGCGCATTCTAAGACTTTATCTTCTTCGACGACAGCAACTCTCGAAGCGCAGTTAGGGCAGGATGAATCATCCAGCGACCAGGTTTTAACACCGGGGACGGGATACTTCATTTCTGATCCTTCTACGACCCCTTGACCAGGAAGTTGGGTATAGAGCCAGGCATTGGTTGAGGCCATGGTGGCCGCAATCGCCCACGCACCACTGTAAGCTGGTAGGGGATTTTTAAAAATTTCTTTTCCGTCGGCGTAAATCGTAACTGTCTTATTGTCGAAGTCGCAGTCAAAGGTGAAGCGAGTCTCATCTTGATAATTTTCTATGAAATTTATTTTTCCATTCACTTCAACTACGCCCTTACGGGTTTGCGACGCGAACTCGTCGAGCCGGCGGAGACCGATACTGTTCGTGCCAGCCGCGCCCAGACGAATTAATTTGTCCGTCTGGAAATTCACCGGAGCAATTCCCATGGATGTTCTTTCTGCATACGAATAACTTTTGATTTCAAACTGCCAGCGTCCGCTCGACTTCGGCGCCATTGCGAGAATTCCGTCTCCGCCAGAGCCAAGGACAAAGAGATCCATCGATGCCACACCCGTTCCGGGAATACTGCTTCCACCGGCATCATCGACTACAGCTGTGGCCGAAGTCGAATTTGAATCCCAGAAGTTGGGAAATCTCTTATAAAATTCTGTTATCTGAAGTCCGGAAAATCCATCAGGTAGAGAATAGGTCCAAGGCTGATCACCGAAGTTTGTAATGAGCTCGGTGTTCCCACTTCCCTGAACGAAAGCACGCACTATTGCTCCGGGAAATATTTTTGTGACCCGGGCCAGCTCGTCACTCGGGGAGAAAGGCTTCAGACCTTTCGCAGGATCGACAATATCTGTGGCGGCGCGCTTGAGCCATTTGCCATTCACACCGAACCAGAGATTGGCGGTATCGGCGTCGTAAGCAACCATCATGATATCGTTTTTCTGGATCTTCTTAAATATTGGATTTGCGCCTGAACTAAAATCCTGATAATCCTGGCTGAACGTGAAGCCGTATTTCCCACCCATAGACATCGGCCCACCGAGAGAACTGTTTCCAATATCGATTCCCACCACTCCTTGTTGACCCGGTTCGAGAACCTTGACCTCGAAGTAGAATTTTCCAGTCCGGGTTCCATGGAGTGTCCGGACGGCGTCAGCACCTACTCCGGTTCCCTTTCCATCATTATACAAAGAAGAAAATTTCACTTTGAGAAATGGAGGATAGTCGTCGCGAAAGCGAATAGCCGATTCCCATGGTCTTTGAGCGGGGTTGAGGATGGTGAATTTTGGTTTAGGATAAATTTTAAATTTTACCGGGCCTTTAAAAACACTGCTATTCAAGTAGGAACCAATTTTCATGATAGGTGAGAAGAGTCCTGCTTTGCGGGGAATTCCGATGATAATTCCTTTTTTCGTATCTCCAATCGTGAGGCCAGGGGGAAGATCACGTGAACTGAAGAGCGATGGATCATTAGGATTAGTAGCAAAGTAAAAAATCGTATCATCACTCAAGGACTTGGACATGTAAGGCATTCCCTCGTAGCCAGGATAAATGTCAAAAGGTGAAGGCTTGGTGCCGGAGTTCGCGGCTGGATCTGGTTCACGAAGGTAGGAATTATCAACCGGATCCAGGATTTCTGAAACCTCGTTTGTCGGTTTTGTCGGCGTCGTGGAGTTATCTTCTTTTACACCTTCACCTCTGGCACGGAATGTCTGAATATTCTCGACGTGAACTCTCTGCACCCGAAGATCAGCAATGATTTTTCTCCGGCCGACCACTTTCTTCGAGCGGCATTTGATTAAGGTTCCAGTTTGCTCTAGTTCCTGGATGTTTCTTTGAAGGGTACGTACCCGATCTTCCCTCTTAAAAGGCACTGTACAGGTATCGGGATCCACCACGACGAGTTCGAGGTTTTTTTCGTATTCGAGCTGGGACAACATCACACCCCTCTGTTTTAAAAAGAAGGATTCCTGGGATGTTTGGGCGAAAACGGATACCCACATGAAAATAAGAGAAATGATAAAAGTCATAGAAGGATTTTACACTTGCTCCTAAGCAGGACCAAGAAGTCCTTTTTTCCCTTTGGATCGAGCACAGATTCCAGTACCTTAGGTGGGGGGGATCTGTTAGCCTTTAGCCATGAATTGGTGGAAAGAAGCGATCGTTTATCAGATATATCCCCGCAGTTTTTACGACAGTAATGACGATGGAATTGGTGATCTCGAGGGAATCAGGCAGAAACTCGATTACCTGAAAGATCTTGGCATCAATGCCATCTGGGTTTCTCCCGTCTATCCCTCTCCCGGGAAAGATTGCGGCTACGACATTTCCAATTACGTTGATATTGATCCCGTCTTTGGAAATCTTGAAGGTTTCAAAAGGCTCCTGAAAGATGCTCATGAAAAAGGCATCAAGGTCCTGATGGATCTGGTGATCAATCATACTTCCGAAGAGCATCCCTGGTTTGTGGAGTCTCGCGAAGGAAATACGCATAAGCGCGACTGGTACCTCTGGCATCCAGGAAAGAATGGAAAAAAACCGAACAACTGGATGGCCTCGCTTGAGCTTACGAACGGCTGGTTTTGGGATGAGAAAAGAAAGGAATATTACCTTTCCACATTCACCAAGCACCAGCCGGAACTCAATTGGCGAAACCCTGAAGTAAAAGAAGAAATTTTCAAGGTGCTAAGATTCTGGCTCGATATGGGTGTCGATGGTTTCCGCATGGATGTTGTGAACTGGTACATCAAAGATGATCAGTTTCGGGATAATCCCTGGAGCTTGAAACTCTTTCCGGATCTATTTCAGAAACACATCTATGACAGGAATCGCCCGGAAACACACGAGATCTGCAAGGACATCAGGAAGCTCGCGGACAGTTATCCCGGTGAGCGCATGCTGGTGGGAGAAATCTTCACTGACAATGCTGAAGAGGCCGCCAGTTATCACGGAAAAAATCTCGATGAACTCCACATGGCGTTTAATTTTCATTTCATGTATCAGTTCTGGGGAGCGAAGAAATTTTATCGCTCGATCGTAAGGTGGTATAAGGCCCTTCCCTCGGGAGCGTGGCCAAATTTCACATTGAGCAATCACGATTATATCCGCCATTTCACCCGTTACAAATGGGGCAGATTTTCTGAGCCCCGTGCTCGTCTCGCAGTGACGATGCTCCTCACATTAAGAGGAACTCCGTTCATGTATTACGGCGAAGAAATCGGGATGGAAAATACGAAAGTGCCTCGGGGTAAAGCGATGGATCCGCTCGAAAGATTCCCCCTGATCCCCGGGCGCGCCCGCGCAAGAACACCGATGCAGTGGTCTTCACAGATCAACGCCGGATTCTCGAAGCACGAACCATGGCTTCCCATTAATCCGAAATTCACGCACGTGAATGTTGAAGACGAGGGTCGCGATCCTGCGTCTCTGCTTTCCTATTACAAGGCGATCATTGCTTTAAGACAAAGCTCCGACACTTTAAGAAAAGGCGACTTTCAATTTCTCCTAAACGAGCACTCCCATCTCATGGCCTATGAACGAACCCTAGATGGAAAGAAAGCAATTGTGGTGATGAATTTCGCTCATCATGAAGTGTTTATTCCGGATGGTGTGGTGGAGAAAGGAAGAGTTTGTGATTTTGGAACACACGGAGTTCAGAAAGGTGTGATGAAAGCACTTGAGGGCCGGATCTATTTTTTATAAACCCGGCCTCAAAGAATTTTGAAATCTAGTAGTACCATCCAAGAGCTTCGCGACACTCAAAGTTTGAAGCGAACTGTGCTTCCATATATCCAGTCTGGTCAAACATCAGATCATCATCACAGAAGTCTCCGTAGATGCGGATGTCGATCATGGCATCGTTGCAATCCATTGAGTAACGGAAATTGTGGACCGTTCTGCCGTTAAGATTCAGGTCTCCATAAGCTCCGCAGTAGTAGCCGAAGGGAGATGACCAGATGATCGGAGTGCGACGGTAATCGCGATAAACGCGACCAGTGCGGTAAGTAATGCGTGGGCCATGACGGTAGTCTGGGCCTGGACGATAAACAGGACCTGGAGAAGGGCGATAATCAGGACCCGGGCGATAGACCGGACCTGGACGGTAATCAGGACCTGGGCGGTAATCCGGCATCCGATCATGTCTTTCTCTACCTGGAGGATTATAGCGTGGGCCTCTCTGAGCTAAGACTTCAGTCGCCGAGATAAGAGTGATAATTGCGATGAGAATGAGTTTCATGGTGACTCCTTGTTTGGACCGGGGAGTTTTATCAGAAATACGGGTGGGGAATGAAATTTTATTAAGCCCGTGTGTTTTTTACAGGGTCATTTTTATTTCAAGTAGCTTGAGGCCCGCTACCTTCGCCGGATATTGAGGAGGAAAATCCTCGCTCTCGCCAGTCAGATAGAAGCCTTTCCGGATGTAATACGCTATCAGTTCCTTGCGGGGATGGAGGACAACCGCACGAATCTCTTTCTTGCCATTTTCCCTTGAGAGATTTTCAACTGCAGTCATGAGTCGCGATCCAATACTCTTATTTTGCAGATCGGGTTTCACTGCCAGCACACCGATATAATTGCAATCACCCTCATCTCTCACATAGATGCTTGCGACAATTTTATCCTCATTCAAAGCGAGGAAGAACCAATCGCTCGTGGAAATGATGATGGTGTGAATTTCTTCGGGTGTAATGCGAAGTCCTCCCACCAGATCAGACTCATAAGTCCAGCCCACCCGAGCGGAATCACCACGGTAAGCAGAATTAATCAGTTCAAAGAGAACGTCAGCATCCTGTGAGAGGGCCTTGCGGAATGTGAGTGGGAGAAGCATGGGGCTAAGTTTAGCACACGTTTACTGATTCTGGATACGACTCTGGCGGGCGCGTCTGGCAGCATCTAAGTCTATCTGATTTCTCTCGTTCTTTTTTTTCTGATTGCCGCGTTCGGAGTTATCAACTTCAAACTGTTCTTCCGCGAGAACAATTTCGATAACATTCCGGCGAGTGAATTCCATATTGTTACGAGACTCAAATCCATTGTTCCGAAGAAGCTCGATCGCCTTACCGCGATTTGAAGAGGAGATAAAATATTTTTGATTGCGGGCGCGCGCCGATGAGGGATCAAAGATCGTCGTGAAACCATTAATCATCTGGCCCAGGAGCTTGACCGAGTTTTTCGCCTCATCAAGGTGGGCCTCACGGAAAAGATTGGTGATGTTATCGGAGTTACAAAAAACCTCATAGCCGGCCTCACGCTGAGGTCCCCGAGAGGGATCAAGATGACAAACCTGAAGGGCGACAGCACGGGCCGTGCCTGACAGGAGAATCAGGATTATGAGGAGTACAGGCCTTACCATACCTGTCCTATCGGAAGATCAGCCAAAAAACTTTATTTATGAGCCTTTTATAACTCTACGCCTCTTCGCTAACCTAATCACCTAACATTTATTCGAGGATTCCCTTCATGAAACTCCTGGTTTTGGGTCTGATTTTTGCCATCTCTTTCGCCGAGGCGAAATCACTTTTTCAACCTCATCTTGATCATGAACAGGCCCACGAACTGACCTGGGTTTTCACTAAACCCGTAATGGATTGGGGAAAGACGACTCCCGATCAAATTGAGCTCACCTGCGCGGGACCTATCCCTGCTTATGACATCAAATGGAATAACGCCTCTACTTTTAAAATCATTCCGAAGAAAAATTTTGAGGCGGGACTTAGCTGTGTCGGGAAATTGAATGTCGATGACAAGGCGGCCTTTAAATTTGAAGTTCCTAAAACGAAAGTGCTTCAGGTTATGCCATGGAATTTTGATAGGCTCGAAGAAGATGCAACATTCATCGTGAAGCTTGATACGGAAGTTTCGCCGGCCACGATAGAAGCCGCTTCCTATATTGAAGTAAGCGGGATGAGTGAGAGAGTTGAACTCACGGCCATCACCGGAGAAAAAAGAGCGGAAGTTCTCAAGGCCGCTTATCTTGAAGAAAGTCCGAATTACAGTATCCTCGCTCCGAAAAGAAATTTCCCGACTTCGAGGGATATTGCTTTCGTCATTAAGGAGGGATTTGCTCACGCCTTCAGTAAAGAAGGAAAAATTCGTGACCCGTTTTCGGCCAAAGCAACTTGTGAAAGGACAAATGCCTCGGCTCCGTGTTCCCCCCTCGGAAAGATTGGTCTTGAATTTACCAATGAAGTTCCGGTGAAATTTTTGAGTGAGATTCGGATCATGTCCGGAAAGAACGAATGGAAACTTGAAATCACCGAGGGTACCAGAGCTGCCAGTTTTGTGAACTTCAAGATGCCGCTTTCTGCGGATACTGAATATAAAATCACTCTTCCGAAAGGAATCAAGGACGAGAATGACCGCGAGCTCGTGAATCTGGCGAAGTTTCCGATTAAGATGAAAACGGGTGCGTTCCCTCCGCTGGCGAAATTCCCTGGGACATTCGGCATTCTTGAATCGGCGATTGGTCCCGTTCTCCCCGTCACAGTCCGAAATATTGAAAAAGAAGTTCTCCTGAAGAAGAGTTCTGCGGTTATCCCTATCCGGAATCCGGTTCTTCTCATGCAGTGGAGAGCTGCCGTAGAAAAACGGAATAACCAGGGTTGGAATGAAAAAACTGAACTCCGTCACCGCTCGGTCTTTGAAGGCTCAAAAATTCCGGTAAAAGAAGAGAAGCTCGCCTATAAGCTCGGAAAGAACGAGAGCGAAGTCCTGGGTCTTCCGCTGACAGGTAAGGGACTTCACCTTGTAGAATTGTCATCGCCAACAATTGCCGGTGCCATCCTCGAAAAGCAGAAACAATTTTATGTTTCCACCGCCGTTCTCGTCACGAATCTCGCGCTTCATCTCAAAATCGGTAAAACCAACAGCATGGTCTGGGTGACGACTCTGGATAAGGGAGAAGTTGTTCCGGGTGCTGACGTAAAAATCCATAACTGTCTGGGAACATTACTGGATTCCGGCACGACCGATAAAGAGGGAATCGTCTTCCTGAAAAAAGTAACGAGAGATGATCAAAACTGCACGAGCAAGGTTGAGAATTTTCACTCAAGGATCATGGCCATAGCCACCAAGGGTGATGATGCTACATTCACCATGAGTGACTGGAGTGAAGGGATTGAGCCCTGGAGATTTAATATCTCGAGCTGGTACAATTCAGAAACCAGACGCGCTCACACAGTTTTTGATCGCCCGATTTACAAACAGGGCGAGAAAGTGAGCATGCTTCACCTGCTTCGTTCTCAGACAGAAAATGGCCTCATTCTCGACAAATCCTATACTCACCTGAACATCTATCATCTGGGTTCAGAAAAAGAATGGAAGATTCCACTGAAATGGAAAGACCTCGGAGCTGCGAGTACGAACTTTACGATCCCTGAAGAAGCAGCTCAGGGGACTTATTACGTGTCGCTCGTGAATCTCAAGGGAAATAACATCAACGAGAAACTCGATGCGGGCTTTTTCATGGTGAAGGACTTCCGCGTTCCCCTCATCCGGTCGGATCTTCACTTTAAACATAAGCGCACCCATTATCTCCCGGGCGAAGAGA
>JBKJNQ010000255.1:0-6659 GCA_046593575.1 Bacteriovoracaceae bacterium
GTCGGGTATCAAATTTCATCAAATTCCGTTCATGTCGCCTGGCACGATGTAAAAGAAAAATCTTTAGGAAAAAAAAATGATCCATGACAATCGGATGACAAATAACATGTCATACCATCACTATTTTTAAAGGATGAGGGATTTAAAGCTGCTTCATTTTGGCCCTGAATCTGATGTTTCTGAGCTCGAAGGAAAAGACTGCTTCATTTTAAAAACTTGTCAGCGCTCCATCATTGTTTCGATGAAAAACATCCCTACTCCCAGTCAGTCTCACAACCTCATGGGGATGGATGCGTACCATTTTCTCCTAGAGGTGATCTGTGGCCTCCGGAGTAAGCTCTTAGGGGAATCTGAAATCATGTTTCAATTCCGTGAGGCCTTCCAGAGTTACCTCGAGCTTCCCACAAGAGATTCGCGCTTAATTCATATCCTGAGTAAGTGCATCCAGGACGCGAAGCTCGTCCGCACCAGATATCTTCTGGGAATTCAGAGTAAGACTTATGCCACTCTCGCCATCGAACTTTTCACGCATAAGAATATCGATCATGTGGTCATACTCGGCTCGGGAAAACTGGCGAAGAATTTAATTCGCGCCTTTCAGAAAAAATATTTACTTAGTGTTTGCGCCAGGAACGAATTAAAAACATCTGAGTTGGTAAAGCTCTTCGGGATTCACGCCATCAACTGGGAAGCGAGAAGTTCTCTTATCAATGCACAATTCGTCATCAACACCATTGGGTGCGAATCAGTCATTTTTGATGAGGCTTTTTTTGAAGGCTGGGCGAGCTATCCGGGGCAAGAAAGACTGTTTGTTGATCTTGGCAGCCCTTCGACCATTGATACCATTTTAGGCAGACAGGATGGTGTCATCAGGCTGAATGATTTGATCAGCCACGATTCCCCTTTAGAAATAAAAAAGCAAAATCAGATATTCAGGGCGCGAGAACATATCCCTCTTCTCATAACAAATCGGGCCAAAAGTTTTGAGAAAAAGTTTTTAGCCTTTTCTTGATAAATTGGTCCTTACCTTGCAACTACCTCAAAAGTTCAAATTAACGAGCGAGGTTTTAATGTTGAAAAGTAATCGAATCATCTTATGTTCCTTTCTGGCCTGTTCCAGTCTCCTTACTGGTTGTGGAAATGACAGTAACGGACCGAGCGCGGCACAACGCCAGCAGCAAGAACAGGCCGCGGGTCAGGACGTTTTCCGTTTTGAAACTTTCGGTAACGAAGGATTCTGGACCGACGCTGCCAAACTTCCACAAGGGATTGTCGCCGCGAAAATCACTCCGGTGCAAGCACTCAAAGCGGGACTTTCTGTTAACGTAGAACAGCTCGATGCCGCGACCGCCACCGCAGTTGCCGATGAACTTAAAAAACATGGCACGAGTGGTCCCATCCTGAATGACCCAGCAACCACCATCAAACTCTTGAACGCCAACGCAGTAATCGGTGTGGTGGTGAGAGATACTAATAATGATGGAGTTCTCGATGCCGCTAGCGGAGATAAAGTCGGAGTGAGCTGTGCCCTTTGCCATGCGATCACAGATGGATCCGTTCTCAATCTTCCTAAGGGTGGATCGATCGGTGTTGCTCAGGACGGCAGGGCCGTTCACAACATTAATATGGGTGCCATATTTGCTCTCGCTCAGAACACCAGAGCACTTTACCCGATGGCGCGCCTCAAAGGAACAAGCGGGAAATCCATCGGGAAAAATCCTGGTTTCCCTGGCCTCACGAAAACTTCTTCGGAAGCAGCTTTCGATGCGTACTTCTCTAATCCTTCCAATTACCCGATCGGATCTTTTGATGACACTGTCGATGGTAACGGGAACCCTATGCACAATACTCCCCTCTTTCAGCAGGATCTGGCAGCTCCCTTTGGATCTGCGGGTGAGCTAGAGAGATTTGATCAATTCGCCAATACCGTTTTCACGGTCTTACTTGATCCCACCAATCTCGTTTCTGAAGGTGGCCGGGCATTCCTTCACGCAGCAGCTGGAGCTGAGGGCGATAAACTCGCCAATGATTATGCTGAAGTCCTGAAAGAAACGGGAGTAACAAATTATCCGTACATTCAGGTCGCTTCCAGAGGCGCACCGGGCACAGAAGATCACCTGATCGGAATCGCGGTGGATCAAGGTAAACTTCAGCAGATGACCGCTTATGTGAACGCTCTTCGCTCTCCACCTGGAGTTGTGAAAGATGCAGCCTCGGTTGCCAGAGGGAAGGCCGTCTTCCTGAGTTCAAAGGCAAGTTGTACGACCTGTCACAACGCCGATAACTCACAACCGGTATCTACCAACGTGATCGACATGAAAGTGATTTTCCCAGGAGATGCTCCAATGGTTCTCGTAGAACGGGAATCTCCCATCACTGGGCCGGTTTCGGACACTCCAGGAAATACCTTCGATGATAAAATGATTGTTGTGAACGCCACTCTTCGTGGTGCCAATCGCGGAGCCGCCCTTCCGCTCCTGATGGATCTCGAAAGAAAGCCCGTGTTTCTTCATGACAACTCGGTCTCGAGTCTGAACCGTCTCTTTACTTCTCGCGGGGCCAGCGCTCCCCATCCTTTCTACATCCAGAATGCGGGTGAGAGAAAAGATCTCGTTCGCTACCTCGAGAGCTTAGACGACACAAGTAAGTAAACCCTTTCCGGCAGGCGGCCCGTCCGTCTGCCGGATTTTCTTTTTAGCTGACCATGAAATATTACAAAAACTTTGAACGCACACTAGGTAGTTTGAAATTCGCCGTGATGATCATCCTGGTTTTTTGTGCGTTTCTCACCTGGGGAACACTCATGGAATCGAAGCACGGGGCAGACTACGCCAATCGCCTCGTGTATAAATCCTGGCCGTTCCTCATCGTCCAATTCAGTATTTTCCTTTCCATTCTTTTTGCTGCTCTTATCCGATTGCCACCTAAAAAACACCTCTACGGTTTTTACACGATTCACGCGGGTCTCATCACACTCTTCATCGGCGCCTGGGTCACTTATAGTTCTGGGATCGACGGGGCCATCAAACTTCACCCCAATACCCCGACACAGTCTTTGGAAGTGAACGAGGACGAGTTAAGAATTGGTGACATTCACTACGCTCTCCCTTTTATTTCCGGAGTCACGCAAATTGATCAAGAACTTGCCGGTGCCATATTAGGAAAATACTATCCATTCGCTTCAGAACGCTTACGCTGGATTTCTGATACCTCTGAACTTCAACCGACCTCACAGTACCTGATCTCTAATGATAAAATCCGTGAGGAGTTCACCCTGAGTCTCCATCCTTCATCGACCTTCGGACAAAAAGAGAAGCTCGGAAAACTGAACATTTTTTATCTCAATCCGGTATACGAGTCTTGCTTTCAAAAAAGACAGAGCGGAATCCTCGTCTGGAACAAAAGAACCAACCGCTGCCAACACGTTCGAAAGGTTTCCCTTCATGAGAGGCCATTCAGTCTTGGGGAGTTTGAGAAGACTCCGCACCTCTTCCTTTTTGGAAAAACCATGGCCTATTTCGATCAGCGGAATAAAAACTGGCGGATCTCTGTCATCGCCGAAAAATCAAAACTTCCTTGGATGAACTTAAACCTCACTCTTCTCCGGCATGAAACGGGAGCATTCCCTCAGATTGTGCCCGAGTATCAAAAACCTAAATTAGGCATGGTCGAGGAAGAGTTAAACGTCCGGGCGCTCGAAGTGAACTTCATGGGGAAAAATTTCTGGGTGACGTCCCGTAAACCCGTCATCTTTAATACCGGAAATAAACTCATCACTTTCGAGCTGGGTAAAAAGAAGCTCGAGCTTCCGTACACTCTGAATCTCGATAAATTTCTGATGGGAACTGATCCGGGAAGTGATTCTGCCGCATCCTACGAGAGCCAGATAACACTCTTTCAAAATGCGGTCTCAAAAAAGCATCGGATTTTTATGAATAATCCCCTGAAGTTTCGCGACTTCACTTTCTATCAGGCCTCATTTTTCCCGATAAGTCCTGGCGTGTTCGGCAGTGTTCTCTCCGTAAACTTTGATCCCGGTCGCTGGCTGAAATATCTAGGAGCTATACTCCTGGTCTTGGGATCGATCTGGCATTACCAACTCAGACGACTCAAAGGGGCAATCCGTGCTTAAATTTATGTTTCTTTTTGTCCTCCTCATCGTAAACGCCAGCGCCGACATTTGTGGGACAAGTCTCGAAGACTTTCCCGTCTTATCAGGGGGAAGAGAAAGACCCCTTGGTGTGCTCGCCCAGGAATCACTCCTCTTCATGACGGGCCAGAAGAAATTTAAAGAAATGGCTGCCACGGAAATGTTCTGTCGCCTGAGTATGGGCGAAAAGTTAAATCTAACGATCAAAGTTGAGCACGTTGACGCGAAAAAGCTTCTGGGTCTGGGCCTCAAAGAAAGTTCCATCGAGGCAACGATCTTAGAAACAAAAAAGATCCTTATCACCAATGCCTTGGCGACGATAAAAGAAAAAACTTCCTATCGGAAAGAACTCGTAAAAATTAATCAGCGCCTGGATGTTTATCAGAGGATCGCCCGCGGTGAGGCGTGGACAGTTCCAGTAGTCACAAATCGCAATTTAAACTTTCTGACTCTAAGAGAATTCGCTAGCCGGGGAACCGGACTTGTAGAGGCAAAAAAAGATTACATAATTTTTCGCGGGTCTGATTATAAACTCGAGCTGATGTACCAAAAAGCTGCTCCCTACACTTGGGCGCTTCTCGTTTCTCTTTTAAGTCTCGCTTGTTTCGTACTTTTCCGTTCTCAGAAGGCAGGGATTGGTTTTGCCGTTTTCACACTCTTGATTCAAATCGGTGCGATGTCCGTCAGAGTGATGATCTCCGGCCGGGCGCCCGTAACGAATATGTACGAAACCGTCATGTTCTCCGGCTTCGGTGCCTTAGTATTGGGAATGTTCATCTCACTTGTAAGAAAAGAAAGAACCTTCGTGCTGGCGGGGCTCGCCTTCAATATCATGACTCTTTTCATGATGAAGTTCGCCAACTCTATGCTCGATCCCGCGATCACCCCACTTGTCCCGGTCCTGAGAGACAATCTCTGGCTCTCGACCCACGTCACGACGGTCATCCTCTCATACGCCGCCTTCGCTCTATCATGGATCCTTGCTAATAGTGTACTGATCCGTGAACGCTTTTTCCGTCTAAGTAATTCAGAGAAGAATTATAACTCTGCCCTCATTTACACCTGTCTCAAATTTGGCGTCGTACTTCTGGCGTTTGGTATTTTCTTGGGCGGAGTCTGGGCCGATTACTCCTGGGGAAGATTCTGGGGTTGGGATCCGAAAGAAACGTGGTCCCTCATCGTACTCCTGATCTATATGGCGATTCTCCATGGAAAGTCGACGTCCTGGGTGAAAACTGAAAGGTTCATTCCCTTAGTTGCCTTGGCCTTCCTGGCGGTCATGATGGCGTGGTTTGGAGTCAATTATATTCTCGCCAGTGGGTTACATTCCTACGGCTTTTCTGAAGGAGGGGCCATTTTTCTGGGGTCCTTCTGTGTACTCCAATTAGGAGTCGTGATCTTGTGCGTCCTTCCCAAAGATAATTTCTTTTCTCTTAAAGGAGCATCAAATGCTTAGCCAGGCATCCGAACGAATCAAAAGATTGAATACAAAAATCATGAAAGCGTGGGAAAAGAGAGTCCATGAAGAAATAGGTGCTTCGGTTCACCAAACATCTCTGGCGCTTCAGAATTCACTCCCTGAATTTTTGGATCAGATTGCCACAGCGCTCTCGACGACGATCGACAGAACTACCGCCAGAGTAAAATGGGATGCAAAAGAAAGTTCACGGATAGGAAAAAGACATGGAGATGATCGGGCCGCGAGTATCAAATACACAATGGACCAACTCATTTTTGAATATCATATTTTACGACAGGTGATCTGTGATGAAATGGAAGAAGAGGCCCCTCTTTCCTCGATCGAACGCGAAGTGATTGTCTGCGCGATTGAGCAAGCAGTGAACGATGCCGCTACTCAGTTTAGCAATAACCTCCACGACATTCAGGAAAAATTCACCCACACACTGACTCATGATCTGAAGACGCCCATAACGACAGCAAAACTCAGCGCACAGCTTTACCTGAAGAAAGCAAATGACAATGATCCCGGCATTGGGCTGGCAAAACAAGTCAACCTTTTGATGGATCGGATTGACCGGATGATAACTGATTTATTAGATGCCGGCAGACTTAGAGCGGGTGAAAAGCTCTCTCTGAAATATACGGACTGTGACCTCAACTGCCTCTTGAAACAAGTCACCGAAGAAATGAATGTCATTCATGACAACAGAGTACGACTCCTCGAAGCAGCGCCGGTCAAAGGCTTATGGGATGAAAGTGCCCTCCGACGAGTCTTCGATAATTTAATCACGAATGCTTTAAAGTTTTCCGAACCTGGGAGTGAAGTTACCCTTGAATTTAAACAAGACAATATGAACGCTGAAATAAAAGTGCATAACACGGGAAATCCTATTCAAGCGGAAGAAAAAGATCTCTTATTTGAACAGTACCGAAGATCGAAAAAGGATGAGCAGAAAAAAGGCTGGGGGCTCGGATTAACGGTCGTGAAAGGCATCACCGAAGGCCACCATGGAAAGATTAATTTAGAAAGCTCTGCGGAGAATGGAAC
>JBKJNQ010000264.1:0-2676 GCA_046593575.1 Bacteriovoracaceae bacterium
ATCTACGATGACCTGATCAATCTTCTGCGCCAACAGGTGGAAGAATCGTTTTCGATTGAAGAGCTTTTCGACCGCATGATTGATATTGCGAGAAAAGCCGAGAACATGGGCTAATAAAAAATGAAACAATATCAGTTCAAGCTCGATGCAGTCCTGAAGCTTCGTAGGCTCCGGGAGGAAAACTGCCGGACTGAGCTCGGTATCCTGAATCGTGAGCTTGAAGATATCAATGGGCGCATCACTCACGAGCATGAAGAGATTAAAAAGTATTATCAGATCCAGGAAGCATCACTAAAGAATGGCGCCAACGCCGGCAAACTTCAGACCTTTCCGGCCATCATCGAAGCAAAAGATAAGAGTATTCAGATTCTCATCCGCGGACAAAAGCGGCAGGAGCTTCTGATCCAGGAAAAGAAGCAGGAACTGGCGGTTCTTCGTGGCGAACTCAAAGTCATGGAGAACCTGAAAGAAAAAGATTATACCGAATGGAAGAAGGCCTATAATAAGGAAGTAGATCAGAAGGTGGAAGAGCAGACTCAAATCTGGCTCAATCACCGGGATAAGGATAAGAAGGCGACCTTATGAAATTTCTCATTTTCTTCCTCGTTTCATTCAGCGCGCTGGCGAATGATCCAAAAATTTATACGGAAAAAGATTTCATCAAGAAAGTGACCGAAGAGACTAAAAAGAAAGTCGACTCGATCAAGAACAAATCGGTCTCGGATCTCACCAAAGAGCTGCTGGATAAAGAAGAGAAACTTCGTCTGAAAGAGCTCGAACTTCAGAAAGAGCATGATTCGCTCAAAGTATCTGAAGGCGAACTCGGGAAGAAATATTCTGATTTTGAGGCCCGCCAGCGAGCTTTTCTTGGTTGTGTGAAAATAAATGAAGAAGAGAGTAAGGGACGCGTGGGTCAGCTGGTCGAAACCATCTCGAACATGAAACCACAAAAAGCCGCTGAACTTCTCTCTGTTCAGGATTCAGAAATAGCCGTCCGCATACTTCAGTCAATTAATCCCAAGACCGCTTCGAAGATTTTCAATTTCATGGGTAAAGATGTTTCCGCTAAGTTACAGAAACAATATCTAGAGATGAAGAAGTAATCCGCAGGCAAATTTTGCCGTTCAGCTGTTAAGAATCAATTCATCAATTCCTCCTTCCGATGAGAGTTAAATAAATCTCCATGGAAGGAAATTATGCGCTCTCTATTTTCACTCATCCTTTTGCTTGTGCTCGTTTCCTGCTCGGGGAAATCTACCGGAAAAGGTAATCTCAGCATCGGTCTTACAGGAATGCCTCTCTCCTCTTCATTCGGCGGTTTGATTATTTACGGTATAAGCGGTTCCAATCGTTTCACCCGCGTGATTACGAATTCTTTGAATGATGTAAGTGGAAAGATTTCGGAAGAGCTTCCTAAGGGAGCGTGGAAGTTCGCGGCTGTTGGATGGATGGGGGCAACCGCATTTACTGGTGAAATCCGTTGCGCCTTTACGTCAGCAAATCTTGATAGTGATCAGACCCTCGTACAACTTTCTCTTACGAATGCACGTTGTTTTGATACTGACGTGACACTGGGATCGACTTTCACCGCTTCAGCACCCATCTCTTTTTATCCATTCGCCACGTCTTTTTGTGAGGGAAATACTTCGGCCAATACCAATACTCCGTGTAACTATTCTCCAGGCTCAACGCCAACTTTGAGAGGATTCGCTGGAAGTTACAAACTGCTTGTGAAAGATGGAAGTATGCTCGCAGGACAAAATACGGATAATGGAACTTTGATTGAGAGTAATTGCTACCGTGTTGGAACAGATTCTGAGCCGATCGCATCTCCTACCTATTCCGTTGGAACTGACGGACTAAATATTCCAGCCTTTCTTCCAGGAGTGGGGTCGCCGATAAAAATCCAGGCGTTCCTAAGTGATAACTGTAATGCAATTAAGGGATCCTTGGTTCGCTCACTCGACAGTCCTGCTGAATCAAAAATCTATTGGAATTCCCCGGGTCAGAATCTTCTCCACGTTAGTACTCCTGCGACAGCACTTTGTGCGATTTCTGCCAGTGTGGGCACGTCAGATTTGGCCTCTGGTGTCGGCTCATCAACTGCGCCATGGCTTCTCTGTACCGAGCAACAGCTACTCTACGTGCAGAAGAACATGAATACTCCCATGATTAAAGCAGGGAATTATGTTCTTGGCAGAGATATGAATCTCTTCAAGTTCATTCAGGCAGGAACAACATCCACTCCCTCGGATGTTTGCCTGGAAAAAGGTAATACTTTCGTTCCCATAGGAAAGGAGTATGACGGCTCTTGTAACCTCTCAGATATTACGCCTTCCAGTTCGTTTGTCTTTGATGGAAATGGTAAAACAATTTCTTACTTCCGCTTCAAATCGAAAACCGATAAGGCAGGGTTTTTCAGTGAATTATGGGGTAGAGTTTACAACCTGACTTTAGATCATGCCGAAGTCGAGGGAAAGTTTTTCACAGGCATACTCGCGGGCACTTCGACCGCTGGGATAATCCAGAATGTCACAGTTAAAAACGCTCGTGTTGAGGGTGATGATAAAATCGGAGGAATTCTGGGCTTCGGCCAAGGCAGCACCACGCTGTTTAATGTGAAAGTCGAAAGAACAAAAATCCGAGGCAAGACCTATGTTGGAGGAATCGTGGGAC
>JBKJNQ010000037.1:0-6309 GCA_046593575.1 Bacteriovoracaceae bacterium
TCCGAACTTGATATGGCCAATCAGGTGCTCACACAGGTGACGAGTGAACTTGACCAGATGGAAAAACCGCAACCAATAGACGCGAAGGCGCTTTGGGAGCAGTACGAGTCCATGCTCTCAGTACAAACTGTGTCGGTGATGAAGAAAATCTCTCAATCCTCAGTGAAATAACTCTCAAGGCCCAGGGATGGGCCACTCACTGCCTTTTACTCTCACAAAACGCGCGATCTTCCGGGATGAGACACCATTTCAGACAAAAATCGACGATCTCATTATTGAGCCTCGTGTACCGAGGATCGACCTTACCATTCGATAAAACCTTGATATCGGAAAACTGCTTTTTGGCGGTTTCGCAGACCGGCTTGGTTCCAAGGATTCGCGCCGCCTGGGAAGAGATCACTTCGGAATCTTTTTCTGTGAGCAACTCAGATGAGAATACGCGTGCCACAACTTCGCGGACAGCGTCCGACGTTTCGTTGGCGACTTTCGATTCCCGCGAGAGCTTGTAGATTGCTTCATGGATGATAAGTCCAGCCTGGTTCATCGGATCAAGTTTTTCAAAGATTTCTTTGCTGATGAAAAGTTTCCCGAAGCGCTCGTCCCAGTTCGCCGCTTGCTGGTAGCGGCAGCCGTCGCCGATCACCGTAATCGTCGCATCGTTGATCACCGGAATACTGATATCGCCGAAGAGTTCGCTCTCCGGAATAGCTAAGATTTTCTGTACCATGGCACTCACCTTACCAGCGACCTCAGGAAGATCCCGCTGAATGTGCTTGGAGGCTTCTTTGAGGTAGTGATCTCTTGAGAGCCTCTTGTCAGACTTCCAGATTCTTATGTTATGCCCACGCGGATCGCGGCCTTCGTAGAAGTCGTAAAGCTCGGTCTTATGCCCGCAGATAATCACACCACCGCCGTTGCCGCCTTCTTTGGTGAATCCGGAGAAAGAAGTCGTGAGAATAAGAGTCAAAAGTAAAAGTTTCATCTATCGTTCCTTAGAAGTTAATCGCATTTTGTTTTTATTCGAATCGTTTCACTATAATCTTCGCAGAGCTTTTGCCCCTCATCCCAGAGGCATTCCGCGAGACATTCGTCGATGGTTTCCTGCATGAAGGTCTTGATCCGGGTGAAGGCATCCACCACGGGTTCATCCTTCTTTTTCTCACATAACTTAACGGCGTCGACGTAAATTTTCACACCCTTCGTAAGTGAGTCCATCTTGTTGGTGCAGATTTGTAATGTAGCCGTTTTTTTCTGCTCTGTTGTCATGCCATCTGTGTTGAGCTTCGGATTGAGTTCTTCGTCAGAGAAAACCTTCGCCACAAACTTCCGCGCGAAATCCGGATCCATTTTTCCGGAATCGATTCCATAGGCAAAGAAAGCTTCCTGGAAAATCACACCCGCTTGCCCCATGGGAGTAAGCCGAGGATAGAGATCCATATCAACGAAGAGGAATTTATTATCATACTGCTTGTCCGCGATTTCCTGATAGCTGCAGCCCTCACGAACGAAGGGAATTTCTGGCAACTGAGCGTGAGTCACGAACCCCACTTCAAGAACCTGCATTTTCTGAATGATCTCTGCGACACCTTTGAAGATCGTGGGAAACGCTGCCTTCACCCGGAGAAGCGCCTTGAGGAGATACTGGTCGCGGCTGATCTTCTTATCATCTTTCCAAACCTTAATGTTATGGAGGTGCGGATTACCGCCTTCGTAGAAAGAATAGAGCGTTGATTTTTTCCCGCACACCATGACCCCACCCGGACTATGGGCGAGGGCATTCAATCCCGTGAGAAGGAGGACTAAGATAAGGGCGAACTTCATAGAAGGGAGTTTAGCTACTTCCCGGGATGATTTCCTTCGCCAGTGAAGAAAGGAAAGGGTGCCTAAACCTTGGACACTTTCCTTTTTCCCCTATAAAATTTCGCATACATCCCCTCGCCGTCTCGATCCTGACCTAAAATCTCCCCATGATCAAACTCCTTTTTGTCCTCTTCGTTCTTACGGGAATTGCCCAGGCCAGCGACTGCGTTTCCCGCAATCACGTCTTCCTCATCCATGGGATCGGCGGAAGTGCGAAAACCTTCGGAGTCATGGACCGGTACCTGAAAAAAACCGGTCCCTGCATCGTTCCCGAGTCCTTTGTCTACGCGACCAGAGACGCGAAGCTTTCAACCTTCGATTTCGCTCGCACCTTCGATGATTTTTCTAAGGCAAAACTGAAGAAGAATGCCTTTTCTGAAACTGACCGCGTGACCCTTATCATGCACTCTCAGGGTGGTCTCATCGGAAGCATCTGGCTTCTCCGGATCCGCGAAACCAATCCTGCACTCTACAAACAGATCGATTCCTTCATCACCCTCTCCACTCCATTTTATGGATCGAAGATAGCGCGCCTAGGGAAGCAGATCCTCTACAGCCTCGCGGCCGAAAATAACAATCCGATCTCACCGATGGGCAAGGTCCAGTTGAATGACATGAGCTATGGATCGCCGACTATTCTGTTTATCGAGGAAAATTTCACACGGATCTTCGAAGGCAATCACATCCGCTTCCTCTCTCTTTCGGGAGAAAAAGCGATCAGTAATAAAGACTTCGGCGAAGGTGATACAACCGTGAGCCCCTACAGCGCTAACCCCAACCATTACTCTTATGATTTCTCAAAAGACAGTCCGGTCGAAAACCACCACATGGGCATCGTTCCGTACACGTCGGTCAAGGGCACCCACATTCCGGTTCTTAGTAAGGGGATCGCACACGTGGGAAGAGACTGCCTAATTTTCAAAGACTGCCATCATCAGGGACTTGCCCTGATCGTCGCGCACCTGAAGGGCGAAGACACAGAACTGCCGGCCCGACAATTTCACAAGTTCCGGATTCATGTTTACGCGAAAGGCGAACGAAACAATCTGTCCGTGATCGCTGAAGATGAAAAAGGAAAGCAGTGGTCGGCAAAACTTCTTTTTCACGAAGAAGGTTTTGCGAGTGTGAGTTTCGCCGATTACTCCAGCGATTCGACACCACATACGCTTAAGCTCAAGCTCTACGACGATAAGATTCTCATTCGCACGGAACAGATCAAATACCAGGGCGGATTCTCGACCTTCGTTGAATACTAAACTTTTAAGCCCTATAACGATCTTCTAATTAGCTAGATCTAATTCGATTAATCTATTTCCTATTGTCATCATTATGGCCTATTTTGCGTCACCTTAATGAACCAGGAGATATCATGAAATTCGCCATCGTCTTATTGTTTGCCCTCACTTCCCTCTCCGCCTTTGCTCAGCTTCAGAATCTAAATCGTGCCCAGAGAATCGTGATTGATAACGAACAACATGATTTTGGTTTCATGACTGGCGATCAGATTGCTCAATTCAAGTCCGCTTACGATGGCATTGAGATGTCCATCACCAAGGCAACAAGCACAACTTTCAAAGTTCAGATTCTGATTGAGCATGATCAGCTCATCACTTTCGTCGTCGATGGCCGCACAACCGGCAAAATCCAGGCAGAAAAATCGAAAGTGACGAAAGGTCAAACAATTCAAACCCAGAATAGCAACTCTTACCACTATCAGCTCACGGCAGTCGGAACAGCAGAGAAAATCTCTGTTGAATTAAAGTCGCCCCTTCTCGGAAAGGCCAGTATCTCAGAAATTATTCTTCGCACGGGAGCTATGGAATTTAATCCATGTGACGGTTGCGAGCATGGGGACCAACTTGTCCTTAGTAACGTGAATGTGATCGCGATGGAACTTGGGAACTATTACGAAGGTGATTGTTCAGGAACGTTTCAGCGTCTTCTTGCCCAGCTTCTCGTTTACAATCCCACTGAAGAAAAAGACGGCCTGAGTGTTCCTTTCACCTACAGAGGAAGCCTCAACTTCGACATGACGGACCTCGTAGAAGACGTCGACTCATTGTGGAACGCTGGCGATCACGGCAAGCTTTCGATTGGCACCACAACAATTCCTGTCCCGCGTTTCATTGATTCTATGGTGTATAAAGTCGCGGAGAAAATGAAAGTCGAAGCTCACAAGATCTGGGATGATGTGATGGAGAAGGGTGAGTTCACATCGTACCGGAATAACACACTGACTTTTCAATATAAAAACGTAGAAGTGAAGGCGGATCTGAAGACGGGGAATTCAATTTAAAAGTTTGACTCCTTCGCCGTCGAAGCCTCGCGTTGATTTTACTGAAGAACTCAATAATGAAGCGCGAGACAAGACTAATCCTGAACTAAGGCTTCTTCAGAGGTAAAGTATTGTTGCTTTTGCTGAATGGCATGATTAGCAGTTATTCCAGTTCCTAAGTGATCAACATCCCAAACACTCTCTGGCAAATTCAAACTCTCTCTCACCCGCTCCATCGTCTCCGGCACAAACGGATACAGCATGATCATGAGATTTTTCAAAACGTAGAACGAGCTATAAAGCCCATCCTTGCGTCCTTCGAGTTCTGCCCTGTCATCGTGAGGCTTGTACTGAACAAACAAGCTGTTGATGAGTCGAGCGTAGTTCTCGATCTGCCCAAGAAGTGTGACGTACTCAGCCTTCTCCATATTCTTCACATAGAGCTGAACGATCTTCATCGTCTCTTTCTCGACCTTCTCAAGGAGCTTCCCGTCGGGCACTTTCCCATCGTAGTGAGCATGCGCCGCTGAGATGGGTTTCTCGATCGCCGCGTTCATCGGGCCTGCGAGAAATTTATTTCTTTCATCGAACGTAGAGAAATCGAAATTGGATTGCTTATCAGCTAATCCGAGTGTGCAGAGGAAATATCTCACCTGATCGCCGTCATACTTTTCCAGAAGCTGATCGCCAGTGAAGAAGTTCCCCCGCGACTTACTCATCTTCTCGCCGTTCACCATCAGGTGAAACACCGACAGAACATCCGTCATCGTGTAACCGTCATTCACCCCAAGCCACATCGAGCCCTGCATGAGCACATAAAAGTAAACGTTATCCTGACCCAGGAACTGATAAATTTTGGCGTCGGGATCTTTCCAGAAACGCTTCCACTCATCAGGACCCTTGCCCTTATTCTTCAGCGCAACTTTTGAAAACGAAATCGGTGCAATCAAAGAATCGGGCCACACATAAAGTGTCTTGCCCTTCATCTCCGGGTCAATGGATTCAGGAACCGGAATTCCCCACGATGTATCTCGCGTGATGGATCTCTTCGCCCAACCATCAAGATTGGATACAGGAATTCCTTTTGATTCGAATACACGAGAGGCGATATTGAAGTCTATTTTGCTTTCGAATTGAACGACCACTTTTTTACCAGGAGCATATCGTGACTTGTGTTTAGGCAAAGTCTCACGAAATTCTTTAAATGATGGTTCATGAGTATTATCAAATTGGAAAGCCGGCTGAACGGTCTCAAACACTTCGTTGAAGACACCTTTCCGCCACTTGTTCTGCTTCGACTTGATCCATTCAAGAAGCTGATCCTGAACCTTCGTCATGTCCATCCACAGATGAGCTGTGTCTTTCAAAATCGGAGTCGCATCTGACAGACTCGACTTGGGTTCAATCAACTCACTCGGATCATATTGAGCGCCACAAACTTCGCAGCTATCAGAATACGCCGTCGTATTCGTGCAATTCGGATTCGGACATTTTCCTGTCACATTTCTATCCTGAAGAAAGCGATTGATCTTCGGATCAAACCACTGCTTCGTGACTTTCTTCTCGAGCATGCCGTTTTTAAACATCTTCAGCATGAATTCTTGCGACGTCGCTTCGTGAGTCGGAAAACAATCCGGTCTTGAGGTCCCCGAAAAAATATCGTAAGAAATTCCGTACCGTCTCGCCGTCTCAACCTGCTGATCGTGAATCTTGTCGATGAACTCTCTGACCGGAATGCCGGCCTTGAGTGCCGCCACTTCCGATGTTGAACCGTGATCATCATTCCCGCTCACAAACAGAACGTTTTCTTTTCCAATCAGCATGCGCATGTATCTCGCCATGATATCCGGCGGAACGATGGCACCGGCGAGGTGACCTAAATGGATCGGGCCATTGGCATAAGGCATGCCTCCGGTGATGACCGCGGTCTTCGGTCTTTGTAGGCGCTCGAGGACTTCTTTCACATTCTGTGGCGGAGTAAATACGGGTTTGTTCATGGGTCAATTTTAGACAAAGGCCCCGAAAGAGTCATTGCTTAAGTGATCCTGAGTGTATTAATCGGGAAACTCTTTAGCGAAGTTCGGGATGCTTTTGCAGAAGATTTCGGAGCGAAAACTGCAGTCGCTCCAAGCGTGCGGCGGGTATTTCTTCGCCGGGTTCGGGAAAAAACTGAG
>JBKJNQ010000142.1:0-6854 GCA_046593575.1 Bacteriovoracaceae bacterium
ATTGAGTGTCGCCGCAGCTGCCGGAGAAGGACTTGTGACTTCAGTCGATATGTCCCGCACCTATCTGGATTGGGCATATGAGAATTTTCTCCTGAATAAGATTGATCCTAAGCTTCATCTTTTCTGGCAGGCCGATGTTTTAAAAGATCTTATTACAAGGAAAGATGCGGGAGAGAAATTCGATATCATTCTTCTCGATCCCCCTAGTTTTTCCAACTCCAAGAGAATGGAAGAAGATCTTGATATAGAAAGAGATCATCCGATCCTCGTAAAGGACTGCATGCAGCTCCTCTCGCCCGGGGGGATCTTGATCTTCTCCACGAATAAGAAGAAGTTTGAACTTCATTCGGTCATTGCCAGCACTTATCACGTAAAAGAGATCAGTCACTGGACCATTCCCCAGGATTTTCACCACACGGAAATCCACCGGGCCTTCCAAATCCAGAGAAAAGATTAGCCTTACTAATACTTACTATTAGCGAAGCTTATGCCAAATGGGCCCAAACCACTGGAAACCATGGGTTAACGCGACGCCGGTGTAGGAATGTAACACTAAAGGACAATTCTTGACCTCGTGATCTTCCCCTTGATAGAAGAACGAATCGAATCACAGGGGGAAAAATGAAAAAAACAATCGCTCTTACCGCACTCTTAGTCGTCACAACGACAGTCCAGGCAAACGCCAACTTCAAGTCTGGTCCACTGGGATCACTTGAAATCACCGAGGTCACGACAAAATCTTTGTCTATTGATCCGGATCCGACAACACCGACTCCGACACCTGCTCCAACGCCTTCGACATTTAACGACCGCGTTCAGCAGGTTGGTGGCGTGATCCAGACTGCGAAAGATGTTGTTGCTCTTGGTGAAGCCATTTACGCTCTCGTAGAACACGGCCGCCCTAAGGTCACGACTGACTACGCACCTATCTCAATTCTTCCACGTGATCCATCAAACTCAGCAACTGATCCTACTCTCAAATACGCGGTTGATCCTTTCGACATGGAAGGCTTCTCACTCCCAGTAGAAAAAATGATCACGGCCAAAGTTAAGTCTGCAACTGGCGGCGAAGCAGTCGTGTTCCAGTACAAAGTAATCTACTCATACGGTGGATCGTACAACGGTGTAGGAAAATACCTCACCGGAATCAACATCATTCCGTCGTCAATCAAAGTCAGCCACGGCTGGACATTCAACTCTTCGATGAAACTTACGGGTATGTTGAATCACGGTACTCGGGCGAATCCGATTGTTGGTGCACTGATTACGATCAAATACAGCATGAGCTCAATGACACAGGCGTTTGAAAGAAACGATACCATTTATATCAATGGTGACGGTTCTATGAAGGCGATGATCGCTAACTAATTTTTTTCCTCCCCGAAGGGCCGCTTAATGCGGCCCTTTTTTGTTTTACTCGGCGCAAAACCTCAATCTTAACTTCTGCTTTAAATACCCCTCGGGCTATAATTCATCATCCTTAATGACAAGGAATCCCACACTAATTTTTCCAGGAGGAAAAATGTTTAAGTATGTATTGATCGCTTCTCTGGTTCTCGGTTCTGCTGCTGCTTTCGCTGAAAATGATTCTGACAGCTGCGGTCTCGGCTGGCAGGTAACGAAGAAAAAAACTTTCTCAGCTACAACTACTCGTGGAACAACGAACTCTGTCGTTCCTCCTACATTCGGTATGACTTCAGGGACTATCGGTTGTGCTCAACACAGCCTCGTGAAAGCTGAAATGAAGTCACTTCACTTCGCTGACGCTAACTACGAAAACCTCATGACTGAAATTGCTCAGGGTCAGGGCGAATACCTCACTGGTTTCGCTGCTACTATGGGTTGTTCTTCAGCAGAATTTTCTTCTGCGCTTCAGTCGAACTTCTCTGAAATCGTTGAAGGTAAAACTCCAGCTGATCTCGTGAAGAAAGCTCAAGCCATCGCTTCTTCTCTTAACTGTCAGGCCTAAGTCTTTCTTCGGGGCCTCTTTTGAGGCCCCTTTATATTGAAATCCCCATGAAAATTTTCCTCCTTCTTATTTTTCTCGTTCCTGCTGCCTTTTCTTCAACACTTGAAGAAACGGCCAAAAAAGAATCTCACTCACGCGAGTGGCAGACACTTCTTCACTATAAAAGAAACCTTATCGGCCGCTGGGTCAGCCAGGCAGACGGACAGGGTTTCTTTTTTGCTGAAGACGGAAAGTTTAATCCAGAAAAAGAAATGATCGCTTCTGTGAAGGCGATGATGGACGAAACGCGCACTGTGGATATCCGTCACCCACAGTGCGCGTTTCCCGCTCGTTTTCAATACCTGAAAAAAGTCTTCAATATCAATCCTAAGAAAGTTGAATGTAAGGACTATGCCTGGTGGAGGGCGAATCTCCCCTACCATTCGGTCACCGTCATATTTGCCAGCTATTACGCCAACAATCCCTCTTCGATCTTTGGACATACTTTTCTCAGAGTGAATTCTTCCGACAAAAAAAGCATCTCCGACTATGGTGTGGATTTTTCTGCGATGACGGACACCGATCACGGCGTGGAATTTGCTATCCGTGGTGTCCTGGGCGGATACATCGGGCTTTTCAATATGAAGCCCTATTATATGAAAATGAATGAGTATCTCGAAAACGAGAATCGTGATCTCTGGGAGTATGATCTGAATCTTACTCCGGAGCAGATCGAGCGGATGCTCGGTCATATCTGGGAGCTTCAGAAAAATACCTACTTTGATTATTATTTTTTCCAGGAGAATTGCTCGTATCAACTTCTGACCCTGCTTGAAGTCGCCAATCCTGAGTGGCATCTTTCAGATGAGTTTGATTTTGAGACGATTCCTATTGATTCCGTGAAAGCACTCAAGAAAACGGAAGGCGCAATCAAGGAAGTTCACTACCGTCCTGCCTATAAGAAGACGATGGAGCAAAAGCTCACGGCCCTTACTTCTCTAGAACACACTCAGATGGTTTCTCTGGTTGCCATGAAAGTGCGACCAACCGACGTGACCTCGGCAAAAGTTCTCGAAGCTGCGATCGCGCGCCTTCGTTATGAGCGGTTTGAGGAAAAGCAATTCACCAAAGAGCAGGAGGCCTGGCTGAAGGATGTTCTTATTCAGCGAGCGAAAATTGGCGGAAAAGTTGAGACGGTGGATGTTGCGGAAACATTGCCAGTTCAAAAACTCAGACCCGATCTTTCTCACAACTCTCAGAAATACGGATTCTCGTATGGAAACAATACTCAGATTGACCGCTACACCGAGCTCTCTATGCGCGCCTCTCTTCACGACATGCTCGACAGTGATCTCGGCTACCCAAGAAACTCGCATCTGGAAATGGCCAAGCTTAAACTTCGGTCACTGAGTACCCGTAATATTTTTGTGGAAGAAATCAAATACGCAGAAGCTTTCTCACTCTTCCCGGTAACCAAGGATGAATTCAAGTGGTCCTGGCGTGTAGCGGGTCGCTCGTACCGGGTCTACGACGGATCGTGCAATCACTGTCTCTCTCATCATTTCAGAAGCGGCGGAGGACTAGCGACAAAACTTCCCTTTGCCGACATGGATGTTTACTCGCTCATTTCTTTGAATGCCGAAGCATCACGCGGATTTTATCGGGGCTACCGGATTTCTCCGGCGATGAACTTTGGCGGCATCTGGACGATTTCCGATTACATCAAGCTCCTTTATGATCTTGAACTGAACCATGATTTGAACCGCGCCGACTCCTATCGGAGTGTGCGGACAATGCAGGAACTGGGTTTCAGTTATAATCTCAATCTTAAGCATGAGCTGAGACTGAGCGGAAAATCCTGGACGGCCATAAAAAGACAGAACGCTGTTGAGGAAGCTCAACTCACCTATAGCTTTTATTATTAATGGTTTAATCCCCCTCCTGTAAGAACCACCCGGCAATTCATTCCTCCCCCCCGGTGCAAAATGCCAGCGATATATTGAAGTCCAGTTTCATTCAAGGAGTCAGAATGAACAAGACGACAACCCTGCTATTCTTTCTTGTTTTCTTTTTATCCTGCCAATCTCAAAGTCCCACGACGAGACCAGAGACCGGGCAGAATCCGGTAAATCCGGAAGAACCCGTACCAGTAGAAATCAGTACAACGGGTACCGATCCTCTGGTGAGTTTCGCCTGGCATTTTCAGAACACAGGACAATCATCTTTTTCAACCGGTTCCGGAATCGCAGGAAATGATCTGCGCGTTTTGCAAGCTCACGAGCTTGGTTACATCGGAAGAGGAATTCGCATAGCAGTTTCTGATTCGGGCATGGAAACCAATCATCCGGATTTATCTGCCAATCAATTGAGAGGCGAACATAGAAGTTACTCCGGTGCTCCGTCGACATGGCACGGTTCAGAACCAGTACCTGAAGGCAGCGATGGTCATGGGACAGCTGTTACGGGTCTCATAAATGCAGTCGCGGGAAATGGCATTGGCTCTATGGGTGTCGCTCCCGGAGCAAAATTTGCGGGATTCTATTTCATCGGGAGATTCCGTGACTCCACATCTTCCTATGAAGCACGGATTCTCGATCAGATCATCGGCGACTTCGATATCTTTAACTATAGTTACGGTTACTCAAATTGTTCCTTCGTTCCCACGAGTCCGGAAATCATCAAGGCCTATAAAAAAGGTGTCACCACACTTCGGGGCGGTAAAGGTGCCATCTATTTAAAAGCTGCTGGTAATGATTACCGCGGAAGAAACTCAGATTGCTACGCCGGCGACTCAAGTACGTACTGGGGAAATGCCAACACCAACGAAGACCAGAATCACCCTTATCTGATCGTGACTGCGGCGACGAATGCCATAGGAAAAATTTCTTCCTACTCAAGTCCTGGTAGCGGAGTGTGGGTGTCTTCGGCAGGGGGAGAATTTGGAGACAACGCTCCGGCGATGATCACCACCGACCTTCAGGGTTGCTCGAAAGGTTTCTCCACTTCACAAAGCTGGAGCAGTGACTTTAACCACGGCTCGCATGAACTGAACAAGCTTTGTAACTACACCAACGTCATGAACGGAACTTCTTCCGCGGCTCCGACACTGGCGGGGATAGTTGCTCTGATCCTCGAGGCGAATCCGGATCTCACCTGGCGAGATGTGAAACATATTCTCGCTACCACCGCCAACCCAATCAACTTTTCGACCGCCGCTGTTTCTCATCCAGGCGGAGCAAATCTTTCGGGTCACGCTTACGACTACAATTACCTTGTGAACGCAGCAGGATTTAAATTCTCAAACACTTTCGGATTCGGAAGAGTGGACGCCGGAAAGGCTGTTGCCCTTGCTAAGGATTACACTTTTCCTCTGAAGAGTTATCTAGAAACTGAGACGAACGGCAACTGGGACTATCAATCCGGATTTATCAATCAGGCGATCCCCGACAATTCTGCGATTGGAACGAAACACTCACAGACCGTGAGTCATAAGCTCAAAGTGGAATCAGTCCAGATCAGAGTTGAGATTGATCATCCTTTCGTTGGTGATCTGGGACTGGAACTCACTTCTCCCTCAGGAACCGTGAGTAAGATTTTAAAAATCAACAGCAACATCAAAGACAAGGGTCTTTACGGTTACATGCTTATTTCAAATGCTTTCTACGGCGAAAATTCTCAGGGCGCCTGGAGCATCAAGGTTCTCGACGGAAAAGGTGGAAACATCGGTCGCCTCACTGCCTGGGAGCTTAAAGTAAATGGAGGTCAGGAGTGAGAAAGCACCTTATCGCACTTTTGGGATTTTTATCCGGAGCGATGGTTTATTACATGAAGGCACCAGCACCAGTGACAATCACCTCGCATACTCAGGAGATTTCCGTTTCACAGGCAGCACCATCACCACAGCGAGAACCTACCAGTACAGCAAAAGTCATTCCGATCTCTACACCACCAGTAAATAATTCTCAGGAAGAATTAAAAGATTTACCCGGTCTTCCCCGCGGGATGAAGCTCGCCGTTCATGTGAAGGCGATCGGTCAGGAAGACTACCGGGCAGAAATGGGAAAACAGATCATGGAAAAGAATGGATTTGTTTTCTTTCACGCTGTGAGCGAGACATCAGGAACGGCGAACGTCGTTTACGACAAACGCCTTGATACTTTTCATCCGCTAACGGCGACCATCAAACTGACTGATATTGATGAATCAGAACGCGCAGAAATTCTGAAGAGCTGGACAGAGTTTCATTACAACTCGGAACTCGCCGTTGAGTACATTCAGTCATCCCACGAGGATTTGTTCACTGATTTTGATGAGCTGAAGAAGCATGGGTTTCAGGTGAACCTTGAAGTTATTCAGGCCGTTTACCAAGCGCGCTGACTAAAGCTTAAAGTCACGACAAGGGTTAGGTCCTTGAGAAGAAGATCTGCGGTACATCTCCAGATAAAGCTCACGTTGCGAAGCTGCGACATTGGACTGAAGGATGGATGATCTTCTTTGAAGATCGCCGAGACTCTGCCAGAACTGTCCCGCCTCAGCGAGTCTTGGACTTTCACTCCGGATTCTGTTTCTTAAAACTTCACCCTGTCTCATGATGCCCACGCGGTTCCGGGCTTCAAGTCGCTCTTCTAGAGATCCTGAACGTGCCTTATCTTCATAATAAGGAATGTAGGCCTCAAAGCTTGTTGAGAGGATTTCTTTTGCAGAGTATTTCTGGCAAAGTCCACCACTGCAGATTTCGTGAATCTTACCAATCTCACCGATACCAAAATTATCCATCTGCCGTTTCACGTCACGAAGATAAGAATGATATTCTCCCAGGGCCTGTTTGAAGGCATTGAGTTTTGTCGTCAATTCACCGGATGCTCCTGCGCTCAGAATTTTTTCAATTTCCGTCTGAAGGACTGAG
>JBKJNQ010000223.1:0-6723 GCA_046593575.1 Bacteriovoracaceae bacterium
TTAAAAAAGATGGAGAACTCATTCACGAAGCAGATACTTTCGATTACAAAAACAAAGAATAATCAGTTTCGAGAAGAATAATCTTTCAGATATTGCAGGATGAAGGCCTGATCTGAAGCAGTCACATCTCTTCCACCCCGGGGCATTGATCCACTCTTCACAGAAGTATAGAACGAATTACCCCATTTACTGAGACGAGCTTCAGTTCCGACGCTATGACAGCTCGTGCATCCATAGGGAACCAGGACGCGGGACCTGATTTGAGAATAGGTAATTCCCTTTGATGGCGCTGGAACGGGCGTTGGAGTTGGTTCAGGAGCACTCTGAAGCTGGTTGATAAAATCATAAACTAATTCGAGTTCAACTCCACTTAACTGAGGCTTCCCTTTTGGCATGTTGCCATTTTTTACTTCTGTATAAAGAAGGCTGTGTTCAGGATCACCGGGTTTAATCCATGGTGATATTCCGCTCACTGAATCAACTTTTGAATGGCAGCTAAGACATTTAGGAATCAGGATTTTACTTTTAAGGGCGATGAAAGACTCATCATTTTCATTAAGACCATGGATCGAGCTATCGTTAAATTTGAGGGTAGTCATTTTCGGGCCGCAGGAGATAAGCGTAAAGACCGACAGAAAAAACATGAAATTGAAATTTTTCATTCCGCCAAGGTAGCAGAGAAAAAATGCAATTCAACAGACTGAACAATAGCAGTCTGTTGAATTGAATCGAAGTAGAATTTATGGCGCGAAAATTACGCCTTTGATATCCTGGAAGGTGATGTACTGCCCACGGAAACGAATCACCTGGATGTTTCCGACAATTGGAGTTCCGTTCACCTGAATATCCTCGATATCCTTTTTCGGGATTGATTCATGCTCAGTGATAATGACTTCGATCTTTGAGATCGGCATGGACTTCGCGTGCCCAGTCACTTCTCCCGAGATTGCCAGGGAAGGAAGCGCGCAAAGAATCGCGAATAAAAAAAGAAAAGTTTTCATTGCAGGTCTCCTGGAAGGGAATCAGAAAGCATGGTTTCTGAAAGATTGATGGTGAAGTATGGGATGTCTCCGAAAGAATCAGGATTGTTCATGATCGCGTGCATTTTCATTACACACTCTTTCTGAATCTTCTTGATTTCAGCGATGGCATCCGTGCAAAGGGACTCAGACATGGAGAACATGGAGTTTCTCCCCTGTGCGATTGTCGCAGGCTTATAAAACTGGACCAGTGCCGGCAAATGTTGGGCAGCTATAGAAAGGTCCAGCGAAAAATTCTTTTCACGAGCGTGAAGGCGTCCTTCAGTTTCCAGAAGAAGCCCGTCTTTCATCATTTCATCAGCTTTCTTTTTTCCATGAGCGCCGAAGTTCTCAGCAATCGTCATGAAGTCCGTACCGCTATGATTGGCAGCTAGCTTATAGATAAGGTATTTCGTTTCATCTTTCAGCTCAACGTTGAGATCGCAGTCGTAAGAATGCTTTCCGCCAGTCGCGAAGACGAAGTTTCCGAAATGCTTTCTTAAAAAATCAGATATCGCAGGTTCAGCTTTCTCGATGATAGCAGAGAGATTCTTTTCTCTCATGATATAGCTCACGATATTGAGGACAGAATGGGGGGCAATTTCATTTTTTTGCTGACCACTCATGAGACGGCGAAGAGTGGTGACTGGAACGTTTGATCTCGTGGCAAGAGAGTTCAGTGTTAGCTGAGAATTTCTGGCCATGTAACAAGCAACCATATCGGTAAGGCTCCGGATGAGATCATTGTTTTCGATTATTTCCATTCGTCCTCCTTGATACATTCATATCAAAGGAAGATTTCTTCTGAATAGTTCAACTGTTGCCTGATAGCTTATAAGAGGTGTGCAGTCTCTTAATGGCACCAATCAGTATCAACTTGGCCCTAGCGAGGTGGGCCGCAAGGACGTGTGCGAACAGTAAACTTCAGTAATCCCGTAACGTCATTTGAGTCAACAGTCAGCATGCCGTGACGTGAAAGATTTCCATCTGTAATTTCTGCTGTGATGTGATTCTTTAGGTCAAAGCGAATGCTCTTTCCGTTTGCACCTGAACAACCTGAATTGAGATTGATGAGAGGCTTCGGTGCTGCAATCCAGTTTTCATCCTGAGCAGTTGGCCTGGCACGCCAATTTTTATTCACAATAATAGTTGGATTTCCGCGTGAATTAGCAATCCCCTGATAGCCTACGAGGATCGAAGAAAAATTTCCTTCCACACCTGGATCCAGTATGGTCGCACCACGTGCTTCGAGGGAGATCTCGAGAGAATCGGCCTTGGTTCCAGGGGGAAGATCGGCGACAAAACTCAAGGCACACTTCTTATGCGAGAAAGTTACGGTGTTTCTCTGGCGGGCACGTGGCCCCCGAGGAAGAGAATCATTGTCATTGTTTCCATCATACTGAGGAACTTCCGTACGAAATTCATCAAAGAGAACAGAAAGTGCTGATCCGTCCGGAGAGATGGCGGTGGAGACAGTTCCTTGTGGACAACCGGATCCGGCATAAGTGATCTCGCGAAACGTAACTGATTGCCCCTGGGCGATGGCGGCGAAAGTGAGAGAAGCGAAAATAAGGAACTCTTTCATATGGTTCTCCTTTTTCTCCAAGCTATCTGTCACTAGTCACAAAATAAAGTACGAATCAAGTGCGGCAAGTGATTGTCGCCCAGCTGGTCTATCGGTCAGTGCACGATCAACCACATGGTCACCAAACTGTTCTCACGATGATTTTGGGGCTTCACGAACAAAAACTAAATTCGTTATTGTGAAATTAATCCAAACGGGACAGGACGATCCCAAAAAACAGCTTCAAAGGAGCTTCGAATGTATTCGATTGTAAAAAAACTCTCTGCTCTCGCACTTCTAGCTTCTTCACTTACTGCTTTTTCTCAAGACACTATCCAACTTGGTTACCCGGCATACGGCGGTAACGGCTGTCCGTCAGGAACTGCTTCTGCTGTTGTCTCTCCGGATGGAAAATCACTCTCTATCATCTTCGATCAATTTATAACTGAAGCGGGACAGGGTTCCGGTCGCACCATGGATCGTAAGGCCTGTAACATTGCGGTCCCTGTTCATGTCCCGAATGGATTTTCAATATCGATTCTTGCTGTTGATTACCGAGGCTTCGTTTCTCTTCCGCAAGGAGCAACTGCCCGACTCACGGCCGAATATTTCTTCGCCGGAATGCGGGGACCTCAGTTCGTGAAGGATTTCTGGGGACGCCAGGATTCAGACTACACATTCAATAATCAACTCGGTGTTCAGGCCATGGTCTGGTCACCATGCGGAGCTGACGTCAATCTTCGTGTGAATGCGAGCATGATGGTGAGAAACATGTCAGCTCAGACCGCGATGGCGACCGTTGACTCTGCTGACTTCAGCGCCGGCATCATCTACCAGGTTCAAATGAGAAGATGTATGTAATTCCTTCTCTGATTGATAGACGAATGAATGGGGCCGCGAAAGCGGCCCTTTTCAATTTAGTAGAAACGATAGAAACGATTAAGCCGCTTGATGATCTGAGCGGCTTTGATTTTTTTGGACTTGAAAAAATCTTCCGAGTAACGCTGATTCAAGGAAGTAATTGAGGATGCCTTAATCGCCAGCACGTTCACAATTTCTTTTGAATTACCGGCGTGAGAATAAAATACCAGATAGAAATTAAATTCCATATATTCCGGGGGAATAATTCCTGAGAGATGATCCTTAATAAAAGAGAGAAAGGCGATCCGGTTAAGATTTTCCATAGAAGCGAGCTCATTATCTTCCGTTGGAATCACAACTTCTTCACTATCCGTATTCTCAGACTTCGCCAGTTTCTTTTCCAGATCATTGCCCGCGGATTGCAGGACACTGTATTGTGTGACCAATTTCTCAGCTCGATCAAGCCATTCTTTCTGTTCAATGTAAAAGATCAACTGGCGATTATAGTTAAAGACGCCATTTTTTTTGCGACTTCCCCTTGGCATTCGCTTACAAAAAAAGAGTTCCTCAGGAAGTGAACAATTGACGTCTTCAGAATGCTTGGCGATTTCTGCTACCGGAATCAGAAGAGCTTTTGAAATTCTCTGATCGACCTCAGACCCTTCTTCAAACTGGTCCAGAGTATCATCAATCAAGACCCGGGTTTCTTTGATCTGGGCAATAACAGTCTTCTTCGAACGACGGACCTTATTGAGATCCCAAACTTTCATGGCAGCATATGTTCCTGCCAGAACCAGAAACGCAGCAATGATGGCGTTATTAAGTGTCGCCTTGTCTTTCCGGATGACTTTCTTTTTTTTGAGCTTCGCTTCGAGAGTTTTCAGGCGCTTTTTACGGACTTTCTCCGTCTTCACTTTCTGAAGTTTTTTCAGAGATATGACTCTGGTCTTATCTTCATCAGCAATCGGAATATGTTTTTCTTCGGCAAACTGCTCGCGAAGAGGCATTTCCGGAAGATCACCTTTGTCTTTATCGAGAAGAGTCAGCAGTACGCCTTCGCCCAGACGGATGGACGTAAGCATTTTGAATTCTTCCCGACGACCCGGGATCAACCTTTCATCATTAATGAAAGAACCGTTCGTGCTTCCCTGATCAATGGCAAAGCATTTATTGTCGACAATAATGAGTTTTAAGTGTTTTCGACTGACTTCAGAGGAAGGAATAACAATGTCATTGGTCTCAACAGAGCCCACGTAAATTTCTTCACGATTGAGGACATAAATGACCGCACCCTTGCTATCGGCCAGGACTTCTAAACGCATAACTCCATTCTAAACGAAATTATGAACAAGCGGTTAAAGACTTTGATCCGTAGGGGCACCCTTGGCGGATGATTTGCGCGACTTTTCAAAATTCTTATCATCGAATTTTTTCCGTTCTTCGCTGTTCGACGGGGCGTTTTTCATATCGTCGAGTTGCGATTCTGCCATTGTGCGCACTTCACGGGGATTCTGCCGGTTACGAGAGAGAAATTGGCGAAAGTATTTTAACATAAGGCCCTCCTTCACTTTTACCTGCGAATAAGATGCCATTAAGGAGTGAGGAGCTCCTGGAGAATTGCGCGAAAATCATCGTTGCCACCGCGCGAGCGTCGCGCCTTGGTCCGATAGATTTTGAGAACTTTTTCGAACTCTGCATCATCAGCAAGTAATCGCTCGGTAACTCGCTGAAGGTCCCGCGGCCTTAATTTATATTCTTCTTCGATCATTTTAAGAAAAAGATTCAATGCTCCAATATCCATTCCATGATTGTGGCGCAAAGGCTGAACAAACCGCAAGACTTTCCTTAAGTAGACAGGCACCCGAGTTTCCTGAATCATGACCATAATGCTTGGTTTGACCCTAGGAAATGGATGACCTTACTACCTGCACTTTTACTTCTTTTTTTGTGTTCGTCTTGCGGAAAGGCGAAAGATCAAAAATTTAAAGAAGAAGAAGTCCTAAGAATAGACGGATCAAATATTCAAGGTGTCTATGAGGCACCGCTCATTCCCATTAACCTAAATACTACTTTGGGTGTTATCGGAGCAACTGGCGTTCATCGCTCGTACGATTCCTTTAAGGCCTTTGTGAAACTTTACATTGGTGATCAGGGAGTCATTCACAAGCAAACGCTTCACCTGGGTTCCCGCTGCCCCACTATCCAGGATGATGTGAACGGCGACGGGTATATAGATCTTCGTGAGGCGCATTTCATCGTCGGAAATATACTTATCCCACTCGATGGAGATCTGGAGACTCAATGGGGTGGGAATGGAAGTTATCCGCAAGGCAATGGTATCGCCGGTGGATATTTCTACGAACGAACGGCGAGTTTTAGCCGGATGTTTGAAGATCTGCGGGACATAGACCAGAACACTCTCGATGACCTCGAGAAAATTCCCTATGACCAGGGTGTCAGCCTACATCAAAAAGTTATTTTGATTCTGGGAGTGTCAAACAGCATGAGACTTCCGGACTCTATCGACGACTTAGGAATGAACAGGGAAAATTCTTTACCGATCGCCTGCGGAGTTCTTCACCGAACTGATAAATTTCCTGCTGAACTTTACGATCACTCGGATCCCGTGACAAATTCTGGTCGTCTTCCACGCGTGCACATCAACCCCAGAACCCGTGAGCATCAGGAGCCGGATGAATTCCCGGTGCCTATTCCTCCCAATGAACCTAGAAGGCGTGGAGTCCGTCAGCGCCTTCGTCGTTGGTGGAGAAATACTTTTGGCCATGATGATCATCCGACCGAATAGTTCAGTCAGTCCTTCTTTAGTTTTCTTTAAGTAGTCGGTGTGTGTCATGAAGAATACTTTCTTGTTCCAAGAGGTATTACCCATGAAAAAAATCATCTTCGCTTTTGTTCTACTTTTCTCATCACAAGCATTTTCCCTTTCCTTAAATCTGGAAGGAAACTGTAGCGGAAAACTTGCAGATGGAACTCCGATCTCATTTCAATATTATTCGAATTTTAATGGCTGCCAGAAAACAGCGAACGCTGCCATCTCCTATCAAGGACATCGGGATAATATGGTAACCGGAAACAGGTCATTTACGGATAAGAGTGACATCTACGCATTCGGCAAGCTTCGTTTGATTTTCAAAAATTCTACCGGAAACACTTCCGGAAAGTATTATTACAATGATTCACATGGAGTCCGGAAAGGTGTGGTTCTTCAGTGTCAGGTGAGAGATTATGAATACCCTGATTTACTGACAGTCAGCGTAT
>JBKJNQ010000099.1:0-5834 GCA_046593575.1 Bacteriovoracaceae bacterium
AAATGAGAAAGACTTATAACCTCGTCTTTTAAAATTCCGGAAGAAACGATCCGAGCAAGGGACGTGCGAAACTCAGGGCATTCGTTGCGACTGATCCTGAGTTTCGCACGTCCCTTGCTCGGATCGTTTCTTCCGGAATTTTAAAAGACGAGGTTATAAGTCTTTCTCATTTTATTGGCCCATTGAAACTTACGTGTGGCTCAGACGATCCCGTCATCAATCAGTCTTACGTGAAAGCGATAGCTGATGAACTTGGCGCAGACTTTGAAACATTCTCTGGTGGCCATTATTGTGTGCGTGAGTCGAGCCGCGAGTTTCTAAAATCTCTCTCCTCATTTGTGGAGAAACGTTGAACACATCTTCTAATGGATCTGTGAACATTGGCAGGATTTGGAAAGCAGCTCGGCTTCTGGCCGGTCGAACCCAGGTTCAGCTTTCGCGGGATCTTGGGTTTCCTCAGGGAACCATTTCAAAAATTGAAAATAACTCCCTCGAACCATCGGCAGTGGATTGGTACCGTTTTTGTGAGTTTGTTGGAATCGATGCGCACCGGACGTTGAATCAGGGCCTGATTGATGGTCGTCAAAGATTCCGGGATCGGCTGTACCGGGATCATATTTTCAAATTTCCTCTTCGGTATCGTCGTGATCACTCACTCAAAGTCCGTGAGCTCATCCCATTCAGAGCAAGTGCCTTGAGCATACTGGGAGAAGACTCCTGGAGCGAATTTCTTTCTACGATTAACATCGATGATGAGCTCTTTTGTGTCATGGATTTCCAGGTGTCTCTATCGTTTCTCGAAGACCTCCTGGCATGGTCTAAGGATAAGAATCAGGAAATTATAGAGTCAGCACTTGCTTCGACGGCCGAGTTTCGTAGAAATCATAGACTCGGCAGTGAAATGATCCGGGGCCGTACGCCTGCTGATTTTATCCGTTCTTTTGTGGAGGGGCAGGACCATTACCAGCGTGCCGCGAAGCTTTCCTATCATTCGAAGCGCAAATCCATCGAAGTAAATTTTACGGCGAGTGATTGGATTGCAGATTTCTTTGATGCAGGTTCAGTGGAAGATTTCCTGGCGTATAAAGCGCGCTCGCTCGATGCCTTTTTAAGGACGCAGTTCGACGGAGAAACAGATCCCATCTTTAAAAGAAGTGAAAATAAGTTTTCACTGGAGATTGGAATCGCATGAAGGGAAGTGAAACAGTTCACAGGATTGATTCTTTCTTTGCAGAAATATCCGGATCTTTCGGAACTGATTTCCAGCGGATCCTGGATGAATGTAAAATCCCTAAAAGAACCAAAAGCTTTTCTGCGCTTCCCGTCACTCGATTGCACCAGCTCTGTCGTTCCCTTAACCTCACGCTAGACACCATTCTTAGAGGGCAGGTCGACCTTACTGTTCTCCGGAAACACTGCTCTGGTATAGAACATTTACCTGATCAGTATTTAAAGCAGTGCCAATACAGCTCACGATTTACTGCGATCTATATGTTGAACTTTCTCCGCAATGAACTCGGCGCCGACGCCGTGAAATCGATTCAACAGCGGTTCCAGTTAGGAGATTCCCAGTTTTCTGATACGGCACTGACAAACAACATATTATTGCCCCTGGATATCTGCCAGTACGTGGACAATTATTTTGGAGAGAAGATGGTGGAACGCATGGGTGAGAGTTCGTTCGAACTTTTTGTACAAACACCCGTTGGTGAAGAACTTCGGAGCATCAGGAAAGAAAGTGATTTCTTCGAGGCCTTTATCCACGAGCACCTTCCGAATAAAATCGAACGCAATCTAGAGTGGAAAATTAATCGTTTGACCAACGGTACGGTCGAATTCTCTGGATCTCCGCGCCTGGAAGTCTGCGAACTTCTTCGAACATCAAAGCGGGACACTGGATCGCTCGAGAAGCTTCGGAAAGGTTTCATTTCCTCTTTACCAAAACTTCTCGGACGCAATTCTTCGCAAGTCACTCAAGTCCGGAGCCGTTCACAGGGAGATGACCAGGACACTTATCTCCTGGAATATGAGCAATCGGCGAATGAACTCTACTTTCTCCAATAAACTCACGCCGCTTGTTTTTTCTCGGCGAAATGCTCAAGATCAAGAGTCAGTCGGTTTTCCCACATCCCTCTAAAACTCAGCGTCGAAGCTTTACACGCTTCGGATGAAGTGAACAATTCCATCGGAATCAAGTTCGCACCGAAAAGAGCTTTCGATTGGTATTCTTCGAGGTGGGATTGCCCTTGAGAAATGTAATTCCACCCGTAAACTTCTTTCTTTTTGTGGACATTAAACTTTGTGGCACAGACAGCAAGGACGTGATCGATACCGTAATCAAGATAGTAATTCCCGATGAGGCAAAAACTAAGTTCCCACAGATGCTTCATCAATGCCTTATTTTGGCGAAGCTCAGGAAGAATAGTAAATGACCCGTTGTAGGCAATTTTCCCGGCCCGGTCTTGATCTCTGTAGCTGTTCAAAATATCCTGAACTCTTGATTTCGCTACGAGATCACTGTCGGCCCTTTCCAGCATTCCGAACATGGGAAATGAAATCCGATGATCATCGCAACTTTTAAGAGTGACTGATTTGAAGCCAAGTACGGGTCTCGGTGATGGTCCTGTCATGTCACATAACAGGAGATGCGAGGCCACGAAGTCTGAACTATCAAAAGGCAGGACGTTCTTTTCATATTCCTGACGATAGCCCGTGGTCTTAAGATAAATCAGCTGTGGAAAAATTGACCGCATAATTTCATATTCCATGAGCTCATACGGTTCTCTGATGAGAACGAAGCGATATTTATTCTTAATTTCAGCAGTATAGTCCATTGATGCCCCTTGTGAGGCATAGCGTTTCGGAATATTTACGAACACCTAAAGCAATATAATTACTCATGTCTTCCGCATTAAGATTAACTCAATACTTTCCGATGAATAGGTCAAACAAAGGGAACATGTTGAGTAACTACATTTTAAAGAATCAAAATGAAGCCGAACGTTTGGATCAGCAGAGCGAGATCTTAGAATTTTCTGTGGAAAGAGAATTACGCATTCTGGATCTGGCGCAGACGAGGTCATTTCTTGATGCCGGTTGTGGTTCAGGCATCTTAGGACGATTCATTGAAAGTCATTATCCCAATATTTACGTTGATGGGTGCGATCTCTCCGAGTCATCACTCGCCCATTGCCGAAAAAATTCATTACGAAAAGATGCTTCTTATTTTGCGCATAACCTTTTAGAGGCCCCAACTCCTAAGCGCTACGATGTGATTGTCAGTCGTCTGGTCTTCCATCATCTCTCACTTTCCGAGCAGCGCCAGATGATCTCGCACTTAAAGAAGTCGCTGGCGCCCGAAGGAAAGCTTTGTGTGATCGATACAGATGGGCTCTTTCTCAATCTCGGAACAACTTCCGAGTCCTTAATCAAAAAGATGGATTTCCTAAGATCGCGATTCAGCGGAAACCTTCTTTCGGCGCGATATCTGCCTGCACTTTTTTCGGAAGCCGGGTTATCTCAAGTTTCCTGGGAAATGATTCTCATGGATTTTCAGGGTGAGTCTCGTTTGAAAGAGGTTGAACAATGGCGCGCAAGGTTTGAGAGTTCGATCTCATTTTACATTAAGGCCCTTGGTTCCGAGTTTGAGGCAAGGAAGTTTTTCCGCGACTATATCGAGGAAGCATCTAAGGACGATGTTTCGCTTTTTTATAATAAGTTTGTGGTTGTAGGAAAATGCTTACGAGTCCCAGATTCTGAGACCATCAAAACCTAATATAACGCTATGAAGATCCAACTCCGAGGCAAATACAGTAAGCAAGACAATCAATGGAAGGTAGCGATCCTCCCTCTCGGACTTGAGTTTCAGGCCGAATCAGCGATGAAATCCTTTCATCTTCTCCATAAGTATCTTCAGAATGAAATTCACCACGAATTGGGATGTGATATCCGGGTTCACGATAATGGCCAGTTCATTGTGGTTACGCATACCAATCACTCGCAAATGATGTCCTGGCTCACGACGAAGATTCTGCTCACGCATGATGGGGCCGGAGAAATCTTAGATCAGATTCTTTTTGACCAGGAGCTTGATGATGAGGATTAAATCGGCACTATTATTTGCTTTAATCGTCGTGGCGCTCAACATGAATTCTTGCGGGAAGATGGTGGACGCATCTTCGAGTAGTGACGAAAACAAGTGTGGTTATAAGTATGTCAGCGGCAGGCAATGTATCGTTTGTTCCAAAGGTGGAGTCAGCTGCCAGTGGGACTAGAACCTAACCAGCGATTTTCTTAGCTTCATTCTTGTCGATAAGCTCACCGTTCACAAACCTGTGAAGAATCGTATTGATCAGTGTCTGATAAGGCATCCCCATTCGATCAGCTTCAACTTTAAGTTGTCCAAGAAGTTTAACCTGGATGCGAAGGGAGATCATAGTAGCGGGATTTTTGTACACCCTGTCAGGCGTTACTCTTTTACCTTTGGTAAAATCATATTCTTTGCGCATAAGTTTTTCCTTCTTGTTTAGTGGCCCTTCTAGCAGAGATAATCCGAATCCTTGCCTCGCCTATCTCAGAGAAAACAACTACCAATACTCCCCAATCCACAGAGAATCCCAAACGAATAAACCTCTCAGGATGCAAACTGTCTAATTGTTCTATGGCGTAGTCATCTTCAAAGACACTACTCACTTCCTCAAATCGAATTCCATGCTTTTCCAAATTGGCAGCATTCTTGTCGTCATCCCACTCAAACATAGGTTACTCGCATGTATATACAATGTCAATACAGTGACATTTGATTTGTACCTGCAAATAGCCTGAGCTTTTTCGGAAGAATTACTTAATTGAATTTAAAGAAAGAACTCTGCGAAGAGTTATTAAAAATGAATGTCTATCTAAGCAAAATGTACTTTGCGAATATCACTCGCAAGCTTCCGTGTCTGTTTCACAAAGGGCATTAAAATTTTAGCCGTGTTTGATTTTGAGTACGCTAACGATCCATCTGCTTTCTATAAAATCCAATGATCGCTCCGATCTGATTTTCATTCAGTCCTTTCACATAAGTTTTAAGCACAAAAAATCTATATAAAATTTCAGCAGAAATCTGGCGAGCCTTTGGCGTGTTGATATACAGAAGTAAAAGTGCGAGCCCGAATTCGGTGATATCAACTTTACGTTCTTCTCGTTCTTTTCCTGCCGCGCCAGCGAGGCGATGACTTTCGATGAGATTTTTATCCAGATGATAATTATCAAAATTACTTAGCTCACTTTTACATTTCGAGATCGCTCTCAAAACATTTGAGTGTTTCAAATTAAATCTCTCGGCAATGACAATTGAATCCGTAACGGGCCCGAAAGGAGTGTCTCTCATCCAAACATCACCCATGACATATTGATTAACGAGGTCCTTTAATCGAGGAGGTCTTGTTTCAAAAGGAACTTCAATTCTAAAATTACCAGTCATAAATCCTCCTTTGCGAATAAGAAGGTTGCTTACAATTGATTGGGGTTAGAGGTCATTTTAGAACGGGAAACGAGATGTGATTTTTGCAAAATGAACTATAAACAAAATTTACTGTTGATAAACTCAGATTTGAGTTTAGTAAAACACCCTCGTAATCATTGGGTTTTTCACTCGGCTCAAATCTGAGTTGAGTAAAAATAAGCCATCCCGATGATGTTTTCCAAGTAGAAACCATGAGCCTCAAACGGGCAGCCTAGCCAGCCATTCCTCTCATAAACAAAATTTACTCCTACATAACTCAGATCTGAGCTGTGTAGATAAGCGCTTGAAATCATGAGTGTTTTTCATTCAGCTCAAATCTGAGCTG
>JBKJNQ010000203.1:0-4160 GCA_046593575.1 Bacteriovoracaceae bacterium
GTTCCGCGGAAAATTTCCACGTAAGAAAGTGCCAACCATTTCACGATCGGATGACCGTATAGTCGACAAAGAGCAGTTCCTAATCCCAGGAAGATCGCGAGGATCATCGAGAGCACAGAAACCTCAAGAGTCATGAGAGCACCCTTTCCTAAGAGAGGAAGAAAAGATGCGTAGCGAGTGAGTTTCTGTTTCCAGGTCGTCTTGCCGTAGGCCGATTCCATATACGTCGAGTAAGCAATCGGATCTGATTTCGATTTTACATCTGCGTTCCACGCTTTAGCAGTCAGGGCGTTCCAGAGATTCCATCTTTCGAGAACATTCTGAATTTTTCCCTCTGCGATGAGTTTCGCCAGAGCTGCATCCGTGCGTTTCGAGAATTCTGAATCTTCTTTTCTCGTGACCATGCCGTAGGATAACTCTCCCACTCCGGCGCCCACGACCTTGAGGTCTTTGTTGGGTTGAGCGTAGTAAAGAGCAATCGGTTCATCAAGAAGAACGGCATCGAGGCGACCGATCGCGAGATCATTGTAGCTGTGAATTTCTTCATCATAACCAATGACAGTGACCGGAAATGGTTGTTCATTGAGAATTCGTTGAGCAAGAGAAGCATCGAGAGTCCCGACCTTCTTCCCTTTCATATCCGCAAGAGTTGTAATGTCTTTGTTATCAGCTCGAACGGCAATTGCCTCAGAAGTGTAATAATAAGGGCGGCTGAATTGAATGACATTCGCACGCTCGGGAGTGATCTCAATTCCGTTCACAATAATGTCGTAGTCTTTGCGATTGAGACCTTCAATGAGGCCGTCCCAGGAATTATTCACCTGCTGAACTTCCATTCCGAGCTCATCGGCCAGAAGACTCACAATCTCCGCTTCAAAACCTAAAACTTTCGTCCGGTCATTGGGATCAGTAAATGAAAAGGGAGCTCCACTCTCAATATCAGCACCCCAACGGAGTTTAGGCTTTGCCCAAGCGACATTAATTAAAAGCAGGAGAAGAAGTATTTTCATTGAAAGTGGCTCAAAAATTTCTGAGTCTGAATTTCACGTGGCCGCGCGAATATTTCAACTGACGGACCCATCTCAACAATTTTTCCCTGATCCATGAAGACGATCTGATCAGCGACATCACGAGCAAAGCGCATCTCATGGGTTACCACAATCTGAGTCATGCCATCGTTCTTTAAATCTTTCATCACTTTCAGCACTTCATTCACGAGCGATGGATCGAGAGCAGACGTCGGTTCATCATAAAGAAGAATCTCGGGCTGCATACACAGAGCGCGCGCAATCGCTGCTCGCTGCTGTTGTCCTCCGGAAAGTTTATCCGGATAAAAATTCGCCTTATCCCCAAGTCCCACTTTCGCCAGAAGATGAAGCGCCTTTTCATGAGCAGCGTTTCTCGGCATCTCACTCACAACTTTTGGAGCCAGTGTGAGGTTTTCTAAAACCGTGAGATGAGGAAAGAGATTGAAGCTTTGAAAGACCATCCCGATGCGACCAGAAGTCGTGATGGTTCCGGTATCGGCCTTCTCGAGTCCGTTCAGGCAGCGGAGGAAAGTAGATTTCCCGCAACCCGATGGACCAATGATCGCGATCAAGTCCCCTTTTTTTACATCAAGGGAGACACCATTCAAAATGGCGCGGTCATGGAAACTCTTCGTGAGATTCTGTACGTTGATCATTCATTTAGTGTAGGGGGCAGAGGGAAGAAGAGCAAATTAGGATATTTTTCCCGCCTGCAGGGCATTACGGGGCCATAAGTGTTTCGAAGGCGCGTGCAACACAGGATTTTCCCGTGAGACTCGTGTGAAATGCGTCCTGAATATTGGCCCATCTTCCCTGACCGAGGACGAGATCCTGGTTGGTAGGAAGGTCAAAGAGCCAATTCATCCTGAGATAGGTCGTGAAATCCTTTTCAGGAAACCTTGCAAAGAACTGGCGGATCTCTTCGGACGTAATAGGTTTTTGCACATTCACCAGAAGTTTCTCCTGGCCCGGTTCCGTGCGAATGAGATCCACTTCGTTGTGATATTCAAAATACTGAGCGCCATTCACGTAAGTCACGGGCATGAGTTCGAAGTCCACACCTTGCTCAACCAATGTCTTCAGCATCGCCTCACTAAAATTTGTCCGCACTGGTCTCGACTCTTTCATGCCGAGCCCCACCTGACCTTCCGGATAAATGAGAACGTTCTTCACTTTGCCTTCGCGGATTAAGCGCATGAATTTTGCCATCGGCTTTTCTTCCGCACCAGCGAGAATGAACGTATCGTTTCTCTCAAGAGCGTCTATCATCGGCTTCACCATCGGATGATCTTTCATCCCGAAGATCGGGTGATTTTTTAAATTGAGTGCGCCGAAGACCACAGGATTTTCCACATCGAGAGCGGCAAAGGCAATGGCGTCGAGATTGGCGTCCCGGTGAGTGGGAACAAAGATCCGCAAGCGTTCTTGATTCAGAAGAAGTTCACGATTCGAAACTTCGACAGTAATGCCAGAGGCCTGTCCCCATTTCTTAAAGAATTGGTCAACAGATTCTCCGAAGCCCATTTTAACTTTTGTCACTCGCTGAAACGCTGACATCAGCATCATGAGAGAAGGAATCGCCATCTTCATCGACAGTCTCATCAGGCGCCCGAACTTATTGATCGCTGCTCGAAAACCTTTTGGTGCGGCTTTATTCTGATACATTTTCTGAGATTCAAAAAAGAGATCGGTGAAAGCAGCATATCGCTTGTAATCTTTCGCTCCTCCGTACTCGACCCTGCTTTCCAAATATTTTCGATAAAGTGCCTGAACATTCACCGGCTGGCCTCTCATCATCGAAGCGGCGAGTTCATCGAGCTCAGTTTTAATGAGGCCATCGAGAGTTTCTTCGATCGCTTTCAGGTCATTCATCTTCGCCGAAAACTCAGGAGTATTCACTTCACTTAAATTGGGTGTGTGGAGTTCGTTGTATTTATTTTCGTAGTCTGAAATAAGTGTGGTGAGACGAGCTTCTCGTTCCGCCGCGGTCTGTGCAAACAGCACTGCGGGTAGAGAGACAAAGAGGATAAATATCAGGGTCTTCAACATGAATAGTCTCTTCGGCAAAACGCCGAAAAGACTTTTTCGATCAGGTATTCCTTATTAAGGCATTTTGATATGAACGAGCTTCGACTTTCTCACGAAATTTCCGTCCTCTTGAGCAGTATAAACTCCGCAGCCCATGACCATATCCCCGTGCATGAGGAATTCACCCGTGAGCATCATGTAATGAGCATTGACCGGGCCATCGGCCGGAATCATCTGAGCTACCCAACGAGGCTTGATGGTTTTCGCTGAATCGAGTTGTTTTTTTGTAATGAGATGAACCCATCCGCCATTATTCAGAACCAGACTGTCACCGTACATACGCGCCTTCACGTCTGTGTCGAGCACTCCCCAACTTAAGTCATACGGAACTTTCTTCGTCGTCGCGCCGGTCTCAGGATTTAAAATCAAAATCCCGGTGAATCCTCTTTCGTGAGAAGTTGCAGACGCTGCATAAATCACAGCTCCATCCGTCGCAAGCCCTGATGGATATCCATCATCAGTTCCCGAGAGAGCATTTCTCCAGGTGAACTTGCGCTCTTCCATATCGAAAGCAACAATTCCTGCTGCTCCCTGTGAAACAATCAGCGAACGATTGAATTGAATCATCGAAAGTCCGACCCATGCTGGATTGTGAGAATTCTCAATGTCGAACATTTCCTGAACTTCGCCAGCGGTATTTAATTCTACAATTTGAGTTGCTGTGAGAACCCAGATCGATCCGCCATCACGAACCATCGACTTGATGGTGGCGCCAGTTTCGGTCACGAGAACACCTTCCAGAGTTTCGATCGCAAATTTGCCGGAAGAATTTCTTCTCGCTACATAATTAGTATCGAAGACCGGAGCATTTCCAATCGCGTTTTCGCAGACTGTATCGAGGTGACCAGCAAATGCTGATGATGAAAGAATAAGGGCAGCGAGGGTCAGGGCCTTCAACATAGTTCCTCCCATGAACAATAGATAAGGAGATTATGTGAAAGCTGCTACGCGCAGGCAAGATGCGATTAGCTATTATTTCTGCCAGCAGACGAGAAAGTCTGCTGGCAGAAATAATAGCTAATCGCATCTTGCCTGCGCGTAGCA
>JBKJNQ010000101.1:0-4933 GCA_046593575.1 Bacteriovoracaceae bacterium
ATTATCTGCCGTGCTGATCGAGAGATTGATACTTCGATCCTCGAGAAGATTTCACTTTTCTGTAACGTCGCCAAGCAGAACGTCTTTCAATCGATTGATCTCGATCTCATCTATAAAGTTCCGATGTCTTTTCATAAGCAGGGGCTTGATAAGAGAATTACGGAACTTCTGGGGATGTGGACGGCAGAGCCGAAGATGGATGAACTGACCAAGGTCATCTACAACTCGGAAAATCCTCTTAAGACGGTGAACATCGGAGTCGTGGGGAAATACACCGAGCTCGTGGAATCTTATAAGTCGCTCGACGAGGCCCTGAGACATGCGGCCATTATCAATCAGGTGAAACTCAATCTCACCTACATTGATGCTGAGGATCTCGAGAAAGGTGTGAAATCCGATCTCCTTGAGAAAGTCGACGGGATTCTCGTTCCGGGTGGATTCGGTTCCCGCGGAACCGAGGGGAAAATTGCAGCCATTGAGTACGCGCGAAAAAATAAAAAACCATTCTTCGGAATCTGCTTAGGGCTTCAGCTTGCGATCATTGAGTACGCAAGAAACGTTGTGGGTATTAAGAATGCCACGTCGATGGAGTTTACCGATAAAGGTGATTTTGTCGTTCACTACATGCAGGGACAACAGAAAGAAGGCGCCAAAGGTGGCAACATGCGCCTTGGCGCCTATGACTGCGAAGTCAAAGCGAAAAGTCTTTGCGAAAAAGTTTATGGCGCCAAAAAGATCTCGGAGCGCCATCGCCACCGTCTTGAAGTGAACAATGAATTTATTAAACAGCTAACTGATAAAGGTCTCGTCGTTTCCGGAACGAACACTGCCCTGAATCTCGTGGAAGCCATCGAACTGAATGATCATCCATTTTTCATCGCGTGCCAGTACCATCCGGAATTCAAGTCGACACCGTTTAAACCTCATCCGCTATTCGCCTCCTTCGTGAAGGCGAGCGGAAAAATCTAAGGAAAATTTATGAGTCGTAAAATGGATTTCTATATCGGCCCTTGTGTTCTTGAAAGCATGGATCTGGCACGCCTGATTGCTGAACGTCTGGTGAAAGAGCTCGAGCCTTATAAGAACGAGATTAAGCTTCACTTCAAGGGATCATTTGATAAAGCGAACCGCTCATCGTTTACTTCTTATCGCGGTCCCGGCATCGAAGAGGGGATGAAAATCCTTTCGACGATTAACAAGGAATTCGGACTTCCGACGATCACCGACTTTCATACTCCTGATCAGGCGGATGTTGTGGCGAAATACGTCAACGTCCTGCAGGTGCCGGCATTCCTTTGCCGTCAGACGGATATGATTTTTGCGGGTGCGGAAGCTTGTAAAAAGTATGACCGCGAACTCAAGGTGAAGAAGGGGCAGTTCCTCTCACCTGAAGAAACGAAAAACATTGTGGATAAGGCCTCGCACTTCCTTTCAAAAGATAAAATTATCCTGACGGAGCGTGGATCATCATTCGGTTACAATAATCTCGTGGTGGATATGGCCTCGTTCCAGATCATGAAATCCTTCGGCGTTCGCGCCGTTCACGATGCCACTCACTGCGTGCAGAGACCGGGTGGGCTGGGAACGGCGACGGGTGGGAAACGCGAGCAGATCGTGGTTCTCGCAAAAGCTGCCGTCGCCGCTGGTGCTGACGGGATTTTCATGGAATGCCATCCGAATCCGGAGAAGGCACTATCGGACTCGGCAACGGCGTTGCCGCTCGATCAGGTGAAAGGCATTGTGGAGAAACTTCTTAAAGTCCGTCGCGCGGTGGAAGAATGAGTCTGAAAGATACGGCGAAGAAATTCGAAGCTAAACTCAAAAAAATTAAAGTCGTTGCTTTCGATCTCGACGGCATTCTCACTGATGGTCACTTGTGGTGGGGCGGTGAAGAGGTCGGTTGGAATCGTAGCTTTTATATCTACGATGGCTACGGGATGAAACTTCTCATGAAAGCGGGAATCAAAGTCGGTGTGATTACCGGTGGTGATTCTGTTTCGGTGAAAAAACGCGTGGATCTCTTGAAGCTCGATTTTCTTTATCTCGGGAAAGAAGACAAGCGTTCGGCGTTTCTTGAAATCATGAAAAATTACAATGTACAAGCGGATGAGATCCTCTACATGGGGGATGAGTTCTTTGATATTCCCTTACTCAAAAAAGCGGGCTTCTCGGCGACAGTTCCCAATACCGGTGCGGAAGTGAAAGCGGCCGTGGATTATGTCACGATCAAGGAAAGTGGAAAGGGCTGTGCCCGCGAGGTGATTGATCTCGTGAGATACGCCCAGGGAATTGAACCTGTCGTGGAGGATTTTTAGATGCTCGGAAGAAGATTATATAAAACGTCGATGCTGAATCTTTTTCGCCTCGGCGTTCTGGCGGTGGTGATCTTTTTCTTCAGTGATTTTTATCTTGAAACGATTACGGCGCCGAAGTTTCAGGAAATGCTGATTGAGCTTCCGAGTCGCACGCTACTCGCGAGACTTCTGACTTTTTTTAAATACCACTATGCTTATCCACGGGATCTGATGGCCTTTATGGGGACCATCATCGCACCTGCCGTCTATTACGCCTTTATCCGCGGTGTGCGCTTTCATGAGAAGGCCTTTGCCTTTAACCGTGGGATTCCTTTTCTCAATCACATCATCAAATATGAAGACGTAAAACGCTACAAGCTCTTTCACCCGAAGTACGCCATCTCGATGCACCTTCATAACGGGGACTCATTCGTGATCGCCGATAATGCCGTGGAGCGTGTGATCGCGATTCTTGATCAGCACAATATCGCCGGAGATCTCGCGGACGATTACACTAAGCTCTTCACGAACTTTAAACGTGTGGTGATCTTTGTGATTTGTTTTACGGTGTTGTTGTTTCTCATCCGGAAGTTGGGCAACTTTACCTACTAACCTCAATACTTAAAGACAGCTGGCATCGTCATCCGAAAGTTTTGCCACCGCGACACTGTTCTTGAAAATAAACCCTACCGGATTCCCACCGGGAAAGTATTTTACCATCGTATAAACTTGACCACGTTTTTTCATCGTCATGTAATACAAGTCGCCAGCTTCGCTATTGTCACTGAGTGCAGTAATCGCTTTTTTGGGAGTAAGGCCCCGGGCGACGGCACCCTCGAGATTGATCGCCGCATACATGACTTCATTTGCCTGCGCAGTCGTGAGTTTTGAATCTTCATTCAGCATGAGCGTGCCGAGTTTGCGAATCCCGCGATCGTCAGATAAGTAACCTGAGAAGTCGCAGTTCTGTGCCGCAACCGCGAAGTTTGAGAGCACACTTGAAAAGATAATCAGCGCGATGAATTTCATAAAATCTCCCTTCGAACCTGTATATAACAGAACGAATGTAAGAAAAGAAAAAACTGCCATCTCTTCTAAGAAAGTATATTTCGCTCTGAAATGGTTATCCGTTATCAACGTCGGATAACACTTTTTTTTCGCTTTGAAGTAACTCCTTTAGAAAGATTGCTGCTGGTTAGGTACAAGCCCCAATGCCGTTTAAAGGGAGTCCTGATGTTACCACTATTGATTTTTGTTCTGCTAACGCCGGCGTTTGCTTTTAACACAGCAAACCTCCGAGAACTCATCACGAGCAGAAACCTTCGTTCAGTCGATGAGGTTATACCGCTCTTGCCATCTGAGCTCCGACAGAGTTTTACACTCCAGTACCAAGGGGCCGGGCTCCAGGACGCGAACAAGGAGAATCCTCGCGCGATTCTTTTTGGGAAAGATGGGAAATTTATCATCACTTTCAACGGGGATTCGACACAGAGAATGGGTGATGATTTAGAGATCCTGGAATTTAACGATCACAAACAAGGCTTCGAGCTTCATCACATTTCATTTGATTCCGGAAAAGTTAGCTACGACCGAGACTTATCTAAATGCGTACAATGTCATACGGCCGCGGCCAATTCAAATCCATTTCCCATATGGGGAAGATACCCTTCATGGAGGGGATCTTTTGGTTCACTAGATGACATGGTTTTTGGCCGTGAAGAGAGTCCATTCCTCGCATTCAAATCGCACATGCCATCGCACCCGAGGTACCGCCACCTCGAGCCTGCGGCAGGCTCGCCAGTTTCACCGTACTCAACCGAGAAAGTTCAGACGATTACGTTCAGGCCTAACAGCAACCTCGGGTCCTACCTCGCGAGGCTGAATGCCAAGAGTCTGGCGGCGCAGATTAAATTACAAAAAGACTTTGAGAAATATCTCCTTCTCCTGTCGCCGAGTTTTTACCACTGCAAATTAAAAATGGGGCCGGAGATGCTTTCGGCGCTCGAAGCCAAACTAGGCGTAGCCTTCGCGGCAAAAAAAATCCAGAGACCGTACCCGCAGCTCGCGCACTCGGAGCTTGAAAATGTCAGTGCCTTCCTCGGAAGTAGTTCCATCGCTTTCGGTCAGCTCTCGAGCGGGATCGTGGACCCTGTCGGAAACATCTCCGCGCAAACCGCACTCAGTGATCCCTATTTTCTGGATGTTTTCTATCTCTTTACTCCCAATTATGTTTTAGCAGAGCTCTCGGCTCCGTTTTTTGCCCGCTATCCGGAACTTAGAAAAGATTACGATGTCATATCGATATTTAAAAAGATTGGCGGAAACAGACGCCTCAATCAAACACCGCGAGATAGTGAAATTCTCAAAACCTACGATCAGCTGGGGATGCCGCTCTACTTGAAGGAAGAGAAGTGCTCTACCTTCCTCACAACTCTCGCCAAGGAATTTAAACTGTGAAAATTTTATTTTTGGTCTGCCTACTTAGTCAGGCAGCGTTCGCTTACGAACTCAAGCAAGGTTACTTCCATGGGACTGGTACCATGAGTTGCAATTTCATCAATGGTAGCGTGAACCGTCCGGACGCGCTGACGTGGGAAATTAATAAAACTTCTGATGAACCTTCGACGTATGACATTCTC
>JBKJNQ010000139.1:0-16400 GCA_046593575.1 Bacteriovoracaceae bacterium
GATTACTTTGACCGCAACCAGGAACTCGAAGCTTTCCTCGAGAGAAATAACAAGTTGAAAGAGCTTGAGCTCATTCGCCAGATCGGCTCCATGGTCAACGTCACAAGTGTTCGCCAGAAAGAACAGCTGGGGCTTGGTCATGCCGTCCTTTGTGCAAGAAGTATGATTGGTGATGAGCCTTTCGCTGTTCTTCTTGGTGATGACATCGTCATCAATAAAAATCCTGCGATTAAGCAGCTAATGGATCTTTCACTTAAACATCAGGGAGCTTCTGTCATCGGAGTCATGGAAGTTCCAAAAGATCAGACGTCAAAATACGGTATCGTAAAAGGCGAAATCATTGACGAGAAAACACTTCGCATGACAGGTATGGTGGAAAAACCAAAGCCGGAAGATGCTCCAACGAATCTTGCGACTCCGGGAAGATATATCCTTACACCGGAAATTTTCGATATTCTCGAAACAATTCCTCGCGGAGCGGGTAATGAGTATCAACTGACTGATGCAATCAATGTTCTTTGTCAGAAAAGAGACGTGTTTGCCTATAAGTTTGAGGGTGAACGTTTTGATACCGGAAGTATCCCCGGCTATCTTGATGCCACTATCGATTTTGCCCTCAAAGACCCCGAGATTCGTGCTACATTCATGGCATCACTTAAATACAGGCTCAACAAGTACGGTTTAACTTTATGATTCGTTTTTTTCTCGTTCTTTTTCTTTTTTCAGCACAGGCCTTTGCTTTTGTTCCCACGATTGAATCACTTTTTCGTCATGGTTCGAATGCGGACGTCACGGCCAATGGTGTGACTTTCACGATGCAAGTGAAGAAATTAAATGCAGCGGGAGAGGGAGAAGCCGCAGCAGCAGAAAAGACTGACGACTTCTTCAGGGTTTTTCTCACGCGCGGGACAGGTGACAGCATCAAGATCGCGCAGGCGAGATACAAAGATAATTCATTTTCAGAAACCTCACTTGATCACAAAATTTATTATCCGGGATTTTCTCCCTTCACCTTGAAGCCTGCTGTTGATCAGATGGAGAAGGGAGTTTTCTACGCTCTCGTTCACTCACTGGCCTACAACAATGGCTCACACATGGTGAACTACCTCAAGACTCTAGGGGTGCCGGTAAAATTAAACAATGATCTTATCAACAGAGAGAAGATTGATTATCTTGCAAGCTACAAGCGCTATCTTCTGACAATTAACCAGAATAAAGCTGCCAAAAAAACGGAAGCAAATCCTCTTAGGCCTGAAGATGCCGCTGCCCGTGATCGGGTTGAAGCGGTGATGAATGAGTCGATGTATGTTGATACTAAGCAGGTGCGCTTATCCAAAGAAGATGGTGAGATGGCCTGGTTCGCTGAGGCGGGTCCTTTTACCGCGGTCTTCGCTTACGATACTCGCGATGTTCAGAAGGTTCTCTTCAAGTCTGCCGCTGGTGAAATGGAAATTATTTGCCGTAATTACGGACTTCTCAATGGAACACATCGATTTCCCAAGACGATACTGATTCGTGATTTTTCTGGTGATAGTTATCAAATCGAAGTGACTGATCTTCGCCATTACGTTGAACGCGAAGAAGACATCGTGAGACGTCTTAAGAAGTGGGATCTGATTCTTAAAGGTAAAGAGAGTAGTCTTCCACGTCCGGATTTTCTCCTCTGATGAAAGTGGCCCGGATTGCTGTAAACTTCCCCTTGAAAAACAAAGGTCTTCTTTATCATTACGAGGGAGAACTTTCTCGCGGTCAGGTTGTAGAAGTCCCGCTAGGAAAGCGTTCAGAGTTCGGCTGTGTCCTTTCAATCGATGACAGTCATTCGGAAGAATACAAATCAACACCCGTTGAAAAAATCAAAACGATTATTAAAACAGTTTCAGAGTGGAAGCTTCAGGAAAGTGAGCTGGAACTTTTTGAATGGATGGCGGGATATTACCATTATAGCTTGGGCCAGCTTATCTTCGATTGTTTGCCCAACCACCTGAAGCGCCCTCGTCCACTGGATCATGTCGACGGAGAAGGGAAGGATCTCGAATTCATTCCGAACCCGATTCAAAAAACAATTATCGATCGCATCCGTGAAGGACTTTCAGGTTACCAGCGCTCTTTGGTTCATGGAGTTACAGGCAGCGGGAAAACGATCGTCTATCTTGACCTCATTCGCAGCACCATTGATGCGGGAAAGTCTGTTCTCTTTCTTCTTCCGGAAATCAATCTTACGCCTCAGTTCATTGCGACTTTCGCCAGATATATCAAGGCTCCGATTTATTCGTATCATTCGGAACTTTCAGATTCTCAGAAATATCAGATCTGGCAGATGGCCCGCGCTTTGAAAACTCCATGTATGCTTTTGGGTGTGCGAAGTTCGGTTTTTATTCCACTGAACAATCTTGGCCTCATTGTCATAGATGAAGAACACGACACTTCTTTTAAGCAGGATGATCGTTGTCCTTATAATGCGAGAGATGTTGCATCTAAAAAAGCACAGCTTCTGGGAATTCCTTTGGTGATGGGATCGGCAACTCCGAGTCTTGAAACATATGCCCAGTTTCATTCACCTAAGGGCGCAGGTCAGTTGTTTGAAATGAAAGAACGAGCAGGAGATGCTTTTCTTCCAGAAATTGAATTGGTTGATGCCCGCGACAAATCTGCCAAGGAAGATGATACCTGGCCGCTCGTGAAAACCTCGGTCAATGCTATTCGGGATTCACTCGCCAAGGGGAATCAGGTTCTGGTTTTTGTGAACCGGTTGGGTTTTGCTAATTTCCTCCAGTGCCGCGCCTGTGGACATCAATTTAATTGTCCTAATTGTTCTCTTACACTTCGCTATTATAAAAGAAAAAATATTCTTGCCTGCCATCAGTGCGAATATAAGGACGACCTTCCTTCGCAGTGTCCGGATTGCGGCTGCCTCACTCTGACCCAGAAAGGCTTTGGGACGGAAAAGATTCAGGAAGTTCTTCAGAAAGTTTTTCCTGACAAAAAGATTGAACGCTTTGACCGGGAGGAAATCAAAACTCTCACTCAGTTGGAAAAGCGTCTGGATGATTTCCATACGGGAAAGATTGATATCATGGTGGGTACACAGATGCTTTCCAAAGGTCACAACTTTGAAAAAGTAAAACTCGTTGTGATTCTAGGTATTGATAGTCAGTTGAACTTTCCGGATTTTCGTTCACACGAAAGAGTTTACCAAACACTGACCCAGGTTTCTGGAAGAGCAGGAAGATACTCTCAAGATGGAAAAGTTTTGATTCAGACCTTGAATCCTGAAAGCTCTCTGTTTCAAATGGTGAAGGCTCACGGCTTTCATGAGTTTTATGAAGCGGAATTAAAAATCCGGGAGCTTTGTGATTGCCCTCCCTATAGGAGACTTGCACTTATTCATTTTTCTTCCCGCTTTCAGGATCGGTTGATAGGTCATGTGACAGAGAACATCGGACCGATGGTGCGAAAACTTGTTCAGGATCATTTTCCTGAGGTCACCATCCTGGGTCCAAGACCGGCCCATATCGAAAAGAAGTCCAACCAGTTTACTTGGTCAATACTTCTGAAATCTCAGGATCTCTCCCAGCTTCACAACCTTCTGAAATCTTTCGAACTTAATTACAAATCCCTCGCTTCAGTGTCGTATAAAATCGACGTCGATCCCTACACTTTAGTCTGATTTCTCAAGCTTTCAGACCTTTAGTCCGATTAGACGTTGAAGATCGAACCTTCAGTTGAGGAATATTATGAAAATCCTTTCTCTGGCCGTGCTGACATTTGTCGCTTTTTCTGCGCATGCAGATGTATTCGAAGCGCTTCAGCAGTACCAAGCCACCCTTGCTCCTGAGCCTGGTGCCGCCCCGTCATCATCTCAAGTCAGACCACCAGGTGCGAGTTCATCTGCCTCGACATCATCTGTGACGAATGCCACTTGTGATGGTGGACCACAATCTTCTATTCCACTGAAAGTCGTCACGAGTCTCATTCTGAAAAAAGATGCTCAACTTGATGTGAATCATGAAGCATCTTCGGGAACACTTAGAATCTCTTCTCCTTCTTCCATGATTGGTAACTGTAATTCGATGCTGAACTGGTCACTTCGTACCAATGAAATCGATGGCAAGAAAACATACGCCGTTGAAGTGAAATTCAAAGATGGTGAAGAATGTCCGGCAGAGCTCAATGCTGGAGCAAAAAAATGTTTCCGTGTTGCGAAGATGGTTAATGGTTCAGTAACTTTTGATCCCAAACCATTTGATAAATCTTTGGAAGGCTTTAAGGCCTGCCTGACAGAATCCGGCGCCGTCAGTGCTGCCGGTGCAGTTGTTCCGGCAAATATTTACAGACAACCTGTTCAACAAACATTCACTGGTCTTGAAGAGGGAGGTAATCTCTATTTCTTCTCACAGGGACCTTTTTCATCATCACAAGCAGATAGCGCGCGCTTTGGTAAAACTTATGTGAATGGATGCGATATCTATGAAAAAATTCATCCGACCATTACGGCTGTTTATTCATCATCAGAACTTGAAACTCAGCGCCTGAATGCAGAAGCTGACCGTCTTCGCGAGTGCCCTATCAACGAGTACCAGCGGGTTGCTGACTTTGTTGATCGCTACGAAAGCTACGCTGAACAGCTCGGTGGAGTAAGAGATCATCTTATTCTCGAAGCTGCGAAAAAAACCGCGGCGGCGATTGCTGCCGGAACACAAACGGATGATGATATCCGGGTGATTGCGGATTTCGAGCGCTACATTATTGATCCTAAGAAAAGAAGAATTGAAGAACTGGCCAATTCAATGGATGGTCTCCAGGGTGCTGAGCTTCAGGCCGCGAGAAACGACCTCAAGCGTCTTCAGGATGAACTCCTGACTTATGCGAAAGCTCCTTACTTTCAGAGAGCTCAGGTTGAAAAACTCATGAGTAAAGGTCTCTTCGGAGATGCTGAAAGAATGGAAGGAATTCGAATTACGATCGACCAGGTAAGTAAGATTGGTAAGCGCGAGGGTAACGTAACTGTTACTCCGGAACTTGCTACGAGACGAATCGTGCAGGCGAAAGCAACACTTGCGGATCAGCTCGTTTCTGCGAGAGAAAACTATGATGTTCGCACCGGTGTGACGACGGGTATGTCTGAATCTTATAAAAACCTTGCTCTTGCGATGAGAAGAAACGCTCAGCGCCGTACAGAAAACTACACGCGCGAAATTTATTCAGAATATGCGCGCGTTCAGCAGGGCGGTTACTGTTACGCTTACTTCCGGAATACACAGAAATGTATTCAGGATTCTCTTCAGAGAATTCAGGAACTCCAGGTTGCTCTTCAGAGTTACAACAAAACAGATATTGACCGCGCCGTCGAATACGATGCCAAGGCCAACGAATATTTAGCTCTCGAAGTTGAAGGCCGCCGTTATGTTGCTTCTCAAAATGGCGAAGCCGTTCCGACTGAAACGCCACAAGCGATCGATACAACTCTTCCAGCTGCTCGTCCTCAAGACAACTCTGCGATGAATGGACAACCTGGAATGCAGCCGGGAATGCAACCAGGCATGCAGATGGGTCAGCAATCGATGATGCCACCATGGATGATGAATCAATCATCGCCTTACGGAAACCAGGGGATGATGCAACAGCAGCAGAATCCTTATGGACAGTTTGGTCAGCAACCAGGATTCATGGGACAAACTGGTTTCAATGCTAACTTTGGTTATCAGGGAACAATGGGTTCAAACTTCATGGGGCAACAACAGCCTCAGATGGGTGCGCTTGGAGTGAACTGGCTGGGAATGGGACAAGGTCAATTTGGTGGACAACCACAGGGCTTCGGTCAATCAACAACTCCTTTCTTCGGATTTGGTCAGCCTCAACAGCCACAGTACGGAGCTTCACCATATGGTCAGATGTATGGCCAGAGTCCCTACATGGGCGGCGGAATGGGACAACAGCCATCATGGATGGGACAAGCGATGGGTTACCCAAGTCTCTACAGATAAAAAATTGATAAAAAAAAGCCGCCTCAAAGGGCGGCTTTTTTTATTTGTGCGAATTAGAATTCAAGAGTAGCTCTGAGACCACCACCGTGAACATTGGTCAGACTCAGCTTCGTCGCCGAGTTCGTGAATGAGTAATAATCACCCACAACCCAATAACCATAATAGCCGCTGATGATGACGTTCGGGTTCCACCGGTAATCAAAACCAAAATCCAACTCATACCCATAATCTTTTTTCTGAGTCTGGGTTGAGCTAAATGCATAATGCTCTTCATGATGATAGCCGCGTGACCCAGCCTTCGCAGTTTTCATCGCACTTGCCATAACGAGGGCACCTTTCCACGTCCACTTATCAGTCTTGTAATTACCGTAGATTTTCCAGAACTGAGCGTTCGTGATGGATGAATCAAAAATTGATCGTCCTCCGCCATTGAAGCCAGCGTAGTTATAACGGAACATGAGATCTGCGATCTGATAGTTCGGGTGAAGATACATCGCCTCAAAGTTTTTTGAAGCACCATTGTCACCACTGACTTGTCCAATGTTGGCACCCATGTCCCACTTGGGATTAAGGTCATACTTAAACTCGGCAACGTACGCCGTCGAATTCAAGCGTGATTTTATCCCGCTATTATAAACATCACCGTAGTCTCCTGACTGGAGAGATCCTTCCGCTGAAGCCTTGAACTTATTCCAACGTTTCGAAACGAAGGGTTCGATAACTGTGACCTGAGTTTTTCCAATCGCGCGGGGAGCGGCGGAGCCACTGGACGTATTATTATAAATTGAATTCTTAGCTTCCGAAAATCTCTTCCCATAGAGAACACTTACAACGAGATCGCGGGCCTTATTATCATACTTCGCCGTGATACCAGTCTCGCGAACATCCCATCCACCGGCCGGACGAGCACCTGAACTCTGTGTGGTTGTTGTATTGTTATCATACGAAGAAATTTTTGCGTAATACGGAGTGACTCCGAAGTTACCGATCTTCATCTCTGCATCGATTCCATCGTACATTGTGAAGAAGCGGTCCCAAGCATCATTGCCACCATCAAAGGCAATACCTAAACCATAATTGCGGGCGATTCGACCAATGCGGATCAAAGCTGTATCAGCGTAGAGTTCCATGTACATCTGATTGACGTTGAGACCTGAGCGTTGAGCAGGGGAAGTGAAAAAATAAGATTGGCCGGTTCCATTTAAACCATTGGTCGCGTTATCTCCCGCGAATCCGCCCCGGAGATATCCGGATGAAAATTCACCCTTAAGAGTGACACCGTCGTTAACAATAATTTGTGGATTGAGTTTGAAAATATACGTTTGAAAAGTAGCTCCACAGTCCCCATCAAGACCCTGAGTACCTTCGGTCGCAGCATTACGAACACCAGTCGCTGGATCAAATTTTTGAGGAACATCATCCTTGGTCCGGCACACATTATTCAGAAGGTGAGTATCCACACCAAAAACGCCGGTCCAGTCGATAGGAAGGGCAATCGCCGAATTGATGCTCAGGGCAGAAACCAGAGCGATGGCTGCGTATTGAAACCTTTTTGCGGTCACGACGTCTCCAATAGGTGAGAGTTATATTTGTTTATCGAAACTATAAGAAATAGCTCAGAATGTGTCCAATTTTCCACCGAAAAAAGAACGACTTAACAATTGGGATAGTTGCAAAAAGGGGGTCTTTCAACTATATTCCTTTGAACGCAAAAGTATCTGTAGGGGTGTCGACAAGTGGTAAGTCAGCAGATTTTGATTCTGCCATACGCAGGTTCGAACCCTGCCACCCCTACCATCTTTCCAAGGAGCTTCTGAGTGGTGAGACGTATCGTCCTAGTCTCTGGAACCTCGAATCCCCATCTCTCTAAGAAGATTTCCGAATTCCTTGATGTCCCCCTGGTAAATCCCCAATTACGACGATTCGCTAACGGTGAGATCTACTGTGAAATCGAAAAAAACGTCCGCGGTGCTGACGTTTTTGTGATCCAGTCGACATGTACTCCTGTGAATGAAAGCCTCATGGAGCTCCTCATCATTATTGATGCTTTAAAAAGAGCTTCCGCAAACTCCATTACAGCTGTTGTTCCTCATTACGGATATTCACGCCAGGATCGGAAAAGTTCTCCGAGAACTCCCATCACGGCCAAGCTCGTGGCCGATATGATCACGGTTGCGGGAGCATCCCGGGTTGTGACGATGGACCTTCACGCAGGTCAGATCCAGGGCTTCTTCAATATTCCGTTTGATAATATTTTTGCATCGCCGGTTATTCTTGAATGGGTGCAGAAAAATCTCGATCCGAAAAATCTCATCACCGTTTCTCCGGATGCAGGTGGTGTTGAGCGCGTTCGTTATTATGCAAAAAGAATGAATGCTGATCTCGCTCTTATTGATAAACGTCGCACGGGTCCGAACGTTGCTGAAGCAATGAACGTCATCGGAGATGTCGCTGGAAAGGACTGTATCATTATCGATGATATGATCGACACTGCAGGAACTCTCGTTCAGGCAGCTAAGGCCCTTCGTAAGAATGGTGCTGGGAAAATTTATGCAGCTGCAACTCACCCGGTGTTTTCTGATCCGGCCATTCAGAGAATTGCGGAATGTGCAGAACTCGAAGCGGTCATTGTCACTGACACAATTCCTCTCTCGGAAGCAGCGAGAAAGCTCGATAAAATTAAAATCGTCACAGTCGCTGACATTCTCGCCAAAGCAATTCACCGGACATTTAATCATGATTCGGTAAGTTCGCTTTTCATCTAAGATGTTTCAGCTGATTGTTGGTGTGGGAAATCCTGGTCCGGAATACGCACAGACCAGGCACAACATTGCGTGGATGCTCCTCGAATCTTCGCCTGTTTTCAAAAGCTCAAACTGGAAATCAAAGTTCAAAGGTGTTTACACCGAGGCTACTCACAAAGGTCATAAGTTCTGGGCCATCATGCCTCAAACATTCATGAATCTTTCCGGAGAGTCGGTTCAACCACTGGCGGCTTTTTTTAAAATCCCAGCGGAAGAGATTCTCGTTATTCACGACGAACTGGATATCCCCTACGGGCAAGTTCACTTCAAAATGGGTGGCGGGCTCGCAGGTCATAATGGACTGAAATCCATTGCCGCCAGCCTAGGTACCGAGAATTTCGGTCGTATGAGAGTAGGAATCGGGCGCCCTGTTCACGGAGATGTTTCGAATTGGGTTTTGAGTCCCTTTTCGAAAGAAGAAAAGGTACAATTGCCGCTTCTTCTCGAGAAACTGAATGACCCGATGCTTTCGGCCATGATAGATGGTTTAGGAAAAGTCGGAATTTACAATAAAAAGAATCTTATAGGGTAGGTTTGTATGGGTATGAATTGTGGAATCGTTGGTCTCCCGAATGTGGGCAAATCAACAATTTTCTCGGCATTAACTTCGGCTCCAGCGGAAGCTGCGAACTATCCTTTTTGTACCATTGAACCCAACGTTGGTGTGGTTCACGTTCCTGATGAACGTCTCGAAAAAATCGCAAAAATCGTTGGCCCGGAAAAAGTCATTCCAGCGATCACGGAGTTTGTGGATATCGCGGGCCTCGTGAAGGGTGCCTCGAAAGGTGAAGGACTTGGTAACCAGTTCCTTGGTCACATCCGTCAGGTCGGAGCGATCTGCCACGTAGTCCGTTGTTTTGAAGACAATGACATCATTCACGTTGCCGGAAAAGTTGATCCGGTTTCAGACATCGAAGTGATCAACATCGAGCTCGCTCTGGCCGATCTTGAATCGGTTACGAAAAGACTCCAGACTCTCGATAAATTTCTCAAGTCACAGGATAAGAAAATCCAGGAGAAAGCAAAAATCTCAAAACCAATTCTCGACCGTCTGGTAAAAGCTCTCGAAGAAGGTTTACCGGCACGTTCGCTTCCGCTTGATGCTGAAGAAATTGAAGCCGTCTCTGACCTTCACCTCATCACGATGAAGAAAATGCTCTACGTTTGTAACGTGGATGAAGCGAACCTGACGAAAGAAAACGATCACGTGAAGAAAGTAAAAGAAATCGCCGCGAAAGAAGGATCACAAGTCATCACGATTTGCGGAAAGATTGAATCAGAAATAGCTGCTCTGGAATCTGCAGAAGAAAAAGCAGAATTCTTAAAAGATATCGGCATCACAGAATCAGGTCTCACAAAAATGATTCGTGAAGGTTACAAGATGCTCGACATGTACACTTACTTCACCGCCGGTGTGAAAGAAGTCCGTGCCTGGACATTCCCCAAGGGCTCAAAGGCCCCCCAAGCCGCTGGTGTGATTCATACTGACTTCGAAAGGGGTTTCATCAAAGCAGAAGTTTATCACTGCAATGATCTCTTCGCTCTGGGCTCTGAGGGGAAAGTGAAGGAAGCTGGAAAATTCAGAATGGAAGGCAAAGAATACGAAGTGAAAGACGGTGACGTCATCCACTTTAAGTTTAACGTTTAAGTTATCACTGGGCCGAGGTTCCTCGGCCCACAAGAAAATCAATAACTGAAATTACTTGTTGAATCCAAGATGTACATCAAAGAGCTTGTTGGCCTCTTTCACGTCTGCCAGTTGTGATTTTTCTCCTTCGAGAAGAATCTTATAGAAGAAAATATTGCGGAAGATAAGCTTTACATAATTGCGTGTCTCAAGAAAGGGAATCGCCTCGATATTCTTCAGAATAGATTGATCAGAATCGAAATATAAATTCTTCCACCGCTCAACACGCGCTTCACCTGCGTTGTAGGCCCCAAGCACATACACGAGATTTCCATCATAGCGCTTCAGGAGAATATTGAAGTATTTCGTACCGAGTTCGATATTCACCAACGGATCAGCGAGGTGCTTGTCGCGAACTGAGCGCTTAAGCCTGCGTGCTGTTGTCGGCATGATCTGCATGAGACCTCGCGCACCAACTGGAGAGCGCGCCATTGGATTAAAAACTGATTCCTGACGGATGAGAGAAAGAACCACTATCGGATCAAGTTGATCGTTCTTGAGTGCCTTCCTGAGATCAGCAAGAAACGGCGAAGGATAGAGAATTTCCAGAAGCTCGCGATTGAAAACAACTTCACCCTTATCCAGGACACTATAGAGATAGCGGAACGTAGCGAGATAGTTTTCTGACTCCTGAATGATTCTTCCATTCAGAAGATGCAGTTCAGATTTCACATAAGGTTGTTTGTCAGTAGGATGTTTCACCACATAGAGGGGCATACTATGGCGATTCAGGCGCTTGAGCTCGAGTTCCATCATGCGCTGATTATCTATTTTCGCCCAGGCACGGAGTCGAACGAGAGATGCGAGATGATCCGGATCAATCTCAACTTTCTTGATATCAAGCGCCGGGCTTCTGGCTGAACGTTCAGTATAAAATCGGGCTACCTTCGAATCGGGTTTCAGGGTCATGACTTTCTTTGAAGACATAATTGCGTAATAGCTGAGAGGGTTTTTCTCAATGATGTTTTCATAGAGTTCAACAGCTTCGTTAGTTTTCCCTGTTTCTTCTAATGAATGCCCGATCCAGAATTTAAGTCGTGGATCCGAGATCTCTTTCGGCTTCCTCATGATGTTGTAGTTCTCTGCGAGTTTGAGCGCATCTTTCCAGTCATTGGTTGATAAGTAGGTCCAGAGATAAAAGAAGAGTGCATCTTCCTGAATCTCTTTATTGTTTTTCTTCACGATGAATTTAAAAATATCCCGCGATAGGTCTTTGAAACTTGCGCGAAAGACTGCTTTCGCAAAATCATTCAGACGAGAAAGACATAGACCTACCGGCAGGTGGTCCTGATTGAGATCAATGTAGTTTTTAAGGAACTTATAGTGATCCTGGATCTTTTCTTCAGTCGGCTTGTTGTCTATAGCGCGATATCCAAGTTCAATGAGCTTTCCGTATTCCGCATAAAAAACATTCTGATGCTGAAGGGGATTGAATCCCTTTTCCTGAATGAGTTTCGTGATCTGTTCATTGATCACAATATCTTTCAGAACTTCATGCGAAGGCACAATCTGGTTTTGAACACTGTAGGCCGTCACTTCCTGAGAAATCTTTTTCAGAACTTCCGGACGAGAGGACTGCGCCTGGAGAAAAACGGCAAAGTCTTTGCGGTTTTTCTTTGTGAGAAAAAACTTCAGGTGCTCTTGAATGAAAAGGTTTGATTCTTCGGTAAGGATTTTGTTTTTTTCAATATCACGATTGATCGCCTGTAGGGCGCGCTCACGACAATAATTTCCCGCAACACGTTCCAGTACGCGCTCAAGAGTCAGAGTCTGCTTACGGGTGACATACTGGCGACAGTGGTTAATGAGGTCTTTGTGATCAGTGATTTTCGTGATCGCCTGGATAGATTCGAGCCACGGAATGAACATCGGAAAGTTGTGTGACTTATTGGCCTCACTGCTGATTTTCGAAAGCACATCCTGGCTGACGTAACCTTTTTGTGTGAGCTTCATGATGGTCACCATGTGCTCGGCAATGATGTGATCAGCACGGGTGAGAATCAGTTTTTCTGCAGGTACTAAAGATGCGGGATTTGAGAGCATGGATTCCGCATACGCAGAAGTGCAGAAAAACAGAATGGAGAGGAGAAATTTCATGGATCCCGTTCTAATCATCCCTCATGGATGAGTAGAAAAAATTATAACACCAACGGGAGATTTTGACAGAGGATCAATCGTCATTTTTATAGCGGGTTGTGATCTCTTTTAGTCTGCGGGAAATTTCGTTGAGAACTGGTTTCTTATCGTCTGGAATCACCATCGCCAGATTATCCACATAAGAGGAAACTTCCGTGACGTATTTAAAATCAGCTTCCTGGTTAGCTACGACCCACTCCAGAAACAAAGTAACTTCCTCAGCTACGTCCTCAAAATTGTCGCCGGTACGAAAAGTCAGTGGCGAGATGGGGTCCCCTTCGCGAATGTGGAGAAGATGATTTTTTAATTTATACAAAGGGCCTGCGACTTTATGGGTAAGAAAAATCGAAGTTAAAATTACTAATGCGGTAAGAAGGAACTGAAACGGAACGAGAAAAAGCAGGAAACTTTGGGCTGCCTCAGTAACACCAAGCTTTGTCAGGGCATACTGATTTCCCATGTCGCTGATAAAGTCATAAACGATATAAGCGTAGATCAAACTTCCGGTCACGAACATGAGTGAAATAACGATACTGAAACGTAACTGAAACTTCGGATCGATGAGGAACGTTGACCGTTTATAAAATGCCAATTTCTTTATCCTGTTCAAGTGTTTCCTTACATCATAAAATGAACTCGGAATTTCCACCATACGGAAATAATCCACTTATTTCCCAGCATAAAAGTCAGGTTTCTATGTCAGATGAGATTCGCCAGCGTTTAACCCGGATTATCAACCCCGCCACCCAGAAGAGTTTTGACTCCGAAGGTCGCTGGCAGCATGTGGGTATGGAGGGCGATAAGCTGGTTATTCAGTACAATCGCGATGGGATAACTCCCGTTGAGAAGCGAATTATCGAGAAAAATATCCAGGATGCCCTGGAAGGCGTCGTGGGAATTGAGAATGTCCTGGTTAAGACCACTTCTTCTCAATCGCAGGATGTTTTCAAGGCACTAGATGCGGCCCCGACCAAAAAAACCGAGGAGCCCACAACTCCGGCGCAAATCAAAACAGGTCACGGAACAGTAGGAAATAAAAAACCAGTTCCAGGCGTAGGAAAGATTATCGCCATCGGTTCTGGTAAGGGTGGGGTAGGGAAATCGACCTTCACGGCCAACCTGGCGCTCACGCTCAAGAGACAAGGATATTCAGTCGGGATCATTGATGCCGACATTTATGGCCCCTCGTTACCCATGATCATGGGTAAACGCGAAGAGAAACCCCGCTCAAATTCGGACAGAAAAATTATTCCTGTCGATGCTCATGGAGTGCGCTTCATGAGTTTTGGTTTTTTTATCAACGAAGGTGATCCGGTTATCTGGCGCGGCCCCATGCTGGGTGGAGTTTTGAATCAATTCCTCTTTGATGTGGACTGGACAGGAACAGATTATCTTCTGATCGATCTACCTCCAGGAACCGGGGACATCCAGCTCTCCATGATTCAGAACGCGCACGTTGATGGTGCGATTATTATCTCAACTCCTCAGGATATTGCCCTACTGGACGCCAAAAAGGGTCTGGAAATGTTCCGCAAAATGAACCTTCCGATCATCGGTATGGTTGAGAACATGAGTTCCTTTATCTGTGATGGATGCGGGAAAGAGCACTTTATTTTCGGGAAAGGAGGCGTGGCCGCTGCGGTCTCTCAATTAGGCACTGAGCTCATTGGGAAAATCCCGCTGGAGATCACTCTTCGCACGGGATCTGATGAGGGTGTTCCCTATATGAGTAACGAAGCCTTTAACGGCCGTCCGGTCTGGAACTCGTTTATGGATGCAGGCGCAGCTGTGACGAAATTTTTCCAGCTAACTCCAGAACCAAAACCAGGAGTCATCTCGCGACTCTTTGGGCTTAACAAGTAGGACCAATGGATTCAAAACTTTTCTCAGTTATCGATGACCAGGCCTCTGTCCGATTTACAGGAAAAGTGAATGTTCTTTCCAATTTTAACCGGCAGTTTATCGGTCACATTGTTTTCCGCAACGGTGAAATTGTAGATGCTGTATTTCAGGGATCAAAAGGCGAGAAAGCACTTTATCAAATATTCATCCAGGAGTTTTCACTTCAATCTTACGAGTATGTGATTGAACCTGAAGTCGTTGAGGCAGATGTTCACGAAATTTCCGCCCTCCTTCCGGAGTTGAAAGAAAAACTTGCTACCGCTCTTAAGCTCTATCAGCAGTCCCTCAAGCTCCGACCTCCTGATAATGTCAAAATTATCATTGATCCTGATTTCATCGAAGATGCCTTACCGGTAACCTCCGCGGAGTTTGAAGTTCTCTGTGCCCTGACCGAATGGAACAGTTCTTATGACATCTATCAGCACTGTGGGCTCTTAGATCATGAAATCACGATGGCCTTAGTGGGACTGCGCAAAAAAAATGCGCTTAAGATCCTGGCCGTGAAAAACAATCCCTGATGACCCAGAGGGGAAAAAAGGTTAAAATCAACCCAATTTTCCCAGAGGTACAAAAATGAAATCCCAAAAACAGAATGTCGGTGATCTGAAAGAAATTACAGTTAAAATTGAGAAGAAGGTCGCTGAAGATCTTGAACTCATGGTGAAGAACACTAATATCCCGATGGCAGATCTCGTTGTTATCGCTCTTAAGCGCTTCCGTTCTTCGCACACGGATTATCTGAAACAGACTCCCATGACTGAATAGCTTTGAGGGCCCGGTTTTCCGGGCCTTTTTTTATCGAAAAGACTGTCTAAACTTTTGACAGTCATTCTTATCTAACAGCGGTGAGAAATTTTTTGGACTGTTGATTCTTTTTACACCCGTCACGAATTCTTCATTGGTTCCGTAACCTCGCCACCATTTTCAAGTATTTAAGTGTACAGCTTTTGGCATTCCTCTTGCTCAACCTTTGAGCATCAGGGGTTATTGTATGAATTGGTTATTCAAGAAACGGACGTTGTCTTTCATGGCAATGCTCTTCTTTGTGGTGACGGGCACGTATAACGCCATTGTCATCAATTCCGAGTCTCACTTAAACGGTGCAGACATTCGGTTCGTAAAGAGGCTCGACGAGCTTTATGGAATAACTGAGCCAGGACGACTTGTTGCTACTGGTATCCAATGGCAGAAGCTCACTCCTGTTCAGACTGTTTCTCAAAATGCCCTTCAAATTCCGGTCAACCAGGTTGTGAGTACGATTGCTTCTGGAGCGAGTGCTCCGTCTCAAGTGGGTCAGCCCGATGTGCCGGCTGCTGCAGTCACAGAAGAGTTGAATCTTAGTCTGATAGAAGTCGTGAACCCGAAAAAATGGCAGAATGGGCTTACGCCTGATCAGTTCTCGGGAAGTCTTTCTACTGCTAATGGCACCATCGATACACTGAGCGTCTCTCTTCCTAATGGGGAAGGTGTGACGGTTTCATTCTCTGAAATGAACGGAAATGTTTTTGAATATGATCTCAACGGTGAAGTCTATACCGGTATGCTTTATCAGGTAGACCAGACTGCTTATATGGTCACACTCACCAATGGCCCACTTGAAGGAACGAGACTTCGTTTTATCGGTGAGCCCTCACAAGAGCAAGTCGCTGCTACGGCAGTTGCACAAGCAGGCAATGGAGACACTGATAATTTAGGAAATCCTGGTGAACAACCAGAGCAACCAGCGATTCAAGCCGAAGAGGCACAAGCACAAGGTGAACCAGCATCTCAACCTGCTCCTGAGCAGGTCGCAAATCTCGAGCAACCTATTGAACCAATTCCGAATCCAGATTGGGGGCAGGAGCAACCAGCTGCGGATCCTGACGTTATTTTCCAGGCGCAAGGCCA
>JBKJNQ010000081.1:0-6797 GCA_046593575.1 Bacteriovoracaceae bacterium
CCGGAGAACTATGAACATCAGAAGGAAGTGCAGTGTACTTCAGAACGAGCTCTTGTGGAGTGATCTTGCCGGCCTTCGCCTCTTCCCAGGTACGTGTGTGGAATTCAAAAACCTTTACAGATTTTTCCAGCGAAGAAGCTTCCTGAGACTGTTTCCAGCCAATGAAAGCGAGAATGCAGACCACTACGGCGAGCAAAGCTCCGAAGAATACTTTGCGGTTTTCGTACATAAAATGACCGAAGTCTGTACGGTTCAGGGTTTGCTCGAGAGTCGGAGTCTGAGTTGCATCACTCATGTGAAATTTCCTTTTGGGATTCTTGATTCCAAAGAAGTTTAAATCGCGTCGGGAAGCGTTGTCAAAGATCAAAAGATTCCCTAGACTTAATCCATGAAACAAATTTTTATCCTAATCATCGCGATATTCCCGACTCTCCTCATGGCGGCGGACTTACGCGGGCGGATGGGAATTGGATTCACCAATCAACTGGCGAATGAACTTCCGGCGATTTCGATGAAAGTTCAACAAACAAAGACCTTCGCCATAGGCGGACTTCTGGGCTTTAAGTCCAATGAGGACGCTACTCTCTACGGCGCCGGAGTTAAGTTCTACCGCATCATTTTTGACGAGCCACAGCTCAATTTCTATCTCGCGGGACTTATTGCAACCCAAAACTATATCGATGCCGTCACTGACAAAACGAAAACCGGCTATCAGGTCGACGGAACCCTGGGATCAGAGTTTCATTTTCAGGGTCTCGAAAGTATCGGTTTTAGCTTTGAGTTCGGACTTTCCGCCCGGAATACGAGTCCCAAGGGCGGGGGAAACAGCTTCCAGACTTTGGGGGATCAGTTCCTCAAGGCCGCTGTCCACTTCTACCTCTAAACCATGTTGAAAAATCTTGTCCTCCTCATTCTTTTTCTCCTTCCCCTTGCGGCCATGGCCCAGGGTCTTGAGCAAATAAGTGAAGAAATGGATGACGATGTTTCAGGTAGCAGTGATATTTTTTCGGATTTTAACGAAGATCTTGAGGCCTCTCAGGTCTTAGAAGATGAACGCTTTTATCGCTACGGACGCTTCTTTTCGGTGAACCTAGGTGGTGGTTTCACCACCTTCACCGGGAATCGCGGAAATGCTTACGACGATAACCATCCCACTTTCCATCTTTCCACTAACTACTTCATGGATTTTCAGCAAGCGATACAGATCGGTGTTGAGTATTCAAAACACACCATGGTTCTTGATACGAAAACCAATCTCTACCGAGATAAGAATGTGGGCGCAGTCCAGACAGATTTCACGCGGGTTTTTGTAGGCTACAAATATTACGTCGATACCGCCGATCTCGGTACTGCGATCACCTACTCGAACCCCTATTTCATTGGGCGCGTTGAGTACTGGTATCAGACAAATAAATTTGTGGATCGTCCGGAGTTCGATAAGCAAAAGGGCGGCGGGATTGGCTCAGGTGTTGGTGCCGGACTCGAATTTCCGGTGGAACTCAAAAAGGCCTATGTCGGCGTGGAATTTCTTTTCCACGTCGTAAATTTCTTCGACAAATACACCCAGGATTACCGCAAAGTGCCTGGGCTTGCGGGCAGTACGTATGGGTTTGAAGATCTCACCGGGAATGCGCTCTCTATCATTATCACGTACAACTTCACGTGGTAAAAAAAAGGGCCCCGCAAGGGACCCATTTTTTTATGTCGACTTAGATTTTTTCTTCTCAATTTTCTTCATTCTCCGCTCAATATCCATACTGGTTCTGAAAATCAAATGCACCGGCGTATTGGTCAGATTGAATTCCTTGCGGAGTCCATTAATGAGGTACCGCTTATAGTTCTCCGGAATTCCCATCGATTTATTACTGAATAACAGGAATGTCGGCGGAGAAGACTTAAGCATCGATGCGTACTTCACCTTGAAGCGCACACCATTCGTGCGTCTTACCACCACCGGATTCTGGTCAGTGAGTGAAGTGAGACAACGGTTAAGTTGCGACGTCGGGATTTTTTTGTTTCTGATCACTACCGTGCGCTTCAAGGCCTCACGAAGGTAATTGATGTTCCGGTTCTTCTGGGCAGAAATCGTGATGAGCTGACAGAATTTGAGCCAGGGAATGGAGTCCTCAAGATCCGCGAGCCATTCTTTTTTCTTTTTCGCGTCTCCAAAAGTTTCGCGTAGAAGGTCGATCTTATTCAGACAGATAATAAGCGACTTCCCTTTCTCAAGAGCAATATCCAGAAGGCGGCGATCCTGGTGAGTGATTCCGAGGGTGGAATCCACCATGAAGAGAACAATATCAGACTCAGAAATGGAACGGAGTGAACGATACACACTCTGAGTTTCAATGAAGCCTTCCACCAGTTTTGATTTCCGGATTCCGGCGGTATCAACGAGTTTCACGGAGCGCCAGCGGTTCACATGCGCCACGTGCTCAATGTCCGCGATGGGTTCAGAAGCAGGAGCATTCCACCCCTGCTCAATTTCTTTCATGATGTTTTTTTCATTGAAATAATCTTCACCGACTTTCGATTCATCAAATTCAAAATCGGAAGATCCACTCACTTCTTCATCATCTTTATCGAAAAGATTGTGCTCAGATTCCTGCCCGAATTCCACGTAGATTTTCTTTTCTTCTTCCGTGAGATCGTCTTCGTCATCCAGGGCGTAATCGACGATCTTTCCTTGGTCGGTCAGAGTCTTCATCTCTTCGAAGATTGTTTCGGTGTCTTTCCGGAACTGATTGGTGATGGAGCTCAAGATCTCAACGTCAGGACCAAAATAAAGATCGATATAGCCTTCGATCGGATCAACCGTTGTTCCGGCGATTTCCGAGACGAGAGCGCGCTGGGCACCAACGAGACAATTAAGGAGTGTAGATTTACCGGCATTCGGGGCACCGATGATGGCAATAGAAGAAACCACATCATGCCGAGGCTGAACACCAATCTGCAGATACTCAGCTTCTTCTTTTGCTTTCTCCGTTGTCCGGAATTCAATCGCGCGGGTAAAGAGCTTATCGCGCAGATCATGGAAGCCGCGGTTATGTTCCGCTGACAGCTGAAGCATTTCTTCTTCTTAGAGACCCAGATTATAGAAGTCGTACTGATCGCCTTCCTGTTTTTCGGTATCAAACTTGTTGATCAGAAGCCACACGGGCTTTTTCGCTGAGCGGATATAGCTCATGATCATTTCATCAAAAGGAAGAAGACCTTCGCGAACATCCACGACGAACATAACGAGATCTGATTCATCAATGGCGAGTTTCGCGTGATCGGCCATGATATTGAAGAACGGATCAATGTTGTTCTTCTTTTTATTGGGATCGATATCGATCTTTTCTGGATAAAATCCACCGGTATCGACCAGAATCACTTCTTCTTTCTTCGTTTCGCCTTCTCTTACCTCTTCCATCACCATAATGCCGTAATGGCGATCGCGGGTGACCCCGGCCTGATCGTGAGTCATGGCGAGGTATTGCTTCCTCATGAGTCGGTTAAAGATTGTACTCTTCCCGACGTTTGGTCTTCCGATGATCGAAACCACCATTGATCTGGTATTCATTTCTTGGCCCTCCAGACGCGTGCACTCTTCTGCGTACGCGGAAGACCGATCTCATCTAAAACAAAATTATTATTAAACCACTTCGGCGAAACTTTCACGTGAAGGTTCAGGTGAACTTTTCCACCCGTCATGGCTTCGATTTTTTTTCTGGCATTGACACCAATTTCTTTAATGATACTTCCCTTCGAACCGACCACGATCGCTCTCTGAGAAGGACGATTCACCAGAATAGAGGCAGAAATATGCGCCTCAGGAGTTTCTCCTTCCGGCTTTCTGATGTCCTTATACTCATCAATCACAACTGCGATTTCGTATGGAACTTCTTCTTTCAGAAGTTTAAACGCCTGCTCGCGGATATATTCTGTCGCAAAAAAGCGCTCATTCATATTCGAGACATCTCCACCCGGATACAAATGCATCGCCGAAAGAGCAGCATCCTGAATAGCACCGGTGATGTCGTGGATATTAAAACCACTTTTTGCACTGATGACGAAATGCTTTTCAATCGACGGGCAAAGAGTCTTGAGTTCCGTCACGATTTTCTTAAAATCAAAGGTCGCTGGATCAACGAGATCCGCTTTCGTAAAGATAATCCACGTGCGGGAAAGTTCGTGTTCAAAGTTTTTCAGAAAATCCCGGAACTCACCCATGATGTGCTTCGTGAGATCAAGGAGTACGAAGTTGACATCAACTCCCTCAGATCCCATCTGCGCCTGGCCATTCATGCGTTTATTCAGTTCCTGGTTACTGCCGTGAATACCCGGAGTGTCGACGAGGACAACTTCAGTCCGGTCAATGGTGAAGGCACAATGAAACTGATTCCTTGTGGTCTGGGGAAGATTACTCACGATCGTGAGATCAAAACCCAGAAGATGATTGATGAATGAGGATTTCCCGACGTTCGGTTTCCCCAGGACAGCAATCATGATGGACTTGTTCAGCGGATGTTGATTTTCAAAAAGCATATCGACTCCTAAATGAGGCCATTTTTAAAAACTGTTTCAGCTAATTCTTTTTCGCCCGACTTCTTACTCGGATAGATCCCTTCCGTGATCTTTTTTCCTTCGATCCAGAGCTCAACCAGAAATTCCTGCCCTTTCTCAACAGCAGTGTATTTCGGAAGAGTCTTGTATTTGGCGAGAGTCGCTTCCTGAAGTTTTGATTTCCAGTCAAAATTCTCAAGATCACTTTCAAAAACTCCCGGTAGATATTCATCAAGCCACTGAAAAAAAAGTTCCTGCGTAAATTCCATTCCGTTTTTCCGGTAAATCACGGCCAGCATCGCCTCGAATGTGTCCGCCAGAACGGTGTCCTGGTTAAAAAGGTTATTCCGGAACTCTCCCTTACCAACCAGAATCAGTTCATACAGGTTCAACCCGCGCGCCAGAACTGCGAGAGATTTTTCATTCACAATCGAGCTTCTGAGTTTAGAGAGCCTGCCTTCATTTTCATGAGGGAACCGGTGGTAAAGTTCCTCAGTCAGAATCAATTGCAGAACGGCGTCCCCCAGAAATTCCAGTTGTTCCTGATGAGCGACTTCGTATTCATGGGAAAAAGATTTGTGAATGAAGGCCTGAACAAATTCGGCTTCACCTTCAGAGATATCATAGAGCTTCATGAAGTCGGTGAAAGCTTCATGACGAAGGAGTGCCGTAAGGAGTTCGGGATTTTTGTGCTCAAAAAGCGCACGAAGACTTTCATGTAAGCGAGGCCGTGACATACATCACCTTTAAGGTCGTCTATCCTGATCCCCTCGAAGAAAATCAGGCAAATAAATTACAATGCACCCTTTTAGGGGATTTCATTCGCTGTGGCAATCACCGTAGAAGTTTTACACTGACGCGGCATTCCACTGCGTCTTCTTTGCTATAGAGCCTCTATCAATTTATCAGGAGCTAGTATGAAATTTATCGCTTTAGTCCTCGCCCTTTCAAGTCTTTCGTCATTCGCGGCTACCGTGCATTCTGCTAAGCTGGATGCCTCCAAAAAGAACATTTTGGTCGACGTCTCTTACGGCGGAGGCTGCAAAAAGCACTCCTTCAGTCTCAAAATCTTCACATGTCAGGAATCCTATCCAGTGACTTGTTTCGCAAATTTGATTGAGAAAGTTGAAGGGGGGTTCGATGCGTGTGAGGCGATTATTTCTGAAACCGTGACTCTTGAGCTGGCAAAGTACCGCCTCGATGAGGCGTATTACTCTCGAGGGACACTCTTAATTTTGGGTGACAATAACATCGACGGGAAACCATCCGTCACAGCTATTGGCCTGCCGTAAACGGGAATGCCCTTCGTAGTCTCTAGACCTTAATCCGAGCGTTTGCTTTTCTCAGACGTTCGGCCATCGTCTTAACTAAGATTTCCATCCACTTCGGCTGAGAACTGAAAACTTTATCGAGAGTTTCTTGAGGAATTTCGATCACGTCACATTCTGAAACCGCTTTCACCGTCGCACTTCTGGCCTCGTTATCAAGAAAAGAAATTTCTCCCACGAGCTCGCCTGAGTAAACATGACCCAGAAGAACTTCTTCGTTTCCTCTTTTTTTCGTCACCACAAGTTGTCCGGTTTGAACCCAGAACATGCTGTGAGAATGCTCACCCTCACGCAAGAGAACCTGATCCGGAGCGAGTTTAATCTGTTTGGCCATCTAATGATCTCCGACGGTCGTAAGATATTCCTGATAGCTACCTGGATAAAATCTTACCCCCCCACGGCTCACTTCAGCAACCCTCGTCGTCAACTGCTTCAAGAAGTGCCTGTCATGGGAGACGATGAGAATTGTGCCCTCATAGGCCTTTAGTGCTTCAATCAAGACTTCGCGGGAACGGATGTCCAGATGGTTGGTAGGCTCATCGAGAATCAGGAGATTACAAGGGTTCGTGAGGATAGTGGCAAGGATCAGACGGGATTTCTCCCCCCCGGAAAGTACTGAGACTTTCTTATCGACATCGTCTCCTCGGAAAAGGAAGGCGGCGAGAAGATTTCTCATGTAGCCGTCCGACTTATCTTTCACGCGGTTTCTGACTTCATCGAAGGCAGTGTTCTGAGGATTTAAAACATCCATCGAATACTGACTGAAATATCCCACGGAAACATTAGATCCGGTTTCCACTTTCCCCTCGGTAGGGTCAGTGAGTTTGGCGATACACTTTAAAAGCGTCGACTTGCCGGCACCGTTGACTCCGACAACGGCGATGCGCTCGAGGCGCTTCACGAGTCCGGTCACATTCGAGA
>JBKJNQ010000250.1:0-20639 GCA_046593575.1 Bacteriovoracaceae bacterium
TCGAACCAACATCCGCGTGGGCATTGCTTACATGGAAGGATGGGAGCTCGATCTAGGATGCGTTTCGTTTGATAATCTCATGGAGGATCTGGCGACTCTGGAAATTTCCCGGGCGCAGGTCTGGCAATGGCTCCATCACAGTATTTCTCTTGATACTGGAGAGGTTGTCACACGCGATCTCATTACAAGAATTTTTTATGAAGAATGCGAAAAAATAATTTCTGAATACGGAAAGGGAAACTGGAAAGAAGCCTCTGACAAGGCCTGCATTCTCTTTCTCGAAAAAGACCTTAAGAATTTTTTAACCACGGTGAGTGATCCCGTGAGTACGACCAAAGGAAACCAAGCATGGAATACTTCGAGAACGAGTCCCGGAACATCCAGCATTCCTGGGAGAACACTTCCCGGTGGAGAGGGATTAAGCGGGACTATTCAGCCTTAGAAGTTTTAAGACTGAGAGGTACAGTACTGATTGAGCAGACACTGGCCCGTATGGGTGCTGAAAGATTATGGCAACTCCTTCACGAAGAAGACTATGTTGCGGCTTTGGGAGCACTCACCGGAAACCAGGCGATTCAACAGGTGAAGGCAGGACTTTCTGCTATTTATCTTTCCGGGTGGCAAGTTGCCGCCGATGCTAATCTCTCAGGCCACATGTATCCCGATCAGAGTCTTTATCCGGCGAATTCAGTTCCGGAAGTTGTGAGGAGAATCAATCGCGCTCTTCAGCGTTCTGATCAGATTGAATGTGCGGAAGGAAAGGTCAACCGTCACTGGATGGTTCCGATTGTGGCCGATGCTGAAGCAGGTTTCGGTGGACCACTCAATGCTTTTGAACTCATGAAAATGATGATTGAAGCGGGAGCCGCTGGTGTTCATTTTGAAGATCAGCTTGCAAGTGAAAAAAAATGCGGCCATCTTGGCGGAAAAGTTCTCGTTCCGACATCTCACTTTATCCGAACATTAACGGCGGCCAGACTGGCGGCAGATGTCATGGATGTTCCGACAGTGTTAATTGCAAGAACGGACGCCAATGGCGCCCAACTCCTGACAAGTGATGTTGATGAGCGTGATCGAGAATTTGTAACGGGCCAAAGAACGCCGGAAGGATTTTACCGCATCCGCGAAGGGATTGAGACCGCAATTGCCCGAGGACTTGCTTACGCTCCATACGCTGATCTTATCTGGTGCGAGACTTCAAAACCTGACATGGCCGAAGCTAAACTCTTTGCCGAGGCGATCAGGAAGGAGTTCCCTGAAAAACTTTTGGCTTACAATTGCTCACCGTCATTTAACTGGAAAAAAAATCTGAGTGACGCAGAGATTGCATCATTTCAGCGAGAATTAAGTGCGATGGGATATAAGTTCCAGTTTGTGACTCTCGCGGGGTTTCATGCCCTGAACCATTCGATGTTCGAACTTGCGAATGATTATAGAAATCGAGGAATGAGTGCTTATTCCGAGTTTCAGCAGCGGGAATTTGCTTCAGAAAAGTCGGGATACACAGCAACGAAACACCAGCGTGAAGTGGGGACAAGTTACTTTGATCTCGTAAGTTCCACTGTGAGTGGAGGGCTTTCCTCCACGCTGGCGTACCATGGATCAACAGAATCAGAGCAGTTCATTCAGCAATAAATTCCAGAGGGCAGGACAGTTCCTGCCCCTTTCTATTTTCTCAAGTATTTGTGGCACTTTGATTGCAACTTTTCTTCCTATGAAGAATCCGCTCAAACATCTCACGAAGCTCGGAAAACTTTCTCACCTCAGATTCAGGGCCGCTGACTATTCACTTGTTGCCAGAGGAATTGAAGAACTCATTCTCCGTCAGGAACGCTTCATTGACCGCGTTTCCTGGAGAAGTGATCTTCCCCCAAAAGTTATTCGCACCCTCATTCATGAGTCCACTACCATCATGACCTTTGCGATTCTCGCAGGTTTTGATCTGGGTGAACTCAAAGGGGCGGCGATCGGTGCTGTGGTAGGATTTGTGATTGTGATCGGGAACATTGCTTTCAGGATTTTCTTTATCCGTGGCAAAGAAGGCCTCGAACTCGCAGTCGTCCGGGCATAAAAAAAGAGAGCAATGTTTCCATTGCTCTCCCTCTTGAAAAATTAAGCGCCAGTTGTGCCGGTTGTACCAGTTGTGCCGGTTGTACCAGTTGTGCCGGTTGTACCAGTTGTACCAGTTGTACCAGTTGTGCCAGAGTCACTCTGTCTTACGATGGCCCCGCAAGCAATGGGAAGAGAGGCCTGGGCTGGAACTCCCTTTAGTGAAGCGACCGAACTTGGAAGAGTCGTACTTGCTGGAACTCCATGAACGACAATGTGACGTCCATCGAGATTAAGCTCCTCACCTGGAGCGAGTTTGATCACGGCGTCTGTGGTGTCAGGATCTACGTCATGAAGATCAGCGAGAAGTTTCGAGAGAGAGGTCGATCGATTGTATATGTAGGCACCCAGAGCATTGGCCATCGGTGAAACACCCATACCAGATTGTGATGAGAGACTGCTATCAAGCGGTATAAGAACCGGACCATATGCCGGAACGCCTTCGATCACGTCGACGAATCCATCTTTATTAACATCTGCTGCTATCGTCGGACAGTTCGCCGACGAATGAATATGCTGGATGTGAGTGATGCGCATCGGAGTACCTGTCATCGCAAGTCTCACGCGAATGGTGTCACCAGAAACAGTGATTAAACCTACGCCTTTTGCCTTGTTACCACCAACGCCCTCATTGAGCGTGTCGAGTTGTGCGGTATAAGTTCCTTCATCTTGCTGCTGCTGTTGTTGCGCAGGAGCATTTGAACTTCCTCCGCCAGTGTCACCGGCACACGCGGCCAATAAAGACAGTGCTCCTACACTCAGTGCGTAGGGAATAATCTTGCCGAGCTTTGTTTTCATGATCATCTCTTTGACTCCTTGTTAAGTGCGAACGCACCAAATTAAAGCAAAGGAGGGAGCAATTCGCGCGCCAGAATCAGTCGATAAGATATTCGTCAGTTGACTGTGAAGTGAATGAGAGTTTTGGGGAAAAAGGGTCCATCGAGGAAGATGGACCCGTGAAGTTTATTTAGTTTTGCTGCTTACCATATTTATTGAGAATCATTTCCATCGCTGTCCCATTCGCAAGTACCAATTTGTATCCGATTACGCGCTTTGAGTTCAAAAGCGGAAGCGCAGGGATATTCAAATCTATTGTGTAGATGATGACTTTGTCGATTGAAGGAGCTCCACCAAGAATGCTCACGAGAAGTTTTTTCTTCAGGGAAAGTTCGACTCTTTCAATGGCAGTTGGTTCACCATTGAACGATAAAGTATCAGGAATCGTTTCCGTCTTCGTCACTTTGTATCCTGACGCCAGATCGCCTTTCCCTTGAGCGAGATCAGAGAACATACGAGACTTGGAAATAAATTCTGAAATTGTTTCATTCTGGCTGGATACCTGGTCGGTGAGAGTTTTGATATTTTTCAGATCATTTGAGTTACTCACAAGCTTCTTGTCGATTCCGTAGATGCCGAGGATGTTTCCCGAGCGGTTATCTACAATAAACCAGTAAGGGCGTGTGACCGTTTCGTCTTCAGTCGCCATCAGCATCGCGGACTGATTATTTTCAAGTTTAACTTCGCGGATAAAGCTGAAACCCATATCGTTATGGACTTCAACACCCATTTCATCAGCAAAACGCTTAGGAACAGTCTGATTAATTTTGAAACCAAGATAAGAATTTCCCGTGGTAGGCTTCGATAGGAATGAAAGATCCGTTGCTTTCGCTTCAGCACCCGGGATAACTATTTCCCAGAGGGTATTGACGGCAGTCATTTTTGAAGAAGAAACCACTGACGGGATACGCTTCATCATTTCTGTTTTAAAGCTGTGGGCAGTAGCGAATGGGTTCTGACTCATGGACTTCACAGCATCAACAACCATGCGGTCAAATTCTTCTTTGTTGTCAGCTTGCTCACGCGTTTGCCAGAGCACCATACTGATTCTTTCACCGAGGTCGTGTGCTTCAAGTTTCGGAGCGTAAGACTTTACCTGTCCCTGACCATCAACAAGTGAAGAAGCATCACGAAGAGCTTTTCCTCTCATCATGACGAGTCCAACTTTCGGATTGTTCAGGTGGAGGTGAGCAATATAATCTGCGAATCCTTCATTTAGACCCGAGATTTCGTAGTTAACGGCATTCGGGAAGAGGTGGCTGAAGAAAAAGTGAGAGGCTTCGTGGGAAATTACGGATTGATCATATCCAGAGCGGTTGATCTTCCCTTTGAGAACGTTAAAGAAGATGCTGTTGCTCGCAGGAAGAAATGAAAGCGTAACGTCGGCCGGATTAAAGAAGGCATTGTTCTTCATCTGTTTTCCGGCAGAAGGATCCTTGATCGAACGATTGGTCATTACTTTCAGGTGACGGGCGGGTTTGAAATCAAAACGCTCGTCCAGAAAGTGGAAGTAACGCTTAAGCCAGAAATATACGTTCGCCTGCTCGAGAGAGTCATTGTCTTTTGATTCCACCACGCCACTTCTGACTTTGACTGAGTCTTTATTCTTACAATCTTGATAGCAGACGGCGAAGTCGCTTTCCTGCAGAAAACTTTTTGGGAAAATCTGAGAGTATGAGAGAGCTGGATTATCAATTGTAGAGTGGTTAATGAGAGCAGAGGGAACCGTATCGGCCTTCACGTCTTTCCATAAACTCTCGTTTCCCGCATTATCGTAACTATCGACGTGGGATAACTCGATGCCGGCCAGTGCGTGAACTGACAGAAAGAGGGAACTTAAAACTAAGGTGTTCTTGAGGTGTTTATTCATACCGAGAATTTTGCCAGAAACCCTTTTGGGTATCAGCGTTTTTGAAGGAAATTCCGGGGGGTGACTAAAGATTAGACAGGGCCCCGGAGAATCCGAGGGCCCTATAGAACTAGTGAGTTGTTGAATTATCTGAATCGGGAGTATTGCCTTCAGCAGCGAGGCGAGTCTCTACCGCCTTGATACCGGCCAGAGAAATCGCAAGAGCAGCTGTTTCTGCAACTGCGGCCCCTGAGTTCTGGAAATTACCTTCACCGATGAACTTCATGAAATCCGCCGGAGACTTAAAGCCTTCAGCTGGACCGCAAAGAGCAAACCACTGGTTTCCTTCAATCGGAATCAGACTGATCTTCATTTTTTCTGCAACTTCAAAAGCAGCACCGGTCGATTTTGAATATTCCCGAAGTGGGCGATCGCCAGCTTCCGTGATCTCAGTTGGGATTTTTCTTTTGATCACTACATCGTGACCAAAAATGTGTTTTGCAATAAGTGTGTCCAGTTCGCGTCCGGGTCTCACAGTCTCACCTTTTTAAAAGTGCACTCCACTGTATCCATCACAACTTCCATCGTGTCTTCGTCCGTAAGAGTCGCTGAAAGTGCAGTATTCCAGCCTGAACAACCAACCCATCCTGGGAGGCATATTTTTTCTTCAGCGAGAACGCTGTTCCCACTGATTCTGTCTTGAGTGATAATCCGCTGAATCCCGCGCGTCGTGCGGACTTTCGTCCACATGTTATCCATGTTCACAGCGCGTGACTTGAATTTTTCAAGGGCAGGGTTCTGGAGGCGGACAACAATATAATCCATATAATTGTCGCGCTCAATTTTTACTTCGGCGCGGTCGTAATCACAGTTTCCTTCAGCAACATAGGCACCCGCAAGTTTCGAAGCGAGCTCTGGGACGATGGCCTGTGCAGTGGCAGAAATAAGCAGGGCGATTACAATGAAAGATTTCATTGGGTTTCTCCTTAAGATTTGAATGCGCGGGATATAACATGAAAGGGCGTACTGATGCTGACCGGAGTAAAAATTACACTCAGGAGTTCTGAAGTTCTTCGAGATTAAGTTTACGTAAGGCCGGAGAAACTAAGGCCACGATACCCACAGTCGTAAGGCAAACGATCCCACCCATCACCGCCGCTGGCATCGCCCCCAGGAATTTTGCCGCGATTCCTGACTCAAATTCCCCAAGTTCATTGGAAGATCCGATAAAAATGGAATTCACCGCCGAGATTCTTCCTCGCATATTTTCCGGGGAGGAGAGCTGAACTGCCGACGTTCTGATAAGCATGCTGATACTGTCGAAGGCACCGGAGAGGGCGAGAGCGATCAAAGAAAGTGTGAAGGAGCGACTGATAGCAAAGACCAGAATGCACATACCGAAAGCGGCGACACTAATGAAGAGCCAGTTACCAGCTCTCTTTTTTATCTCCCAACGGGTGAGAGTAAAACTCATGACGGCAGCACCGACAGCTGGTGCCGCCCGGAGAATCCCGAGTCCCTTGGGCCCCGTCATGAGAATTTCGGCAGCATAGATAGGAAGAAGTGCCGTTACACCTCCGAAGAGAACGGAAACCATATCCAGAGTGAGTGCCGGAAAAAGAACCGGATGCTTAAACACAAATCGTGCTCCGATAAGAAGTTCTTCCTTCACGGATTTTGTAAGGTCACGTTCCTTTTTAACATGAGAAAGCCTGATCATGAAAAGGACTGTCAGTGTCGTGAGGAGAAGCATGCAAACGATCGATGCCGTTCCTGAAACTCCTAGAAAACCGTAGAGAATTCCCCCGAGGGCGGGGCCAGAGATGCGCGAGACTTGCATGGCCCCAGACATCCACGCCGATGATTGGGGAATAAGTGCCTTTGGGATAAGCTTCGGCACCATCGAGTACATCGCCGGCTGGGAAAAAGAGCGGGCGGTACCAGTTAGAAAAGATGAGCAGAATAAAAGAATGACTTGATCCGAGGTCGCAAGATGAAACATCTTGAGCTGAGACACCAGCATGAGGAGACCAGAGGTCAGACTCACCATGACGACTCTTCGATAAATTTTCAGAGGATTTGAATGATCGACGATGTAGCCCGCAATCAGTGCCAATGATAATGCGGGAATCGCTTCTACTAAACCAATGAGACCCAGATGAAGGGGATCGTGGGTGAGTTCATACATTCGCCAGCCCAGGACAATTACCTGCATCTGGACGGCGAAAGAAAAAAAGAATCTCGCGGTCATCAACCGCTTAAAATCTGCGGGCATTTAAAAAGTTTTCTTCTCTTTCAACCAGATCATACCAACAACAAAAGTCATGAGTGCCACTGTGATCGGATAATACAGGCCCGCATAGATATCGCCTGTCCGTGCCACAAAATAAGTACCGATGAGGGGAACCATACCGCCGAAAACACCGTTCCCGATATGGTAGGGAAGACTCATTGACGTATAGCGGATGTGGGTCGGGAAAAGTTCCACGAGAAATGCGGCAATCGGTCCGTACACCATTGTTACAAAAATCACCTGAATCCAGACGAGGAAAATGAGCATCCCCATTTGTGGCTGAGTTCCATCAAGGAACCCTGAGTAGGCGGCCATTGCTTTATAGATAGGGATCCAAGAAAGTGCGGCTACAAGGCAGCCGGTCATCATGATTTTTTTTCTTCCGATTTTATCCGAGAGAGCACCGAAGACGACAAAGAACGGGGTCGCCAGCAGAAGGGCGATCGCGATGATCTGGTTCGTGAGAACGAAGTTCACCTTGAGGACAGTCTGAAGATAATAGAGGGCGTAGAACTGTCCCGTGTACCAGACGACTCCCTGGCCAGCAGTTGCTCCGAGAAGAGCAATGATCACCAATCGTCGATTTTCGGGTTCAAGAAAACTGTCACGCAGTGGAGACTTTGAGGCCTTCCCACTTGCTTTCATCTCAAGAAAGACCGGTGACTCATGAAGCTTTCTTCTGATGAGGACTGAAATCGCAACAAGTACAATTGAAAGAAGGAAGGGAACGCGCCAACCAATCTCAGCAAATTTTTCTTCGCCCATGATGGTTCGACAGGCGAGGATCACTCCCAAAGAAACAAAAAGTCCCAGTGTCGCTGTCGTCTGAATAAAGGAAGTGTAAAAACCGCGCTTCCCTTCAGGCGCATGCTCGGCCACATATGTAGCAGCTCCGCCGTACTCACCACCCAGGGCGAGACCTTGAAGCAGGCGAAGGAGAAGAAGGAGAATGGGAGCAAATATTCCGATTTGTGAGTAATCCGGAAGGAGACCAATCAAAGTGGTGGAAACACCCATGATAAGAAGAGTGACGAGGAAGGTATATTTTCTTCCGACGATATCACCGATGCGGCCGAAGACGAGAGCACCGAATGGTCTTACGACAAATCCAGTGGCAAAGGTAGCAAGGGTGAGGAGGAGATTAACGACTTCATCTCCCGGAGGAAAAAAGCGTGAGGCAATAATGGTGGCAAGGGAACCGAAGATATAAAAATCGTACCACTCGATCAGAGTACCCGCGCTGGAAGCACCGATAACGGTCCAGATACTGTTCTTCTGAACTTGAGACATGGGATTTCCTTTTTTAGTAGTCCCTTAATTAGACCGCACGAAAAACATTTTGTATACGCGGCACTTTACCGAAATTAGAATGACGAGATGGAGACACAACGCTTGTTTTTGCGGTCTTGGGAAGAGCGAGACCGTGATGAATTTCGCCGGATGAATGCCGATCCTTTAGTCATGGAATATTTTCCCTCTCTCTGGACCCGTGAAGAAAGTGACGCTGTGTTCGACAAGTTCAAAAAATTATTTGTAGAACGTGAATGGGGACTTTGGGCGCTGGAAGAAAAAACATCCGGAAAACTTCTGGGATTCACCGGTCTTAGCATCCCTTCTTTTGAGGCACCATTCTTACCGGCTGTTGAAATCGGTTGGCGACTCCTTCCGGAATTCTGGAATCAGGGATTCGCGACAGAGGCGGCAGAGAAATCTTTGTGGTTTGGTTTTGAAATTCTAAAACTCAACGAAATAGTCTCCTTCACAGCAGTGGGTAATGTGAAATCCCAGAGGATCATGGAGAAAATCGGTATGAGGAGAAAATCCGAATGGGATTTTCTGCATCCAAATGTCCCGGACGGAAGTGTCCTGAAGGCCCATGTCGTCTACGTCATTTCCCAAGAAACATCTTAACTCTTCAAAATTCCTTACAAAAACACTGCATAATCTTAACCCGGACAATAGACCGAGGCCACCTTTCCATGGTACGAGGATACGCAAAACCAATGGAGGTTCCCATGATTAAGCTTCTCGTCGCTGCTGTTGCCCTCTCGGCATCTACAGCTTTCGCTTTGCCGGTTGAAACAAACCGCGCGATTGAAAAAATGAATACGAATAAAGTTCTCGCTGATGGTTATGACTGGGAAGGAGTTGTTAAACTTTCTAACTGTTCTGCCGCCCTCATTACTTTTGAAGGCATGCCGGAAAATAAAAAAGCAGTAGTGATGACGAATGGTCATTGCGCTGATCTTCCAGGCGGTCGTTTCCTCGCTCCGGGTGAAGTTCTCGTGAACAAGCCTGTATCACGCACAGTAGGTATCTTCGACGTGAAGAAGGCCATTCACAGAGTTAAAGCGACGAAGTTCATCTTCGCTACAATGACCGACACAGATGTTTCTCTTTATGAGCTCGAACTCACTTACCGCGAAATCAAAGATAAGTTTGATATTGATCCACTTCTTCTTGCTCCCTCACACCCGAAAGCGAACACAGAAATGATGATCCTTTCTGGCTACTGGGAACGCGGTTGGGATTGTTCAGTTAACGCCTTCATTCCGCAGCTGAAAGAAGACGCTTACACTTGGATCGATTCCATTCGTTACAATCCTGAGTGCGATACAACTCACGGAACTTCTGGTTCACCAATCATCGAGCGTAACACACGCACTGTTATTGGTATCAACAACACCGGTAACGATTCAGGTGAACGTTGTACGATGGATAATCCTTGTGAAGTTTCGACAGACGGTACGATCACAGTCAGCAAAGGTGTATCTTACGGCCAGCAGACTTACCAGATCTACAGTTGTCTCAATAAGAACTTCGACCTTGATCTCAAGCAAAGAGGTTGCACACTTCCTAAGCCAGCTGTTCTTTAATCCAACACCAAAAAAAAAGGGCCACGTAAGTGGCCCTTTTTTTTATCCTGAAGTTTCAGGTGAATCGTCATCATCTCCGTAGTTCATTCCCGTGGTTGTTCCTCCGGAAGTTGTGCCACCTGCTGTTTCGCCCGTAGTAGCTCCTCCGGACGTTGTCCCACCAGATGTAGAGCCCCCTCGCGGATGCTCCCAAGGCCAGTGGAATCCGCCGCTTGTGTCACTGTTGTCATCCCCGTGAGTGCTGTTAGAACCTGTTGTCGTCCCAGCGGTTTCTCCACCGGCAGTGGCACCTGTTGTTTCTCCAGGATGAAACTCGCCATCAACGGGAACAGTTGCTCCGTCATCAGCACCAGATGATCCTCCCTGTGCCTCACCACTGGCCGGTCCAAGCGAAGCGTCTTCTTCGAAAGTTCCGGGTACTTGTCCAGCCTTTCCGATCACACCACACGCAATAGGTATAGTCTGGAAATTTCTTAAACGGCCTTTCGTTCCGACTGTGTCAGGAAGATTGGCAGTCTCAGGAGCTCCATGCAGAATGACGACACGGCCGTCGAGATTAAGCTTTCCGTCTGCGCCGAGTTTTCCAAAATCATTCTCTTCATTAAGATCAGGTTCACGGAGATCAGTAATAAATCTATCGTAAGAAGTCGCTCTTTCCCAAAAATAGTTACCGTACATATCTCCCGAAGGCCAAATGGAAGAGCCTCTTTCCTGGGAAGAAATATCAGAATCTAGCGGAAATAAAATTTTACCACTTTTTGCAAATGCTTCGTTCACATCGACATATCCGTCACCGTTGGTATCATCAGCGGCGGTTGGACAAGCACTTCCGAAATGCACGCGCTGTTGGTGGACAATGTTAGGATATCCACCTGAGAAGCGCGCGTACGCCATGAAGCGGTTTCCGTCTTTTGTGATGGCAATGTTTCCTGAAATAGAACCACCCACACCATTGTTCAGGGTTGTGAGGTTTACATTGTAAGAGCCCTCGGCTTCCTGTTCGATTTGTCTTTCAATACCACTGGCACCGTTTCCGCGACCGCCGGCATCGCCACCTCCGCAACTGATAATTGTTGCACCAAGAACTATAGGGGTCACCATTTGATAAATATTCTTCATGTCTTTCTCCTTAAATTCCTTTTATGGATAAATTTCGAAGGCCTCGGCGTAAGCGCCTCTGACGTCAGACTCAAGCCATGTGGACCGGACGTTTCCGTACTTCTCCAGGAACTCAAGATCCACCGGCTGATAGTAGTACATAGGAGACTTCTGGAAAAAGCATGAGCCAGCTTCCGGGAAACTCGCGTGATCTGAGTAAGTGTGAACGTACGGGCATTTCGCATCGTCACTAAGAAAAATGTTCCCCCATTTCTGGATCGGCATCGGGCCTGAAGAGTATTTTTTATCCATCGTGCGCTCTTTGATCTGTCCATCAACAATCATGTTGATCATCGGAGAAACGTGGAACCACCAATCAAAGTTAAATCTCCGGATGTATTTCCTCGTAAAGAAAATCCAGACTTTTTTTGCGAAGATATTGTGTTTTACACGCATTTCGTAAGTCCAGATCATGGCGCGGTTAAAGCACTGAGTTTCTTCCTTGGATGGATGTCTCATCTCGCTGAAGAGTTTCTTGGCAAGTTCCGGAGTCACCACACTGGCGTTATATCCCGCAAGAGGATCAATGCTCATGAGACTTTTTTCGCCATTCATTTTCATTTTCTTCGGTTCTACTTCCGGCAGAACAGGAGCAACTTCCACTGCGTTTTCGATATAACGTTTGTCATTGATATCGAACCTCATCCACTTTTTCATCTGAAGTGAATCGTTCAACTTCTCGAGAATTTCCGTGTTGTTCACATTGAACTTCACTACCTGTCCCGAAGTGAGAAACACCAGCACTTCATCAGCAAGATTATCACCGTGATCAATGTCGTGGATCTGAGACGTCACTTGGGTACCTGCCCAGAGTGGAAGTGCAAAGAGAAAGCACACTCCGAGAATTAAACGCATAAAACCTCCTGTGTTTTATAAAACCTAGTCGGGGCCAATATTGACTAAAAAAGGTCATTTTTGTCACCAAAAGCATGGCCAAAGGAAATGTTGAGATGAGCAAACGGCGTGCGGCTTAAAAGATAAGAATGGAATATAAGGTGAACTAACGCAGAAACATTTTCTTTACCGACACAAAAGTTAACTTCCGCTTAATCTGTGTCAAACGCAGAGTTCATGCTTCAGATAAAAGCAAGACCTTCGATAGGCACGCTAAATTGGCAAAAACCGTCGAACACGTGGTATTTTTAGATTATCTAAACATAGCACTTACCACTCTACGGCAACTTGCGATTACTGGGACTCAAGATCTAATATGGAACTTCATGGAAAAAATTGACGACGATATTAAGCTCATCCGAATTCCTATAACCCAGCTCGTGAAATTCTCAGATGCCTTTGCGGGGGCCGAGATTCATTTGTCGGTGGGCGGAAAATTTGTGCGTATGAATTATGCGACCGATGAGTTCCTGGAAATCCTGCGCAAGCTTCAGCAGAAAGAAGTAGAGATGGTTTTTATCCGTCAGTCGGAAGTGAAGAAAATCATGCTGGAGATTCAGGAAAGTCTTTCTGCGAAAACTTTCTATGACCCGAAGACTGTGACCGAGGTGAAAGTCGAAACACTCGATGAATCCATGCGTATCGTGAAAAACATTATTCACCAACTAGGTGTTGATTCAGACACTATAACTTTGCTTCGTCTCGTGAATGTCCGTGCCATGTCGATCCTTCAGGAGTCGCCGAGTCTTTATGCCTTCATCAAACGTTTCAAGAAAAATTGTTCGGAAGAGTTTCTGCGCGCTATGCTCACAAGTTATGTGATGTCGCTTGTGATTGATAAGTTCCCATGGCGCTCTGATTCCGTTAAAGAAAAGGGGGCTATGGCCTCACTTCTATGCGACCTTCTTCTTGAAAAAGAAGATTTTGCAATTCTTAGGAAATGGGAAAAAGATGGGGGAGAATTGCCCGAGCATATCCGTAATCACCCGATGGAGCTTGCTGATAAATTACGAACCAAGCGCGATATCATTCCGTCAGAGACAATCACGATTATCGAGCAACATCATGAGCTTCCTGATGGAAAAGGTTTTCCCGCTGGGCTCAATGCTTCACGCTTTAATCAATTGTCGGCGATCTTCATTGTGAGTCAGCGTTTCATTGAAGAGCTTTTTGATGCGGGCTTTGATTATGAAAAGCGTTTTGAAATTACCGGCCGATTGCAAAAACGCTTTGAGGCAAAAACTTTTGAGAAGGCAATGGACGCACTTATCACAGTTGTAACCTGAATATATTCTCAAGAAATTCCTGCCAAAAATACTATACGGGATATTTGTGGACTGATGACTTTTTCACCGCCACAATCTCGCCAGCGTGATTTCATAGAGGAGGTCATATGCAGGAACAATGGAACATTCAGGAAGATAACAAGACGAAAGATGATTATATGGACATGGTGCTGTCTAATCGTCGGCGCAAAAAGATCATGGTCATTGATGATGATCTGGATCATCGCCTGATTGTGGCAGAGATGCTGGTCAATGCGGGTTACACCGTCATGACGGCGAAGGATGGTGAAGTTGGTCTCAATACACTCATTCATAATGCAGACAAACCAGATCTCATTATTCTCGATCTGATGATGCCGGAAAAAGACGGTCTTGCCTTTCGCAAGGAACAGAAAACGATGGAATCCATTTCTCATATTCCTGTCGTCTTTCTTTCCGGTCAGGGAATCGTTGAGGGGGAAACCTGTCTGATGAAACCCGTTGATGAACGAGTCGTGCTGAAAACGGTGGAGCAGGTCTTTAAGTAAGAGCATCATTCTTTGGCAGAAGTCTTGCTTCTTCTCTTCCTAACCAGGAGGGAAGATATGGGACATCGAGAAGATTATCCGGATCGCTCAGGCATTAACCGTTACGGCGAAGAAAGCATAAGACCAGATACTGTTCAGGACAAAGATGGCATGCGCCACTCCCGTACAGGCACTTTGGATCATGGCATTCCCTGGTCTCGTGATCCACGTTCAGAATCTTTTTCAGAAAAACATCACATAGGTAAAGGTCCCAGAAATTTCTCAAGAAGCGATGAGCTTCTGAAAGAAGAAGTCTGTGAAGCCTTTCTCCGTAGTTCGGTTCTTGATCCCAGTGAGATGAATGTCTCGGTGGAAAAGGGAGTTGTTACGCTGGAGGGCCATGTACGTAACAAAGAAGACAAATATCTTGCCGAAGATCTCGCTCTTGATATTGCCGGAGTTAAAGATGTGATGAATCTTCTTTCGAAAGGGAAATTTGACGTCGGGGATGAGCCCGGTGGTCTCATCAAGGGAATCAAATAATGAGAGAACGTTTTGAGAATGATGATTTTTCGCCTTTTTCGGGGCCCGGTTATCACGAAGGCAAAGGTCCTAAGATTTATCATCGTTCTGATGAAAGGATTTATGAAGAAGTTTGTCAGGCGATTCTCAATGATCCTACTCTGGACGCGACCGACATCCATGTGAAAGTGGAGGAAGGGATCGTGATCCTGGAGGGGAAGGCAAGAGACCGGATGGATAAACGAGTCGCAGAGGCGATTGCTGAAGAAATCCCCGGAGTTCTTGATGTACGAAACGAGATCAGACTGCCATGATGGAATCATGAAAAAGGCAGTCTTTCTCGATAGAGATGGTGTCATAAATCAAACAGTCTTTCGCCTGGGAAAACCGCGCGCTCCCTATACCCTGGAAGAATTTTCTTTTCTTCCCGGGGTTCCTGAAGCCGTAGATTTTCTGAAAGATGAAGGTTTCCTGATAGTCGTTGTGACAAATCAGCCGGATGTCGCCCGCGGTTGGGTCTCCCGAGATGCGGTGGATCTCGTGAATAACTACGTAAAAAATACTCTCAATGTATTAGAAATCAGATCCTGTTTTCATACTGAGCACGATGCTTGTGATTGCCGGAAACCTGCTCCCGGAATGCTGATTGAAGCATCAAAAACCCACGGGATAGATTTAAAACAATCATTCATGGTCGGAGACAGAATGAGTGATATTGAGGCCGGAAAACGTGCTGGCTGCCAGACGATTCTCATTGGCGAAGGGGAAACTGGCGAACAGAAAGTCATTCCTGATCATCAGGCGACATCGCTTTTAATTGCTTCAGGGTGGATCGTTCAGAAGTAAAGTGTACTCACTCGTCCATTCCCATGCCTTCTTTATCATTTGAACCACGATCCCGGTCTTCCCGAGACTCTTGTTTCTGAACATCAATGGCGTCTTTATATTCTTCCCGTGTTTTCATGCAGGAATAAAACGTCAGAAAAATCATCATCAATAGCAGAGCTTTCATGTTTCAACCTCCTGTTCATACCTTCCTTATGAAACTCAGGCGCATCGGCCCTTGGGAACTTAAAATGTTCTCAAGTTTTTGGCGTGGTACCAGACTTGCAAATTTTCTTATGAGTGAAATCGAAGGAAGGTAATTTATGTCAAAATCCCGAATGAAAGCTGTCTCAGAGCAGGTGATAGTCATAACCGATGCCACTAATGGAATTGGTCGCGTGACTTCACGAATGGCGGCAGAGAGGGGGGCAAAATTGGTTCTCTGCTCCCGTTACGAGGGAGAGCTTAGGGAATTAACTGAGGAACTCAGACAAAAAGGGGGAGAGGTTTGCTTTGTCATTGCCGACGTGACGAAGTACGAAGATCTCATCCGCCTGCGTGATGAAGCATGGAAAAATTTCGGTCCGATCGATACCTGGATTAATAATGGCGGAACTTCACTCCATGGTTACCTGATGGATACGCCGTTCGAAGAGGAGCGGCAATTATTTGAAACAAATTTCTGGGGAACCCGTATGGGTTGTCAGGTTGCTGTTGAGAGTATGAAAGAATCCGGCGGGACGATCATGAATCTGGGAAGTGAGGTTACTGTCGCAGCTGCGCCTCTTCTGGGGGCCTATACCGCTACCAAGCTTGCCGTGAAGGCGATTACGGATGCTCTTCGCACTGAACTTCGCGACCGTAATTTTCCCATCGAAGTGACGCTCATTCATCCCACAGCAATTGATTCAGACTTTCATGAGCATTATTCTCCGGATGTTTGCGCAGAAGCTATCTTAAAAAATGCTGAGAACCCTCAGCGCGATGTTTACGTTGGTGGACCCGCCAAGCTCTCGGCGATTCTTGATACCTTCTTCCCGCAGGTAAAAGACATGGTGGCCGAAACCAAGATGAAGGATTTGAAAAAAGAGAATACAGATATTACGACCATGACTTTTATAAAAACTATTACCAGCAGTGCTCGAAAATCCATCGAGAATTTCCGGCGTGCAGGCTGATTGCAAGGAGAAATGATATGAACGAATCACGTTACTCAGGGGATCGGTCCACTGAAGAAGATAAGGACTTTTTTGACAAGTATTCACCCTCCGGAGAATCGGAATGGAGTCGTGGTTCCGTCACCCCCTTCGATGATGAGATTGTGCTCTCTGAACGGCATTATCATGTCGAGAGTCTCGAACAGAGGAGAAATAATGCCGGCAAGGGTCCAGCTAATTACCAGCGCTCTGATGAGAGAATCCATGATGATGCTTCAAACGCCCTCTATCAGTGTGCTGATCTTGATGCTTCTGATATCGAAGTCCATGTCGAAAGTGGAATCATCTCATTAAAAGGAACGGTCGAAGACCGGATTTCCAAAAAGGTGGCCGAGATGGCGGTGGAAAGACTTCCGGGAGTCATAGATGTGGAAAACAATCTCGTGATTGAAAATCCCCGTAAGCGCGGACTTATGCATCACTCGCCGGTGCCGTAAGTCCTGACATTATTCCAGGTATTCTTCATCCGCTTCGTAGACTTCTTCAGGCGCCTCGTCTGTCACGGGTTCAGGAACGTATTCCTGCTCTTCCCGGGGCACTTCTTCGAAATCTGATACGGGAAGAGAACGGGGAGGAGAAAATTCGCTCTCCAGAGTAGGATCACTTTCAGGATAATTATTATCTTCAGCGAAGGCCTGAATTCCGGAAATTAATAAGAGCAGAAGAATAAGTTTCATCATGAATCCTCACTTTTGCTCATTCTAGTAGAAAGGACTGCGGCCATGGAAAGATCAACTGAGTCTAATGCGCGTAGGGAGAATCTTCCTGACCTGTCGAAGGAAATGTCCCTTCGATCATTGGACCCTTCTTTTCTCCAACGCGTTCAATCCAGGACATGAAAGCATTCCAGTAGTTCTGAACAAACTCGCGGGATTTTTCATGAATCAATTTGCCGCGATCGTCAAAGGCACTGGTCGCATTAAAATAAAATTCCGGCTGACCCATCACACTCATATTGAGGTAGGCCAGAACCTGGCGCAAGTGATGCTGGGCCCCGAATGTCCCGACCGTACTGATGGTTGCACCCATAACACCGGCAGGTTTTTTATCCCAAAGATTCTGGCCGTAGGGACGCGAACCCCAGTCGACAGAATTTTTCAGAACTCCCGGAAATGAGCGGTTGTATTCTGGTGTGATAAAAAGAACAGCATCAGCATCCCTGATCATGTCCTTGAAATGAATTACTGTATCAGGAGGATCATTCTCGAGATCCTGTGAGAAAAAGGGCAGTTTGCTAATTTCATAAGTACGGATGGTCACTTCTTTGGGGGCCATCTCTTCCACCACTTTAAAAAGTTTCCGGTTGAGAGAATTCCTGGCAATGCCACCAACAACACAAAGAACATTTAATTTTTCCATACGTACCTCCACCTTATCTAAAAATGTTTATCCTCTTTGCCCCTTAAGCCAACATCAGAAGAGATGAAGATTTGAGAGACTAAAAGCCTTCAGCTTTTTTGGTCGGAGACTTGCAGGTTTTTCATTCAGGTAAACTCCAACCAAGGTGGAATTATGGAAATATATGAAGCACTGAAAAAAGATCACGTTGAATTAAAGCAGTTATTGAATGACCTCATTGCTCTTAGAGATGGCGATGATTATCGGTACGTCCTGGTTGAGGAAATCCGCAACGCTCTCGTGCCCCATTCCCGCGCGGAAGAGTCTGTGTTCTACAACACACTCCGTGCTGTGAATGCGGACAAAAAACTCGTTTTTCATGGTTATCAGGAGCACATGGAAGCTGAAGGCCTTCTTCGTACACTTCAGGTCATGGATAAAATGAATATGGGATGGCGTGCAGTTGCGACAAAACTTCTCGCGGCCGTTACTCATCACATTCAGGAAGAAGAAACCGAAATTTTTGCTGAGGCCCGCAATGCTTTTACTTCAGAAGAAGCCACTGCCATGTGTGTCGCTTTCGAAGAATTGAAGCCTAAGGTTATGCAGGAAGGATTTCTCGGAACGACTGCTGACATGGTAATGAATCTCATGCCCCCACGACTAGCGGACTCTATTCGCAATTTTGGATCGGGCCATCAGTCACACTAATCGCTAATTTCTGCGTTAAAAGAAGGCCTGCGAATCTTCGTGGGCCTTTTCCTTGTTAATGCCAGACTCTGTAAGTTTGCAAAGGAAGACTGGAGAAATAAGCTTTTCCTATGAAAATCTTAATCCTCTTGTCGCTCTTTGCTTCTTCTTCTCTTTTTGCCCAGTCACGGAATTTCTGTGAAAGAAATCGAGGCGACATCCTTTCTCTCATGCAGGTGCCTGAAGCGCGGATCGCGTTTAAGAATGCCGGGGGACTCATGGATGGAGGAGTTTGTTGGTGGCACAGTCGTCTTCAACGCTCATCATTTTTTCTTGCGAAATATAATCCTGAAAATTCGAAACCTACACCCGTTCAGCTCAACTCCATTCTCGCTGGTCTTCGTAACATGGACCGGGTTGTCACTATTCCAGGCTATGAAAATTTTGAATCTTTTACCCGTGACTATCAGGGACAGATTCAAAATCTTTTGAACGACTGGCAGGTCTTCGATGGATTTTATAATTTTCAGTGGATCAGAGGTATTTCTGGTAATTCCATTCTTCCTCCCAAGGACATGGAAGTTCGCATGAACGCTGTTTATCAAAGTTTCCGTCAGTCTCCTGCATCTATGTGGGTGATGGCGCAAATGAAGGGAGTTGTTTCTCACGCCTTTCTCGTTGTTGGTATGGAAGTCGTCAATGGTGGTTATGATCTCGAGCTTATCGACAGTAATAACCCTCGTGAGGTTGTGAGAGTCGCTTATCAGGCCGGGGATCAGTTCCTGCAAACTAACCGCAGCACCACGGCGTTTGTTCCGTATGTTGGATTTCAAGAAGACTTCCGGAAGATTTCAAAAGGTCTATCTACCTTCTGCAAAAACAAATCTGACGAGCTGGTACTTGAACTGAGAAACGTTAGGAATGGGGATGTTGAGCTTCCGGCTGAGAACGATCGTCAATCTGATTAGCTATTCCATGGCAATATTTGTTTACCATTTCTAAGACCACATCGATATCCACGGGCTTTTTGAGAAAGCCCACAGACCCTTTCGTATTCGTTTTATCTGCCACTGCTGAAACGATCAACACCGGAATTGGTGCGAGAACAGCATCTTGCATGACCTTGTCGAGAAACTCCCTACCATTCATGATGGGCATCATCATATCCAGAAGCACCAGACAGGGCTTAGGAATTATGTGGAGAATATCCAGAGCTTCCTGTCCATTCTTTGCAGCTTCTGCGTGATAGCCTTCCGACTCCAGCACATCAATCATCGCCGAGCGAATATCCTCATCGTCTTCGACAACCAGGATGGATTGACAGCAATTCGATTTATCCTTCATAAGAACTCCTTCATTGAAGCTATGTTAACGGACTTTGAACTCCTTATGATGGTACCGTGCAACTTGTGAAAAGTGCGGTAGGAGAGCAAAATGGGAAATAGAGGTTAGCTTATGAATCACATTCTGATTACCGGAGTTTCAAGAGGAATTGGACTTGAACTTCTCACGCAATCTCTGCAAAAAGGTGAGAGAGTTTGTGGCGTTGCACGCGCACCGGAAGAGTCACCTGAGCTTTCCACTCTTCAAAAAAAGTTTTCTGATCAAATGATCCTCATCAAGGGTGATGTCAATGACCCTGAACTTGGGAAAAAACTCATAACGACTCTTTCTTCATGGAACTCTCTCGATATTGTTATTCATAATGCCGGAGTTTTTAACGGAGACTCACGAGAGGAATTCCAAAAAACGTTTCTGACTAATTCCACCTCTCCTTACTTCCTGACACTGGATCTACTTCCTCTCATGAAAAAAAGTGCTCATGCACGGGCCGTTTTTATTTCGAGCCAGATGGGTTCAGTGGGCGACAATTCTTCCGGCGGATACGTTTCTTATCGTGCTTCCAAGGCGGCACTCAACATGGTGGTAAAATCTCTTTCCGTTGATGAGGCATGGCTTACGAGTCTTATTTTTCATCCGGGTTGGGTGAAAACCCGCATGGGTGGAGAGGGAGCGCAGGTGAGTATAGAAGATTCTGCAAAAGGGCTGTTAAATCTCATCTATGAGAGTGGAAAAAAAGAATCGGGAACTTTTCGTACCTTTCAGGGAAAAACTCTTCCCTGGTGATCTCCTGATCGTCCAATCTGCCTCCTAAAAATAAATTTAAGCGGGCATAATTCCTCTTTTGATGGAGAGTGTCGCAACTTTTTACGCGGGGTTAGAATTGGCGAGGTCTTTG
>JBKJNQ010000262.1:0-5317 GCA_046593575.1 Bacteriovoracaceae bacterium
TTCTGTCTCTTACGACTTTTAAAATTTCGTCAACGTGACCTACCTGCATCCAGCTGGTTTCAACGGACACTGTATTTGCCAATCAGGTCTGCGGTTCTCCGGAAAATACAGTGTCCGTTGAAACCAGCTGGATGCAGGTAGGTCACGTTGACGAAATTTTAAAAGTCGTAAGAGACAGAAGAAATATTCCAGGAAGACCCGCTGAATGCGCCTTTAATATTTTCGCCGCTGATACAAATTTAGGAAAAGAACTTCTTCAGCGTCCGGAATTCTCAAACCGTAATGCCATCACCTTAAATCTCGCTGCTGACATTAAAGATACCGACGCTTACGCAGGAACTTTTTCTACTCCTGGTGGAGAATTTCTTTGCGATGCTGTGAGAGAAGCTGGCGACAGTATTCAGCCTCAGTCACCGCCCGGAAGTAAGGTTCTTCAGTCCATGGTCCGCTTTGTCTTCCCGGAGGCCAATGCCATCGATGTTGATGCCGCTCAACTTCGCTGTATCAACGGTGTGAACAACGTCACGAACAGCCAGCTGTGGAATGCGATGAAAGATCGTGCTCCCTTTCTTGAATACAATGCTCTCATCCAGGCCGCCATGGATCGAAGCAAGAGAAAGATGTATGACAAAATTCTCGAAAGACTTCCCCAATGTCGTCCCTTTTTTCCGGACATCGCCTCGATGTTCACTCCCGTTCCAAACCTCTTCAGTATTTCTCCCGCGTCCGAAACCGGAAGCCACGTAACGAGCATCAATGGAAATCGGGAATTAGTCATCGGGCTTTCAGGGGCGAACTCTCTTTTCCCGAATCCCACCAATTCGATCATGATGAACAACACACTTATTTTCCCGGGGCCGGTCACGACTCCCTATAAGTCCTATCTGGAAGAACAAACCCGTCGTCTGGGTCTTACTCCCAGTTCTGTCGACACCTGGGATTACGCTCACACCGGACAGGGAAATATCCACTGCTCCTCTCACTCAATTCCCTATTGCAGCCCGCGAGGTCGTCAATGAAATGGTTAAGCATAGTTTTCTTCATTCCCATCGCGCATGCTGCTCTCCTTTCACCGGTACTTGAAATTTCCTGCGCCAATCAGGAAGGAAAGTTTTCAGTAAATCTGAACGAAGGTATTTCTCACGCGCTTACTTATGAGCCGAAAAAGGGACTTACTCTCAGGTGCAGCATTCATCTGGAAAAGACTTCCCACTTTTCCCGCGGACCGCAGGACGTGAAGACGGTTTATTTCTCTGTGGAAAGTTGTGATGGAAAGCCGATCGAAAAACCGGAAGCCGTTCCGGCACCATTCATTCCAGGTGGCTTCATTGCTGTATCGAAAATGCCTAAGGGAAAAATCGCACAGCTGCACGCGATCGCGAACAGTCAGCCCTTGAACTGCAAGGTGGAAAAGATAAACGACAAAAAGTTCTATAAGCTCAAGTTGTAATTTCAGACAAAAAAAGGGGCCCTAAGGCCCCTTTTCAATTTAAGTTTATTTAACGGTCATTCTGTAGCTACCAAGGAAATCGATTCTTGAATCGATGACTCTGTTGGTAGCTTCATCGATCATCACCATCTTATTTGAGACAGTCATCTCGAAGAATTTCTCGCCATCGCGGCTTTCCTGAAGGTTTGCAACTTTTAGAGGAAGAGAAGCTGAGTAAGTATTGTCACCGTTTGAAGTAAGCTCATTTTTTGAATGAATGCGAACTGTATCTGAACGGAAAGCAACAAGAGTGAACTTCTCTCTTTCGATTCTTACGGTCTGTCCATCACGGGACATAGGGCCAGCTTCAAAAGTGACGGTTCTTTCGGAAATATTTGTATCACGGACAAACTTAAAAGCTTCTCCCTCCTGAACGCATTTAAGAAACTCCACAGTCACATCTGCGGCGCCATTTCTGAACTCAAAAGATAGCGGACGGTAGATAGATTGAGCACGGTACTTAAGGACATCGACTTTGGTGTCACACTTGGCCACAGACCCGTCAGAAATTTTAATGATTTCATTGGCGAAAGTACTGAGGGAAACAAGCGACAGGATGACGAAAAGAAGTTTCATGAAAAGCCTTTGAGAAAGGTTTAAGAACACTCCTTTCTATAAAAAGGCTTTTCATGTGTAAATGAAGACGACAAAAAGAAGCCAAGCGTTGGGCGCTTAATCACCCATTCCGTACCAGATCTCGAGCGCGTAGCCGTCCACTGTATAGACGTTTATCCACATCTGCGAGCAGGCAATGTCGTGATCTGTTTCAAAGCCATAAACTTTAGCAATCTTTCCGGCCTTCTCAAGCTTCACGAGGGTCTTCGCAGTATCTTCATCAAAACCGTAATCCTTTACTGCCGAGATTGCAGCCTTATTAGATGTATACGGTTTTGAGAATGTGCAATTGTCCCAGCGTCCTTTCCAATACTTCAGCATCTTCGCACCTTCAGCGCTTGTGAAAGCTTTCTTAGAAACCTCTGCTCCTCCGTTACCGACATTGGCATTGTCAGCGATCGCTTGAAGAACTTCTGCAGTTCCAGCGAAAGCTGAGAAAACCGAAAAAGTAACGATAAGAACCAAAGCAAACTTCATAAAGACTCCTGGTGAAAATAATTGCACGCCTTATATCGCGATTTTATTTTTCAAGTGGAGCCAATGAATTTTTTTCAGATCTTTTAAGAGGGATTTTAATTTTAGTCAAAAAAGAATCAGCCACTTAGCCTACTAAGTACTCGAAAGTCCAAAGATTTTTGCCCGCTTTCTAACGTGATTTCACCGACTCAATCGTAAAGGAACTCTTCGAATGAATATCAACCAGCCATTTACTGAAACCATACTTCAAAAAAGTCATAACTTGCCTAATTTCATTCTGATAAAGTAGATTAGGCGCATGAAATTCATCGCCCTTGCCTGCTTCTTCGTTCTCTCATCTTGTGGAGAATCTCCTCTTTTTCATCATGTGATGGAAGGGAAAAACTTCATCACCAATCCGATCCTTTCGGAAAGTGAAGTTCAGAAATTTTCTAAAACTAATTTCTCCTTCATTATTTCCTGGCAGGATGGCCCGCGCCTGGGTGCTTCGAAGTTTCTCATGAAGACATGGAGTAAAGATCAGGGATCAATGAATGGGCCTTACCAGAATCTTCCGAAGACTCTCAACGTCTTTTTATGGATGCCAGCGATGGGACATGGCTCTGCTCCGGTGAAGCTCACGAAAACCGGCGACGGGGAATATGAAATCTCCGAAGTCCAGTTCATCATGGGTGGTAAGTGGGAAGTAAAGTTTCAGCTAAAAGACGGCAGTCAGGTTTTTGATGAAACGATCGTTCCTGTTACTCTTTAACCTTTTTTTCTTTCTCTACAGTAGCTCTCTCTTCGCAGCTTCCTGCTGCGTTTCCAATACGAGTGTCTCTAATCTCATGATCCTGCCTTCGAGCTGGCAGGAAACCGTGACACTTTCACAAAGTCGCGTGATCGGTGACGTAGATGAAAATGGTAAAAGCACGTTTCGTCGCGCGAATAACCGCGATGTCATCAATCTCGCAAAACTTGATCTCGCTTACGGATGGTCACCACGTTATCAATCAGGTGTTTCAGTAAAATACCAGAACCGCACCAGAGACTTTAATGGTGACAACGCAAACTCTTCCGGGTGGAATGACTTAGGCTTGTCTCACGCATATAAACTTTTTCCGCTCAAGCGCCTCTGGGTTTTTCAGACGCTGAATATTCCGACGGCAAAATCCCAGTACGATGCGCGCTCAAATTTCAGCGTAGATGCTCGTGGAACCGGAACCTATCAAACAAGTGTCGGTATTTTTGGCATTTCCAATTTTCACGAATGGGATTTTCTTTATAGTTCAGAAGTTCACCGCTCTTTTGCGAAAACCTTTGAAAACCAGAACGCAAAAACTGAAGTTTCGGGTTTCTGGGGAACCAGTGCCACCGGCGGAGTTGGCTACATTCCCTGGCGCTCGAAGGCGCGCTACGGGCTGGCACTTACTCCGAGATACGAAGGGGCCAAAAGTGTCGTCGCTAATGGCAGTAAAGCGAATGGAAAAGGCAGCCTCGTTTGGGACTCATCTGTGAACTTCAGCTACACCATCAGTGCCGCTCATTCGGTGGGACTCAATTATACCGATCAGACCTTCCTGGGCCCTGTTCGGAATTCGGTCGTCAGCCGCGCCATAAGCTTTCAATTTCAGACGAAATGGGAATAAGTTTCGGCCTTGATTTTGCCTCATCTTTTTGACCATAACTGACGAAAAGAGTTCATGCGCTTTTTTGTCCTCATTCTCTTTTCATTTCTGGGCCTAGCCTACGGCTATGAAGTTCCAACTGAATGCGCGGAATGTGCTCAAGCGCGACCTGAGATTTTACTTCGTTTGACTGAACCTTTCGCGCGCCTTCAGTATTTAGAAACAAAAGCTCAGAACCTCGAAAGAACCTACGCGTTTCTTCAACATGATCTTATGCCGTTGGCGCGCACTCTTAGAGACGGAAGATCTGAACCCACGTTTGATGCCTCGACAGCAGAAATCAGAACTATCCGCGCGGACTTTGATCGTCTGGCCACTCTTCAGAAAGAGATGATGATCAAGAAAAAGCAGTTCAATATCTGTCTCAATAACTGCGGCGCCATGAGAAAGCTTGAGCTTCAGGATGATATCGAAGCCTTGCAAAAACTGAAAGCGATTCTGATGATGAAGAGACCAGTTCTCGCGAACAAGGCCTTCGAGGAAAGACTCTCCAATCTTACCGACAATGACCTAGAAAATAAAAATCCCCTTCCCCAGATTATTTTTGAAGCTGATCTGAAAACCGCACTTTTTGATGTCGTGGGAAATCTCGAAAAAAGAAAACAGGTCTATCAGAAATTCCTGAGTGACGGACGTAAACCCATCATCCGCTCCGGTAACGAAAATTACACAGCTGAATATCTCGAGAATGCTTCTTCGCGCTTTCCGGAACTCATGGAAGACGCCTTGAGAACATCTTTTCATCCATTCGCTACAGCGGCCGAGAAAAACAATGCCTGCTATTTTGCTCAGCAGTTCCAGCGCTACTCACAGAACAAAAGACGGGTTGAAATCGCCGTTGATATTGGACTGTTTGTTCTTCCCATGATGACCGGCCCCATCGGACTGGAAATCGGGATGGCCGCGCGACTTGCGGGTTGGGGATTAAAAGCTGCCGAGATAAAAATTGCGACGACGGGAGCAACTCTTGCGCTTCAGAGTGCGAGCTTTTTAAAAAGTCGCATTGGTCTCAACACTTTAAAAAATGAATGCTCACAGAAAGAAATCCGGATGTATCTTGAAGGCTCTC
>JBKJNQ010000199.1:0-14931 GCA_046593575.1 Bacteriovoracaceae bacterium
TGTTTTTTCGTAAATAAATTTTTGAGAAGAAGTAGGATAAATTGTCTCGGTCAAATTGATCTGAAATAAGAACTAATAGCGGTTTCGTAGCGGGTTAGTTGAAAACAGATATTTAAAGTGTAGAGCGTTTAACTGCGAAAGAACAGCATTTTCTCGTGCTTAAGAAATTTGAGAGATGATTGATCTGCAATATTGATGAGTTGACTAAGAAAACGCACGGCTAATTTTGCCGGCGTTTTCTGTTATCAATCTACTTATCAGAAAAAGTAACGACGTCTTTTCTCACTGGAACCAAATCATCTTCTCCCATTCCGAGAATCGTGATGGCGACAGTCACGTTGCCTTTCTTGTTGGCCTTGAGCATGTCGATATCTGCTCCGCCCTCGTCTTGTCTCATGCTGTAGCTGCCGTTGATTGTCCACGATGACGGATCAGGTTTCCCCAGAGATTCCCAGTAAAACCATTTGCTGGCGGTGACCATCTCGTCAGTCTCAAGGTATTCACAAACCTCAGAACTCATCGCGGTTTTTTCCTTGCCCCAGGCATAGTAGCCCACGGTCTGACCGCTCACATTCTTCATCATTTTCACATTCGGGTATCCGTCTTTCTTGGCATCAGCGATTGAGTCCACGAGTGACTTCAGTCCGCGGGCATCACAGGGAGCGAGCTTTGCCGGAGCGGCAAAAGCATTGAGGGACATAACAGTGAAGAGGCCAATAAAGTATGGTTTCATGGGTATCCTTTGATGGCGGGGTTTATACCCTGATTGGGTAAATTTTGTGAAGGCCCTGTAAAAAGAACAATAACGAGGCCACAATTAAACCCATGAATCTTAAAGCTCAGCACATTCTCGTGGCCCATGAATATGAGGCAAAAGACATTTTGAAGAAACTTTCTCAGGGTGAAAGCTTTGAGAAGCTCGCGTCCGATTTTTCCATGTGTCCGTCATCAAAGCAGGGGGGAAATCTCGGAGAATTTCCCAAGGGCAGAATGGTCCCGTCATTTGAGAAAGCTTTATTGTTACTGAAAGAGAATGAAATTTCCGGCATCGTGCGTACCCAGTTCGGATATCACATTATCAAACGTCTCTAGTCAGAAATAACTTCAGGTTTAATTTGGCCCCGGGCAACTTTGATTGACACGAGCGGATCATTATCCTTTTCTTATGAGATTCCTATCCATCATTTTTATTTTCCTTTTTTCCCTCACCGCTTTCAGCGCTGTCTTTAAAGTGAAACCCGGAAAGCTTCACAAAAATGGAAAAGTGGTAGTGAACATCCTTCCCGATAAAACGAAGTACCTGGTGGAGATGAAGTACAAAGTGAAGAAAAAAGATCTGGTTCCGGTTCCCCAGAAACTTCTGGAAGGAACAAAAGTGATGGAGTTTCCGAAAAAATTCCGCACGGAGGCCGGCTACAAAGAACTCGAAAAGAAAAAGCACATGGATATTCCCAAGGCAGATCTCAACTTCATCCGCCGGGGTGATGTAGCGGGACTTAAAAATGCCTATTTCTTTGAAGTAAAACCGACGAATAAAAAAAGTAAGATCGATATCATCTACCACCCGTCCCTTCCGGCTACCGGTTGGTATGAAGTCGACATCACCTTTCTCAGTAAACTTCCCGTCCTTGATGGCTATGTTTTGAAGGCCCAGCTAAACCAGTAGACTTTAGTTCCAACTTATTCTGTTTAAAACTCCAACGTTCATTATTTAATGTCAGTTTATGTGAAACTCTTTTCCCTGACATTAAACCTCTGTGCCACGAGGATGCACCCTCACACATTCACTCCAGGAGTATGTTTTTGGAAACAAGAAAGCTATCTGAGCTCAAGGCCTCTAACCCGTATCTCCGTCTGGGAACAGACGTGACTGATCTGGAAAAATCCATCAGTACCGTGGGCCTCATCGCCCCGCTGGTGATTTCAAATGATAACGTTATTCTGGCTGGTGCCCGCCGCTATCAGGCGCTGATGAATCTTGGATACACCGAAGCGGCCGTGATGGTGATCGACAAGGGCCCTCTGGAAATGGAACTCGTCTCTATTGATGAGAACCTCGTGAGAAAAGATCTCTCGAAAATGGAAATCGAAGTTCACCTTCGTCGTGCCAGGGAAATCTATACTAAGCTTCACCCTGAGCCTGAGCCGACTCCGCGAGTAGAAGGCGAACCTGTTGTAGAAGTTCTTCCGGCAGAAAAATTTCTCGTCATGGTCTCGGAAAAAACGGGTTTATCTCCGAAGCAGATTCATGAGGCGATTAACCGCGATGAAATGGCCTCAAAGTCTGTGAAGGAGGCGAGAAAAAATGGCGAGCTCTCTGTGAGCCAGACCAATGAGATCGTGCGGATGAGCAAGAAGGATCAGGAAGAGGCCATCGATCACATCAAAGAACTTCCGGTTAAAGATATAAAGAAATTCGTGAAACTCGCCAAGGCCCAGGGAGTGGATCGAGCGATTGCCTCTACTCCGGTAGAGCCTAGACAAAAAGAGTTCATGGAAATTGACCAGTCATTAAAAAAAGTTATCAAGAAACTAAAACAGTTCGAGCTTGAAGGCATTACTTCCGTCGATCTTCCGGACGTCACGCAGGATCTCCTGGTAGAACTCATGGCGATCACCGGCCCGGGTGTCGGAAGTCAGAAGAGCTTCGATAACGGAACTCAGGACTCTCTCCAGTAACAAATTCAATTTTTTTCGGAGTCTGTGCTAAAATAACTAAAAGGCACAGACTCCATGAAAAGAAGAACCAGCAAAAGTAAATTCGTCTACCTCGCTATTCTCGGATTTTTTCTCTGGCAACAGGGACCTTCCATCTGGAATGCACTCATGAAAGAAGGAGCGCGCCTCACTCCAGCGAGCTATCCGATTATTTATCCTGTTGGGAAAGGTAGTCTCGCTTTTCCTGATCCCGGAAAGAAAGTTGTGATTTTCTGGGCCAGCTGGTGCGGCCCCTGCAAGATGGACATGAACCGCTTTAAAAACTCGGTCGACGAGAGGGCCATTGCCGGTGAGAGTATCCTGGCGGTCAATCCTTTCGAGACCCCTGAAGAAGTCCTGAAATTTCTGGAGAAAAACCCCTATCCCTTCACATTTCTTGATGCCAAGGCGATGGCACAGGAACTTAAGGTGACGGTCACTCCCACAGAAGTCTTCGTGGATAACGGAACTGTGATCAGAATGAGTACGGGAATCAGCATCATAGGCATCTTCCGGGCCGAATCCTTCCTTTAATACACGGTCTGGTAAACCCCTTGAAAAACTGTGTTCTCGAGGGGTAGATACCCTTCATGAAAACCTTTATCCTTCTGCTCCTTTCCGGCCTGTCTTTAAATGCGTTTGCTGATTGGGAAAATCCCGCAGTTCAATGTCCGGAAAAAATCTTTCCACAAGGCCATACCTGCCCGGATTTCACTCTCGTGAAAAATATCTGGGATGAATTTCCTACTCACATGACATCCGAAGAAATCACAGAATGGAAAATGAATCGCGCGGCAGATCTCAAGCTTTGTCGGTACAAAGAAATGCTTCGTCGTGAAGAAGTTATTCCCGGAACTTTCACGCCAGTTCAGATGCAGATTGCCTGGATGGTAAAAAATGGCGGAACAAACCCGGAAGGAAAATTAAAAAGTGTTGTTTCAGCATCTGAAAAGTTCGGCATTCCTCCCCACATCCTGATCGGTGCCATCACGCAGGAATCTCTTCTCGCGAGTCTTGGTATTTCTCCGGACGGAGGAAACTATTCGTGTGGGATCGCCCAGCTCAATATTTCTGAATGGTGCCAGGGGATGAAAAATCTGACTGAAGCTGAACGGACCAATCTCAACTGGCCCGCTGTTGATTGCGGAACGATCAGCGGAATTCACGTTGAACCGTTCTATGATATCGCTTTCAAAAGGCTTGGTGATCGTCCGGACTATCAGATCATGGCATCAGATTTCGAAGGTATTACGCAGGAAGAAACAGGACTCGGAACAAAAACATTTCTCGCTGCTCGATCGTTTATTAAAAACTGCCAGAATGATGATCTCTCAATCCGCTTCAAAGCGGCAGTTCTCAAAAATCTTTTCGTGAATTATGTTCCCTCCGCTCTTCAGGGCCGTGAACGGATTTCCACTCCTCGTACCTCATCGTGCAAAATATCTAACTCCACTCCTTACTATCCCCTTCACACAGGATGGCTCCTTGCAGTTGCGGCCTACAATGCCGGACCAAGAGTCACGAGCATCGTGGAACATTATTATCAGGTCGTTAGAAATGAGTTTCCTGTCATGACTCCGAAAGACTTGGTGGAAGCTCTTCATTGGGGCGGGAAAGTAAAACCAGGCTCATCACTTGTGAGCTTCACCGGGCAGAACGGAAAGATGATGACCCAGAGCTGGTATAAGAGTTGTGTGGTCCAGAGACACGTAGCGAGAGTTGTCCAGCACGTGACACTTCCGGGTCAGACGATTTTAAAATCTATCGAGCAGTCACCTTGTGTGAACGGCGAAGTTCCTGAATACCGGAGAATTTCTTCAGGCATTCACCAGCTGTAAGACTCAGTTAGGGCCCTTTTGAGGTGAAATTCGCTATGATTTCCTCTTATCTAAGAGGTTATTCATGCGTTCAGTACTTCTGATTCTCGTTCTTATTGTGGCCTGCGGAAAACATACCTCCAGTCACAAGACTCTTGAAGTACGCAGAGATCCTGTTACTCCTCCCCCTCATCAGGACCCCACTCAAGCTCCGGATGAAGTTGACGCCGCTGACTTCACGAAGATCACAGATATTCTTCCCACCATGTATTACATTCCCCAGGAAGCTCGTACGAACTGTAAAGGTAAGTACGGTGGAGCGGATTATAACGGAACTGAGAGATCACAGATTCTTGCTACCGACGGAAGCACCATCGCCACCGTCTGCACGCGTTTTTATCGCGTGCTTTTGATGGAAGGATCGGGTGTCCTTTCGAAAGGCCTTCAAAGTGATCTCGCGATTAATGTTGCCGGAACAGTGAACGGCGTCCGTCGTTTTCATGTTCTTGATCGCTGTACTTACGGCGAAGGCGTGAGACGAAATCTTTGTCTTCTTCCCTACCATACGCTCGCAACCGATAATAAGATTCACGCCATCGGTGATATTATTTATGTGCCTAAAGCAGTCGGTCTTCTTCTTCCGGATGGAACAAAACACGAAGGCTATTTCATCGTAAGAGATACCGGCGGCGCCTTCGAGGGTGTTGGTGCCCAGCGGGTAGATATGTTTGTGGGACTCGACTACGACTATTCCAATGTGTTTCAGCGCGCGGGATTCCACCATAAGGCCCCGATGAATGCCTTCAAGATTAAAGGCCATTCTGCTGAACTTATTAAGGACAAGCTCCGGGCGCGCTTTGGGGAACTTTACTAGCTCAATTTCCGGGGCCATCCATCCGATAGGCCCCCTATGCCACGTCTCTTTTTTATCCTTATACTGATCCTTGGTACGACCTCCGTTTTTGCGGACGCGCGCACCCTTATGGAAAGAGACAAGTCGGCCTGTTCGGCCGAAGCCAGTCGTGCCTACAATTGGGTGATTCACATGTCAGCGTGGAGAAAAGACTATAACCAGTGCCTGCGCGCTCACCTTCGGAATCTTCAACCACGATACATGGCCGCGAATGTGGAGCTTCTGAAAGTGGAGCATGAATGTGATCCGATGCTACTTGGAAATTCTGCGCCGATTGAGATATCACTCATGGGGATTCAGATTGTCACTCAGTTGAGTGACCGCGAACTTGAAAGACAAATCACCAGTAAAAATATCGAAAGCACTCTCGAGCTTTATTACGAAAGAACACTCGAAGCACAAAATCGTATTCGCCATTTACGGCAGATCAAAAATAGATAAACTCTACCGTCCAGCGATACAGTGCGCGGGAGTGACCATGAATTCTCCCAGTGACTGGCCTTTCACATTCTCATATCGGTAGACGATATTCGCCCTTTCTTTTTTAAGAACATGCCCTTCACGTGAATCGGAACAGATCGTTTTCAGAACCTGGGCCTTCACTTTTGGGAGCGCCCACTCATACTCAGGCATCTGTGCATCGAGGAGAAAATGAAAAACGAGATGGTTATTTTCAACGGTGGTGGTTCTGAGTCTCGTGACCCTGTCGTAGTTTTCAGGCAGGGCCTTATTGATGCGCAAAGATGTCGCCTCAAGTGAAGACCCTGCAAAAACTATGGATGAGAGGAAGAAATAAAAATAACTAATTATTTATTCGCTTTTTCTGAGGCACCCATACCAGACCACTGAGAATTAGCGGTCTCGATATTTTTATCCATGTCTTTCTTGAAGTTCGCGCGCGATTCTTCTGAAGAGAAGATGTAGTGCTTACCTTTGTAATCGAGTGAAAATTTCTCGTCACCTTTTACGCGTTTCTTAAGACAAAGACCCATCGGACAGTGTCCGCCGTATTCTGCTTCCTTGACCTCGGCAGCTTTATTCTCAGAACTATTTTTTTCTGGGGCTGTGGCCGCAAAGGCGAGAGAGACAGTGAAAAGCAGAGCGAGGGAAAGAATAAGTTTCATGAGGACTCCTTGGTGAGAGGAGATTACCAGCGTTTAATGCTTTTGTTCAAGCTCGATATTCACCGAGATTAACTGAGAGACCTTCTGCTCAAAGTCTTTCTCGATTTTGCGGGTTTCACTCAAGTCCTGGAGGATAATAACCGCTCCCATGATTCGACCTTTGCTTTCAACCAGAGGTGAAGCCGATACCACGAGAGATTTGATAGCTCCATCAAGGCAGCGAACCTGAACCGTTTGATTATGGGTAGAAACTCCCTGGGCAAGGGCTCGCTTGAGTGGGCCATCTTCTTCTTTGATGATGGCGCCGTTTTTATCCCACCAGTTAAGAATTTCGCCGTAGTGATCAGTTCCCTCTGCTTCATCAGCATTGAAAAGTCGGGAAGCAAAATCATTACACTGAAATATTTTTCCATCGCGGTCACTGATCAAAATTCCCACCGTGAGTTTCTCGAAAGTTCCGGCAAGTTTTCTACCGGCGCGCAGAAGTTCTTCCGTTTCTTTCACACGCTTTTCCCGCTCTTTTAAGAGAAAGGTTTTTTGCCGAAAAGAAGCGTAGATATCAACTTTCATTTTCAGAAGATCCGGATCAAACGGCTTTCCGAAATAATCAACTGCTCCGGAAGCGTAACCTTTCTTCACGAAGGGATCTTCGCGGTAGTAGGCGGTAATAAAGATAATAGGAACTTCAGCGCAGTCCGGCCGAGCTTTCATTCTGGAAGCGGTTTCATAGCCATCCATTTCCGGCATCTGAACATCAAGGAGAACGAGGGCAATATCATCGTGAACATCGAACATCGCCAAAGCTTCTATACCTGAAGTGGCCTCAATCAACTTGTATTGAGTTCCGGAGAAAACTGCTTCCATCGCAATCAGATTGTTTTGATTGTCATCGACGACGAGAATTTTTATATCCTGTTCCTTGTCCATAATCTCAAACTAGACCTCTGGAAGCATTTCAGCACATTAAACTTGGCTTAAGATTGTAAAATTCACCCACTCCCCTATTCAATCCCCCTAATTTTCTGAACCCGGATTATTCTTCCCGGAACATTTCTCATCAAAGGTGGAATTATGAAAGTCTTCGGATTGCTGGCGTTTTTGACTGTCCTGGCTTCATGTAATGGTAGCAGTGGTGGTGGGTCGATTCCATCCAAAGGCGTAAGAATTGATCCTGTGACAGCTGATAAATTTGAAGAGGCAATCCGTTCTCAAACTGCCGGGATGGTGAATATTAACAATGAAAATGGCGCCTATGTAGACCTGACTTTCAATGAGGCGACTGGAAAATACGACTCAAAAATCGCGAAGATGAATTCTAAAGACCGGGACACCATCCTGAAAATCGATGGCGATATGATCTACACTCTGGAAGAAACCTTTGAGGCCGGAAAATTAGAACCCGTTTCAAGAAAAGTGAAGATGGAAAGTATGGAGCAGTTGGTGAAAGATATCACTGAGCCACTTCCGCCGGGAACAACCATGACGAATAACGGCGTCAGGCTGACTCTGAAATTTAAGTTCAGTTATACCAATGATCTTTCCCGTGATGGGAAAAACGTCTCCCAGACATCGAACACATCTGCGGTTGCAACGATCAATCTTAATAATATCCGATGCAGCCAGCTTACGAGCATGACGACGACTTCAACTCTTACTGCGGACGGGGTAACGACAAAACTTCCAACCACGGATTCTGGTAACTCGAATACCTGTGGTCCGACACTTACGTCGGCGCAGCTGAAGGCCATTCCCCTCACCAACATCGAACTTTGTGATGAGACTTCCGGTGACGATAATGCAGAAATCAAGTGTCACACTGAAGCTGACCTCTCTCACCTCGTGAACTAAGACCCTGTAAGTAAATGGTTTCCACCCCACTAAATTGTGGGTTGGAAACCTTCTTAGTCTCTATTAAACTCTGAGCATGAAAAAAATCACCCTTTGCCTTCTCGGTTTTTCCACTTCCGTCCTCGCACAATCAATTCCCCTCAAAGAAACCAATTTTGATCTGAATAATAATGAAAAGAAAGATTCGATCATCTGGCTGACTGATACAAAAGGATCGGACCGGCCGACGGGTCTTCAGATAAACATGGATGGAAAACAGATTCTGGGAATCCAGGCAAACTTCTGCAAGCTTGGCTCACGCCCGGATGATAAGTGCGTTCATCTCACGGTCCTGAAGAAGACCTCTTCTCGGGGAGAGAATATTATCGAACTCAAGAATTCCGATTCCGACTCCACGTCACTCTATGTCTATCGTTTGAGTCAGGGTGCCTACACTCTTATTTCCGCCAACTACCAAAGTGGCGCAGAGAAAAGCGACATCAATTATGTATCCGGTCAAGCGCTGGTGACTTCAAAGAAACAAACGACCAAAGTTTGCTCACTTAAGAACTCCCGTGAGAGCGAAATAATTTCTGCGTTCAATCTCTTCAGCATTTCTGACGAGACCGTCTGTAAATAAGAAAGACCGGTCTTGCGACCGGTCCTTTGGGGTGGGGATTTGCGGGGTATTACTTGAGAGAAATCTTGAGAGCTTTAACCGGAGTCTTGGCTTCTTTATAGACAAGAGTTTCAACACAACCAGGCTCCATTTCGCCAGATTCAAGAATACGGCAGATCTTGGAGTTACGAACATCTACAATCTGAATGGTTCTCTGAACTTTTGTGACAGAGAGGTCAAAGTGCTTAGCCGCCCATGATTTGCTGTAAAGCTGGATTCCGAAAAGACCTTTTTTCGCCTTAAGAGCAGCAACTTCTTCAGCAGAGAAATCAGTAACATTGAAGTTGAAGTTCATGTTCGTCATCATGTTTCCTTCCGACTGGTTCAACTGGTCAGCATATTCAACGTTAACCTGGATGACCGGAGTTCTTTCAAGAACAGTGACTTGTGTACAAGCTCCTGGACCTTGCTCGCCGTTTTCCTGACAACCTGGAATCTGAGACTCAACAACTTTCGTCGCCAGTTCGAAGTAGCGAGCGTCTGTCAGTTTGATCTGAGTAGCGTAAACAGTGACGTCGGCAGAGTCTGAGTAAGCTACCGGAGAGTGGGACACACCTCCGAAACTTGCAAGTGAGAGAAGACCGAGAGTGATGGCGAGACCGAGATTTGCTTTCATGAGATGTTCCTTTTTAAATTCTCCGTTAGTGGAGTGTTGAAAGCCTTAAACCATGACCAAAGTTTATCTTCAAGAGAATCTGCAACAAGGTGTTGCTAAACTGTCGCGCTCTTTTGCAACAGGCTGTAATTTATTCAAGATCTGAACCAAGACACTGAAATCATTCACCTTGTTGTCGCTGATTCATGCAACACCTTGTTACACACTCTCTATGAATGGCCCACATGTTGATCTATATATAGGGAATGGAAGAGCAACTCGCGATCCAAAACCTCCTCAGAAGTAATCTCCTTCTTGCTCAAAGAAAGAACCCTAAGTATTCCCTTCGCTCATACTCGAAGAAGATTGGCATTCATGTAGGAGCTCTCTCCTACATCATCAATGGAAAGAGAAACGTTTCTAAAACTCTCGCAGAAAAAATCACCAGAAAACTTCTCATTGATCCACAGAAGAGAAATGAAATTCTTTCTCTCTTTCCTGAGAAAAGAAAATATCTCACGACTGCTCAGAAAGAAGCTGCTACTCCAGAACCTCTGTTCCTCCAGATCGAAGCTTCAGAGTTTAAGCTCATCGCAGAGTGGGAACACTACGCGATTTTAAATCTCGTTAAGACCAAAGACTTTCAAAGCGACACCGAATGGATCGCGAAACGTTTAGGCATCACACAGACGCGCGTGCGCGACGTGATTGAGCGCCTTCTCATATTAGGCTTCATCCAGAAAGACATTCAGGGGAATCTCAGCCGTATCGCCGCGAACATCCGCTCTTCCGACGATACCGTTGATATGTCCGTGAGAAAGAGTCATGACGAAAACCTTGATCTCGCCCGTGAATCTCTACACCGCGACACTATTAAAGAGCGGGACTTCACTTCCATGACCATGGCGATCGATCCGGCCAAGATGGACGCCGCTAAAGAGATGATCCGGAAGTTTCAGGATCAGATCTACGAACTCTTAACGAAAGGTGAACAATCCGAAGTGTACCGAATTTCTATACAACTATTCCCGCTAACTAAACTTAATACAAAGTCCTCCAAGGAGCCTCTCCAATGAAAACATATCTCACAGCATTGGTGCTATTCACCTCTCTCAATACTTGGGCAGATCGTGTCGGTAACGGCGGCGATGTCATCGTATGTCCGGGAGCGAGAACCGAAGTTCTCGATATCTACCAGGGAAGAACAGACTGGGGCTTCAATCCTCTTTCAGTTGGTTCAACCAGAGAGCAGATTATCTCTGAACTTCTGAAACCAGTAATTGCTGTTGATGCGAAAATCGGTTCTGCGATCGCAAAACGCGCTGAAGAAATCAGCCGCGAGCTCTATACCATTGAAGAGCATGCTGACTATAAATCAAAAATTGTGAAACTCACGAAGAACGAACTCGTGAACATTCCGGATGAAGGTGTGGCAGAGCTTCCTGAAGGCTGCAAGATCGTTCAGGCCGCAACTCAGGTTCAGAATGCTTTTCCTAACGAAGTGAAATTCACATTCCAACAAGGAATCTGGGAATCGATGGATGCGGAAGCACAGACTTCGCTCATCCTTCACGAAGTCATCTACGAACACATGATTAAAAATGGTGAATACTCTTCACGCAGTACTCGCTACCTGAACGCCGCTCTTCACGCTGGTGCCTTAGGTACTGTTAAGGAGTACTTTAATATTTCTTCACTCTTCGGATTCAGAAACCTTGAAATTGTGGTTGATGCTCCGGAAAGATATTTTGGAATGGCGAAGAAGTGTTCCATCCAGCAGAAATGGGCACAGGTGGGTGAGAACAATGGTCTGGTGACCATCGTTCGCGTGAACCGCAGAAATGTTGTTCAGGGAGAGACGGGACTCGATCAGGCGCTTAACATTCTCTGGAAGAAGTACGTTGATAGAGGAATCTGCGATTAAATATAAAAAGGCCCCTCACGGGGCCTTTTTTTGTCATCACTAAGCCTGCGCACTCCATCCATAAAAAAACATAAATCGTTGGCCGGTATACCTTTTTGTTTGACAGCTCAAACACGCTTGTGATTTAAGCATCTAAGTCATCATAAAGAGGAGTTATTTCATGATAAAGCGCATAGGCTTTCTGCCCCTGCTTCTGTGTCTCGCAGCCTGTTACGAGACCCCGCCAAAGGATGACTTTATCCCCGTCATCACGAAAAACGGAATGAAGTATATCCCTCACGAAACGTTTTCCAACACGCTCTCGCCCCTACTTCAGAGCATGTCACGTGATGTAACGGCGACTCTTGATACAACGGAGAAAACGGAAGGCATGCCGTGGAAACTTTCACGCGTCACTGTCGGTCTCGCACTCGCAACTGAGGTTGATCTTTTTGAAGTGGCCGAGGGTGAGATTGAAGGCGTTCTTGAACTCAGATTCCAGAAAAAATAATCAGGACACATTATGAAATACATTTTTCTTTCTCTCATGATTTCTCTATCTGCCCACGCAATGATCGCTAAAGTTCCGTCAGCATGGTTAACGTCAGAAGACATTGATCAAAAAAGTTTTGCGACAGGCCCAGAAGAGGAAAAACTCAAAGCATCTTTTCAGAATATCCTTGAGGCGAAGCAGACTCTCTTTAACTCGATGAAGGATTCAGGTTCTCGTTGGTATCTTCAGAGTTTTCTGACAGAACTTGCCATCGAAGCTGAAGGTGAAATCGGCGTTCTGGGCACAGGTGGAGAAGCCGCCGTCGAACTCGTCTGGATTAAAAAAAACCAGGAAAAAGTTCTAAAAACCGAAGAAGAGGTTTCCACAGAGCCTGACCTCCAAATTGGAACCTCGATGACCGAAGAGGCACTGAAAAAAGAAATTGCTCCGATCGTGGATCTCGCGATGTCGACAGGGCATATCCGAAAGCGAGCTAAGTTTTTTAAAAATCTGATGAATGAGGCGTTAAAGTTTCAGGACACTGCTCGCGAGCTCGAAAATTCTCCGGTTCTCGGTCCGTGGTATGTTTATAAGTACCAGCTCGAACTTTTTGTTTCGGTGGAAGGAAAAATCGCCTTCATCGACGGCGGGAATTCCCTTCGTCTCCGGATGGAATGGTGGAGACTGCAGAAAAATGATTCAGAGAAATCGATCGTACCGTATCTTCCGGTAGAGCTTTCTTCGAATGCAAAGTTGGTAGCCGCTATGGCCAATGATATTCAAGCAGCTGACAGAACAGTATTTGATAATGGATTTGTTTTTAACTGTCTCAAGATGGGAGTAGGAACGACGATTGAAGGCGATCTTTTTCTTGCGAAAGGAAAAGCAAAAGCTGTGGGATCACTCTTCTTTAAAAGAGATGAGCAGGTTCAGCCGAAGCTCACAATAGCGTCTGTGCTGCCTGAGGTAAGCGAATATGCCCTTCAAGCGAAAGCATCTGTGAATCAGGTCCCGCGCTTCTCTTTTCGGAGAGGAATTCAAAAGGCGATGTCCATCACTCACTTCTTCGCTAAAAACGCTAAGACGAAAAACCCAGGCCAGTTTGAACTGAATGTCATCGAAGTAGAATTTGAAATTTTTGCAAACGGTGGAGTGGGAGTCGTCACCCTTGAGGGCGCCACTGTCCTCACACTTTTTGTGACAAGAAACGTTACTATTTAAAGGAACATCCATGAAACATATGATCATCTGCTTATTAGTGCTGGGCCTACAAACAAACGCAAAAGCTTCAGTAGCATCCCGCTATGTGGCCCGTCAGGTTCAAAGAAAACTCACCCTTGTCCAAGATGCGTTTGCCAGGCAGAGCAGCGGCTACACTCTTCTGCGCGGACATGAAGACGATGCATGGTACCTGAAAAGGATACGATTACAGTACGCCCCATTTGTGAAATTTGATGTGGCGATCTTTAAGCTCGAGTTTAAACCCATCATCGAATTTCGATGGTCACGAAATAATCCGGCAGGATGGTCGAATTACAAGAAAATCTGATTCCTCGATCGAGGTGTCTTAGTAAAAAGCTCTGCTCCATAGTTGACCTAATCTGCATCGCACCCTCCACCTCCATGATTTTTCCCCTAAAATAGGAAAAACCATGGAGGGTTTATGAAAATATTTTTTCTTCTTCTCACTCTCGCTCCACTCGCCCAGGCCGAAAGATTCCAGGGACAAATTGAATCCATCGATTACGGAATCAAAAACCAGGAACATCTTTTGAAGATGGCCGATGGTCGAGTGATCTTTGTGAAACCCGACAGTGGTCTTCTTTCTCCGAAGACAAGTTACCAGGGGACATCGGTAGAGATCGAAGTTGATAAGAATGACAATCTTCTCTCTATTTCTACGATTCCCGATGAATCGGCGAACGATCTGGAGGAGCGATCGGTGAACGAAAAGCTAAACCAGTCGGATCTGCCGAGTGAAGCCGAGGCGAGCAGGATCTTTGCCGGCATGAACCGCAGTTATTATTCTGAAACACAATGTACAGACCGGGCGCATGTTTGGACCTATGAGGAATATAAAAAGAACAATCTTATTTCCCGGAAGGTCTTTCTCTTTTTCACCAACACGTATATCAGAAGATATCACTTCAATTGGTGGTTCCACGTTTCTCCTTATGTGCTGGTTCAGGGAAATGAAAGGATAATGGATCGCCGTTACACCAGTGGTCCCCGGAATGTGAAAACGTGGACTGATATCTTCGTTCACTCGAAAAAAACCTGTCCTGTGAGCACGTATCGTTACTACCGCGCTAACAAGAATGGTCCTGAACATTGCGTCCTGGTCAAGGCCGACATGTATTATCGCCTGCCCTATCACGTACGCATGCTCGAGGACTACGGACAAAGAAAATCTTCGTTTAACATGAGTGAAGTGAATGGGTCATACCGGGCCTTCAGAAGACGGGGGGCACTATGATTAATCAAACACAGGTGATTGAACTCGAAGAAAAATTCTGGAAAGCGATCCAGGAGGGTGATATCGAATCGGCGGTCTCCCTCACCCGATTTCCTTGCCTCATTTCAAGTCCTAAAGGAGGACAGTTGGTACTCGAAGAGGACTTTCGTAAAATGATGGCGGCGTATTCCGGCAAGTCCTATCTGGGAATGGAGATGAAAAATAACCTCGTTCAGATCTTAAATGACGACACAGCGATTATTTCCTATGAAGCTTTACTCAATGGGAAAACAAGCATTGATACTTCAACTTGGGTGAATGAAAACGGCAACTGGCAATGTGCTTTTCACTCTGAGATCGACAAAATTCACTAGTTCTTCAATAACCGCTAAGATACGATTTTGGTCATGAAAACCATCATCTTCTTA
>JBKJNQ010000102.1:0-4926 GCA_046593575.1 Bacteriovoracaceae bacterium
CCTCGAAGGGAAGCTGGATTTTGCCTTCATGGATCACTACGAATCCAACTCGGCTATCAGACGTGAAGTCGTGTATAACGAGAATCTCGTTCTCTGTTGTTCGCGCGAGTATGCCGAGCTGATGCCGGTTTCGAGAAAAAAAGAGCGTGCTTTCTTTGAGTCTCTTTCTTATGTCGATTATCAGCAGGGCGAGGAGATTCTCAGAGACTGGTTTGAGCGCGCGCATGGAATGAAGAAAATGAAGCTCTCGATTGCTTCATACTGTTTTGATGTTCAGGGTATTGCCACTCTCGTGAAAAATTCCATGGGAGTGGGAGTCCTGCCGGAACACGTCTTCACCAAAATGAAAGACCTTCATCAATTCAAACCGAAGATGGGTCCGGTGAATAATCCTATCAGTCTCGCGTATCTCGAGCAGAGATGGAACGTACCCCTGAATCAGTTCGTGATCACGATGCTGAAAGAGATGTTAAAGTAAGCTCTTTGATTAATTACCCAACTTGGTGCTCGATGGAGTGGTCGTTCCTGTTCCCGAACCGATCCCTGTACCCGATCCTGTCGCCGCACCTGAACCTATGCCGGTTCCCACACCCGTACCGGTTGCCGAAGAACTCGCATCTTCTATCGCAGTTCCTTTTTTGGTTTTGGTTTCTTTTACTGTACCTAAGTCGGTGCTGGATCCAACACCTGTTCCAGCTCCAAGTCCAGTGCCGGTTGGAGTCGCAGTTCCCGATTGAGCAAAAACACCCGTCGTGAGGAGTGCCATAGCGGCCAAGCTTGTCAAAATCTTTTTCATAAAACCTCCATTTAAGTTTTACCCGTCAAAGTGATTTTATGAAGACTCTGATGGCGTGAAAAATCAATTTCTCTGGAGAATCAGGGCACACATGCAGCGTTTACGTCGGTGTTTTATTGTCTGATCATCTTTAGTCCGGCATAATCGACACAGAAAAAAGGATATCTATGCTCCCTGATACAACGCCTGACGCTGAGCTTTCCTGGAATGATCTTAATCTTTCACCTGAAATGCTTAACCTGATCAACCTGGCCGGTTACAAAACACCTTCCCCGGTTCAGGGAAAATCTATTCCTCTCATCATGGAGGGAAATGACGTTCTCGTTTCCTCGCCAACGGGAAGTGGGAAAACTGCGGCCTTTGTCATACCAGTAGTTGAAAAATGGAAGGGAAAAAACGGAACTTATATTCTGGCGCTATCTCCAACCAGAGAGATCGCACAGCAAACGGGTGCGATCTTTGAACAGTTCGGTGCTCCGCTTGGTCTTAAAACTGTTGTTTGTATCGGTGGTGCTTCTATTCCAGTGGAAAAAGAAGCTCTCTCGAGTTCTCCGCATATCATCGTCGCGACCCCCGGGCGTCTTTGTGATCACCTCGAGCGCGGAAACGTATGGCTCGATTTTATCCAGTGCCTGATTTTTGATGAAGCTGACAGAATGCTCGACATGGGTTTTTCCGGACAGATTGATAAGATCACCGAAGTTCTTCCGAAAGAGCGCCAGACTCTCATGTTCTCTGCGAGGTTTGCTCCAGCGGTGGAAAAGCTCGCTAGAAATTGCATGATCAGTCCGAAATCTGTCGCCATCGCAAAAACTCTTGAATCAACGCCGAAGATTGATCAGGTTCTTCACTGGGTGGATGAGCGTGCGAAGGCCCGACTCCTGAAAAAAATAGTTCGTGAAGAAACCGGCACAGTTATCATTTTCACCAATGCCAAAGAAAGAGTCTTCCAGGTCTGGCGGGAACTCATCGACGATAAGTCGATTGAGGCCTGCTACATTCATTCCGATATTCCGCAGTCTCAAAGAGAAGCGGCGATCACAGATTTTAAATCAGGCAAGTATCGTGTTCTCGTGGCCACCGATGTTGTGGGCCGGGGGATCGATGTGGATGATGTCTCTCATGTCGTAAATTACGATGTACCAAAAGAAGCCGAAGATTATATTCACCGTATCGGTCGTACCGGTCGTCGTGGAAAGACAGGAATAGCGACCACGTTTGCGATTCCGGGCAAAGATGATCGCACGATTGCTGAAATTGCGAAGCTCCGTGGTGTCACTCAACCCGACAAACCGGAAAGAGACGAGCGCGATATGGGAAGACCAACTGGTGGTCGTGGCGGTCCTCGTGATGGTCAGAGAGACAATAGAGACAGCAGGGATAATCGAGATAACCGAGACAGAAGACCGCAAGGTCCTCGTGATAATTCCCGGAACCAGCCGCAACGTCAGGATCAGCGTCCAAGGCAAGATCAGCGCCCAAGACAGGATCAACGTCCGAGAGACCAGAAACCAAGAGAGCAGCAAAAGCCGCGTGAGACTCAGGTTGCACCTAAAGTGCAGGCACCTGTTCCTCAGAAACCTGCAGGAATTGTTGGTTGGTTTAAAAAACTGTTCAGCTAAAAATCAGATTAATTAAAGACGCGAAAGTTGTGCAATGGCCTGAGGCAAAAGTCTCAGGTCATTTTTCACTGACTTGATCATCTTCACCGCTGCTGCCTGATTCATTTTTCCATCTTTCATCTTAGAGCAAATCGCCGCTTCCAGCGAGTCAGTCTGGTTGTAAATCGTTACATGCTGAGGCCAGAGGTTGTTAGTGTAGTTCGCACCACCCATACAGAGCGGAATGTAGTGATCGATCTTGTAATCGGCGCGGGTGTTTGAAGGAAGAACGTAACCGATTCTACGGTAAGCGACGAAGATATCGTTTTTTGTGACTGTCGCCACATCTCTCTCACAGTAATTGATATGTTCGGCGTAACGATATTCGGTTGGACGGTCGCACAGACTTCCGGTCGTCAGTCTTGCATCCGGCCCCATCGGATAATCCAGAGCAAGTGCAGAAAATGATACGAGCATGAGCGCTAACATGAACTTCATAAAACTCCCGGGTTTTGACAGGTTTAAGTTTCGGCGCTCAAAGTGTCCATGACTCTGATTGCCCCCCTGTAGAACTTACCGGGATAGCTGTGTTTCCGGGTAGGGATTCGTTAAACTTTTTTTCATGAAGAAAATTGTTATCCACAAACCCGGTGATTATCGCGTCCTTCTTCTGGAGGAGCATCCTGATTTAGTTGCGGGCGATGATGACATTATTGTTTCCGTGAAAGCGAGTGGTGTGAATTACGCCGACATCATTATCCGCTGGGGACTTTACGAGTCGGCAAAACGATTTGTCGGCTGGCCCATCACCCCAGGATTTGAATATTCCGGCATTGTGAAAAGCACCGGAAAAGATATCAAAAAATTTCGGACAGGCGATAAGGTCTTGGGAGTCGCGCTCTTTAATTCCTATGCCAGTGAAGTGAAGACGAAAGAGGATTTTCTCTTTCCATTACCCGAATCCATGAGCTTTGAGCAGGGAGCGGGTTTTCCTGCGGTCATGCTGACTGCATATCACGCGCTTTTACAGAATGTTGTTGTGAGAAAAGGAATGACGGCCCTTATTCATTCCGCAGCTGGTGGAGTGGGAAGCTCACTCGTTCAGCTCTGCCGGATCAAAGGCATCAAGAGTATCGGAGTTATTGGAAGTGCTCATAAGAGAGAATCTCTCTCAAAATTCGGATGCGATCATATTATAGATAAGTCTTCCGAGAATCTCTGGAAGAAAGTGGAAGAGTACGCGCCTGAAGGTGTGGATCTCGCATTTGATGCCAACGGTGTCTCGACTATGAAAGAGAGTTATAAGCATCTGGCCTCATCAGGAAAACTCTTTATCTATGGCGCTCATTCCATGTTTCCCAAGACGGGAGGGAAAGTAAACTGGCCCAAACTCGCTAAAGATTATCTTCTCTCTCCGAAGTTCAATCCACTTGAGATGACTTCCGAAAATAAAAGTCTCATCACCTTCAATCTCTCTTTTCTTTTTAACCGCGTGGACCTTTTTCAGGAGGCGATGTCGGATCTTTTAAATTGGTATAAAGAGGGAAGCCTTCAGGCCCCCGATGTGAAGGCCTATCCAGCTGAAAAAGTGGGAGAGGCCCATCAGGCTCTGGAATCCGGGGCCACAGTCGGAAAGATTGTGCTGATGTTTCCGTGATTTGAGCCTGAATTAATTACTTGTTCACTTCATTAAGGTTTTCTTCGTATTCCATTTCAACTACATTCCCCCACATTAAGACAATTTAAAGGGGAACACATGATCAAATACTCTGATCTACTTAAGCTTTGTATTATCGCTTCACTCATTACGGGTCCGCTTGCTCAAGCTGCACCAAAACCGAGTGCCGGCTCTCAGGGTAATTCAGGTGCCGTAAATAATGGAACAACGACTGGTGGATCGACCACTGGTTTGAATGGTGGAAATAATGGTGCCGGCGTGGGGAATACCAGCGCAGGAAATCAGGGTAACTCTAATCCCGTAGGAAATGCAGGGGCCACATCCACTTCAGGCGGATCATCATCGAACGGAACTTCGGGTGGATCAACTTCGAACGGAACTTCGGGCGGATCAACTTCGAACGGAACTTCTGGTGGATCAACTTCGAACGGAACTTCAGGCGGATCAACATCGAACGGAACTTCTGGTGGATCAACATCGAACGGAACTTCTGGTGGATCAACGTCGAACGGAACTTCGGGTGGATCAACTTCAGGAATTTCTACCTCAGGTGGTGCAAGCACCGGCGGAAATACCACTGGATTCAGCGGAGGAAATAACGGTAACGGAAACGGTAACACCGGCCCGGGTAACCAAGGCAATGATGGTTCTAATGGAAATGCTGGTGGAACAACAGGTTCAACGACTGGTGGATCGACCACAGGTTCTACGAACGGCGGGGGAACTTCAGGAAATAATAATACTGGCGGATTCAGCGGCGGAAATAACGGTAACGGAAACGGTAACACTGGCCCAGGTAACCAAGGTAACGATGGTTCTAATGGAAATGCTGGTGGAACAACAGGTTCAAC
>JBKJNQ010000198.1:0-4206 GCA_046593575.1 Bacteriovoracaceae bacterium
CGCCAGATAACCTGAAGACGCTTGAGCACGTGATGAACTCACCGTTTGAGATGGTGACTTATACGAAAGCGATTGAAATTCTCCAGCAGGAAGTTTCCAAGGGCCAGAAATTTGATTTTCCTGTTTCCTGGGGAATGGACCTTCAGACTGAGCATGAAAGATTCCTGGCTGAACAGTTCTTCAAGCGTCCGACGATTGTGACGGATTATCCTAAGGCGATCAAGGCCTTCTATATGAAGCAGAATGATGATGGAAAAACAGTCCGCGCCATGGACGTTCTCGTTCCTGGAGTCGGGGAGCTCATCGGAGGCTCTCAGCGTGAAGATAATTACGATAAGCTCGTGGGCCGCATGACGGAAATGAAAATGGATGTCGCTAATTACTGGTGGTACACGGATCTGAGAAAATACGGATCGGTTCCGCACGCGGGCTTTGGTCTGGGTTTTGAGAGAGCTGTGATGTATATCTCAGGCATGCAGAATATCCGGGATGTTATCCCTTTTCCGAGAACACCGAAGAATGCTGAGTTTTAAGACGAGAATAAAAAAAGGCCCGCTTTCGCGGGCCTTTTTTTTTATTAGCGTGCTGCTTGTTTTTCGATCGTGCGGAGAAGGGCCTCCAGGATCTTGCCCATGTAATCGTAATCGAGACGATCATCGACGATGTCACACTTAGCGTGGTAACAAGGATCGCCGTCGCCTCCGAAGAAGTTCTCGGAGATCACGATGGCAGGGATCTTATTGCGCCAGAATGATGCGTGATCAGAGCGGTCGGTACATGCTTTAGAGATCGTCAGATTGAGATTGAGTTCAGCAATTGAGTCTTTCATCGCCTGAGAGAGGAAGAGCGAGTTATTTACCGGACGATTGCCGCCGAAGAGGCCCGAGTTACAATCGATCACGTGGAATGCGCCATCTTTTTTCGAGTTATATCCCATCATCTCAAAGTGAATGTCGCCGATGATGTCAGTCTTGTTTGTCAGAGCTGCGACATAAGCATCTGAGCCTTTGAGACCTACTTCCTCGCGATCAAAGCCGAGAACACGGATCGTAATCGGATAATCGTTTTTGGCGAGAATCTGAGAGACTGTGAGAAGACCAATAGTTCCGGTCCCGTCGTCGTTGGCTCCAGCATTTCCCACTGAATCAATGTGAGCAGAAATGATCAAGATCTTCTCAGGGTGAGTCGTGCCTTTTTTCTCAGCGATGATGTTCACGCCTGATCCGAAAGGAGCAAGGGAGACATCGAATCCGATTTTCTTGTATTCGTCGGAAAGAAACGCTCTTGCTTTATCGAGACCAGGTGTCGATTTTCTTTCGTTTGAAGCCAGAACGATCAGCTTCTCTTTAAAGAAGGCCATGTCCACGCGTGGTTCGAAAGGAAAATTCGACTTCGTCATCGGAATGGTTTCGTAACTTACCGACAGGAAAGCTTCATAATCTGTGCGCCAGTCCTGATCGCCATGAGCGAAGGCCGTAGTGGTTAGAAGTGCTGTTAAAAGAAGATATTTCATCTGTTATATGCCTTTTTAAGTTCAAGATAGATCCGCTCTTTCATGTTTCCTGCGCGTGAGCACATGAGGTCGGTGATATCGAGCTGGTAGTTCACGTAGGCCTTGAGATCGTTGTCGTAGAACTCGTGATAGCAGTCAGGAAGACCAAGGACGTGGCCAAACTCGTGACGGATAGTCCACTGAGACTCGTATTCTTCGATTGGCTGGTTAGAATCCATCGTAATGGTATTTCCACCGAGACCGTTTACGTGAGGAACAACACCTGTTTCAAAAACAAGCTCCGGACCATTCGAGAAAGAACCGAAGTTCATCTTGAGTCCCCAGCCATTCCAGCGGAATTCGTCTTCGATATTATCACGAAGGTAAGGAACAAATTTCGCAATCGATGGAGTGTTGAACGGAACAGTCATTGTGTTGCCGATCCAGTTCACATCACTTCTTCTTCCCGAAGAGGGAATAGCAAAGAAGCCGTCCCAAAGAGATTTAGCGCCGCCAAAATGCTTGTTGTAGAGATCTGCGAGCTTGTTGTCGGTCCACGCCTTTTCAACGTTAGCGGCACAGTTCCCCCACATGGAAGAGTTTTTACAGATTCCCGTAAGTGCGTCTTTGATCGGCTTTACTTTGTCGGCCGCGATAAGGGCAGTGTCGCGAAGTTCGGTCGCCGTGATTTTATTAGTCATGAGGTAGTAATAACCACGAACATCCTGGGCCGCTCTCTGAGCGTATCCCGCGCGATAAGGATCGAGAGATTTGTAACGGGCAGCAGACTGATAATTACGGTCCAGCAGTCGTGCGTGAGTTATAAAAGTTTCATCATCAAGAGGGATTGTTCCCGGAAGCTCCGCCGCTCCAGTAATCACGTCACGCATTTCTTTTGGCATGTTCGCGAGAACTTCTTCCTGAGTTTTTTTAATGATCGCTGGATTGTAAATGCTTGGCTTATCAATCGGCACTCCACGACGGGTGGTCGATGAAGTCAGGCGGATCGCTGTCGTGGCAGTTCGTCCGGTATTTACTTTCGCAACCCAGGCAGAAAGGCGCATCCCGAGTTTCATTGCGGCCTCAATTTCCGGATCTGCATGCATAGATTTTGGAACTGATTTGAGAATGACTGCGTATTCCGCAGAAGTCATTTCAAGATCCATATGCGGAAGAGCATAGGCGCTGGTCGCAAGACCAATCATAAGCACGACGAGAAATTTCATTCGGTTCTCCTGAGAGTGATGTACGCGAAAAATATAGGATGCCGGGAGGGAAAACCCTAGTAGAAAAGTCTGTCATTCAGGGAGGTTCATATTGACCCCATAAGAGCGGGGAATCAGGTCGATTGAAGTGTAATATTTACAGTTTTTCTCTGTTATCACCGATAGTTAGATCGGAGGATCTTTATGAAAGTTCTTTTTTTGTTAATGGTCATGGGCCTGTTATCTTTTTCCGTGGGCGCAGATGTTTCCGAGGCCCAAATAAAAGAGGCGATGAAGTGGAAGGCATTGGCACCATCCATGGAAAAGATACTCAATCAGCACGGCTGGTGGAAGCCTGAAACAATTTACCTCATGCAGGGAGCAGTGGTGCTGGTGAATAAACAGCTCATAGATCCAGCCGCCATGATTATTCGTGGCCGTGATATCGCAAGTCTTCAAACTCCTTCAGTAGAAATTGCTTCGCGCAAACATTGTCTCCTGACTAAGTCTCAGGTCAAAGGCGAGATGGCTTTTAAATATGATCAAAAAACGGAGAGTGGAAACTGTTGGGTCGCCCATGCCGCTGATGTTAAGTCTGGAACTCAGAAACATACTTACGTTAAAGTCAGAAGTATTCTGAAGGGATCAAAAGCTTTCTCAGTCGAGAGTGCGCTTATTTCTACGAACATTCTGAAAGGTCAGAAAGGTCCTAGTTCGGTTGCCATTAAGATCGCTAAATCTGTAGGTGCGAAATGAAAAAGATTTTTTCCATTTTAGCGCTTTCGAGTATTGCTGCTCACGCTGGAAATTTTGAATGTCCAATGAGTAATCGGGGTTCCGATCTGGAAAGTCTCCTCGGTGATGCCAGAGCTTCGCTTACAACACTTAAGACTCAGCAGGATAGTTGTCGGCGTGGGCTGGAAGCCGCTGACGGACCAGGTGATGCGGATGCGACTCTCACCAATGCGATCACCCAACTGGGGAACATTCCCACACGTTGTGAAACTCCAGCGGGTCAGGCGCAACAGAGATACGCGCGACTTCTTCGTGTGATGGAAACACTTCGCGCGACAGATGCACCGGCCGATGATGCAAACATTTCCAGTCGTCCAGGAAACTGGAAGATGTTTGATTCATATCTTCCGAACTTGCCTGAGCTAGGTTCTTATCGCCAATGTACAGAACAGTCTCAGAATAATGGGCTCACAAGATTTTACGTTGACCTTACCTGTGTTCAGGTCTCTGATGATCTGACTGTTGCGAGTGCTACCAATGCTCCTAGCTCTGGAAGTTTTGGATCAGCAGCACCTGGCTGCGGTGGCCGTCAGGGTCTTAGTCCGCAGGTCACGCAGGCGATCCAGGCAGCAATCGAGACTGCAATATCCATGACGGAAAGCTCGCAGTGTGCTGCTGCTCCGAGGGCCGCTGTATCAGCTGTGAATCTGGTGACGTCTCTCGCGATGGCAACACCATTGTCCCCACTCCTCGGCGTTGCTCTGGCCGCGGGTC
>JBKJNQ010000247.1:0-21730 GCA_046593575.1 Bacteriovoracaceae bacterium
GAGGCCCTGACCTTAGTCCCGGAGAGTGTAATCACTTTTTTAATAAATGTTTTTGAGATTTCTTCAGCGAGTTTTTTCTGATGAGGATGATGATAAATGGTGAGAAGTGGTTCGCCCTTCTTCACCTGATCGCCGATTTTTTTATTGAAGATAAATCCGACCGCGTGATCAATCACATCAGTCTTCATTTTTCTTCCGCCGCCGAGATCAATGAGAAGAAGTCCTACCTGTTCATTCTGGAACATTTTCACATAACCATTTCGGGGAGAGAGGACAACTGTCTTAGATTCTGCCTGTGGAAGAAGGGCATAGTCGTTAACGACTTCTTCCAGACCACCCTGAAGTCTTAGAAGCTTTCTGAATTCTTCGAGTGCAGATCCGTCTTTCAGCACTTTCCAAGCCCGCGCTTCGGCCTTCGCGAAAGTTTTTTCTACGCCTGCGATGTGAATCATATGAGCGGCAAGAGCAATAGAAAGATCAGTCAGATCTTTTGGCCCCTTACCTTTCAGAGTTTCAATGCTCTCGATAATTTCATGCGAGTGACCGACGGCATATCCCAGAGGCTGATTCATGTCCGTGATCAGAGCGACGGCTTTTTTCTTGAATCGTTTTGAAGTTGCGATAAGGCTTTTTCCAAGAGCACGTGCTTGCTTCGTTTCGCGCATGAAGGCTCCGGTGCCAGTCTTAATATCAAAGACTATCCCGTTGGCGCCTTCGGCAAGTTTTTTACTCATGATGGAAGCGGTGATGAGAGGAATCGAGTCGATCGTTGCCGTCACATCACGTAAGGCATAAATCAAACGGTCGGCCGGAGCTATCTCAGGCGTCTGGCCCATGAGAACCAGGTTTTCTTTTAAAAGTTGCGCGCGGAAATTATCCAGGGTGAGAGATGTTTTAAATCCGCGAATGGCCTCAATCTTGTCGATCGTTCCACCGGTATGTCCAAGACCACGCCCGGCAATCATCGGAACTTTCACTCCGGCCGCAGCTGCAATAGGAGCGAGGATAAAAGAGGCCTTGTCTCCGATTCCGCCGGTTGAGTGCTTATCAATGACATTTTTTCCGGGAAAGCTTACGCGTTCACCTGATTCGAGCATGGCATCGGTCAGGGCAGCAGTTTCGGCCACATCCATACCTTTAAGAAACATTGCCATAAGCATCGCCGACATCTGGTAATCGGGGATGAGATTGGTGGTAAAACCCTGGATGAACCACTTGATCTCTTCTCTGGCCAGCTTTTCGCCGTTTTTTTTCTTATCGATGAGGGGATAAACCTGAAATTTTTCTGACGTCATAATTTGCCAAGTTTAAGAGAGGAACTTATCATAGAATAGAATCACAGTTATTTGCAAACCGCATCCTCGAAATCCAAGGAATTGCATGAAAAAAATCATCTCTCTTCTACTCGCTTGTCAGCTGCTGATCTCAGTCGCATTTGCCCAGGACAATAATGAAGATGATAATCTTGTTAAGAATACCCAAAACGATATTCTCCTCGTGGGTGTGGCCGGTGCTGCAGGTGCTGTGCTCGGTCTCTCCACACTTTCTTTCGTCGATAAACCTTCGCAACATCTCTCGAATGTATGGACCGGAGCTGCCATCGGTATTATTGCCGGGGTAATTTTTGTTGCTTACAACAGCGCGCAGCGGGGACAGGAAGATCTTCAGAGCGATGAAGAAGCTTCCCTGGATTTTAATTCTCACGAACGTTTGGCCTGGCATCAGCAAAACACTGTCCTTACATCTTCTAAAGTGCAGTTTGGCACCGAATTCTGGAGCACCTCTTTTTAAATACTGAGCTTTTCCTTGCCATTGGTTTTACCCCTTCGATATAACCCTATGAGTTATACTTAACATTCATATTAGGACGGCTAATGGAACGCGCGATTTCTTTTTTTGGATTGTTGGTCATGATTGGTATTGCTTACGCTCTCAGTGAGAATAAGAAGCACATCCAATGGAGAACCGTTCTATCCGGAATCTTCCTCCAGATACTTTTCGGTGTGATTATTCTTAAAACCGATTTTGGTCGCGAAGTTTTCGCCACTATCGGAAGAGGATTCAACATGATCCTTGGCTTTACCGGTGAAGGAGCAAAGTTCCTTTTCGGAGGTCTCGCGGTTCCTTCTGAATCGATGGGATTTATTTTTGCCACAATGGTTCTTCCGACAATTATTTTTATGAGTGCTCTCATGTCAGTTCTCTATCACTTAGGCATCATGCAGAAAGTAGTCGAGGTCATGGCAAGAGTGATGATGAAAGTTATGAAGACTTCCGGCGCGGAATCTCTGGCAGCTGCCGCGAATATTTTCGTCGGACAAACGGAAGCTCCGCTCGTCATTAAGCCTTATGTAAATCTCATGACGAAATCTGAAATCATGTGCCTCATGACCGGTGGGATGGCGACTGTTGCTGGTGGCGTTCTTGCAGCCTACGTTGGTTTCGGTATCGATGCAGGACACTTGCTTGCGGCTTCAGTCATGTCGGCACCTGCCGCACTTGTTTGCGCAAAACTCATGGTTCCGGAAATGGAAGTTTCCGCCACTGCTGGGGTAATGAAAGTAGATCTTCCAAAACTTTCCACCAATGTCATCGATGCCGCTGCAACCGGTGCATCTGACGGACTCAAGCTTGCTGTGAACGTCGCAGCGATGTTGCTCGCTTTCATCGCTCTCGTAGCGATGCTCAACGGTATCCTTGCTGGTCTGGGCGGACTCGTTGGTTTCCCACAGCTTTCTTTTGAGCTCATCATGGGTTACCTCAATGCTCCTTTTGCCTGGCTTCTGGGTGTTCCTTGGGACGACTGCCTGAAAGTGGGATCGATCCTTGGAAAGAAAATTGTCCTGAATGAATTCGTAGGATATCTCGACCTCGTATCTTCAAAAGGCCAGTTGTCAGAGCGCGCAACAATCCTCACAACCTACGCTCTCTGCGGTTTTGCTAATTTTTCTTCAATTGCCATTCAACTTGGTGGAATTGGGACCATGGCCCCGGAGAAAAGACCCATACTTGCGAAGTACGGTATGTACTCTCTCATTGGGGGAACTCTCGCTTGCTACATGACAGCATGTATTGCCGGGCTTTTTATTTAAGAATTTTCCCTGTATCCTGACTGTAATTACGTTTTAAAGTTTAAAAGTTTTTACAGTTAGGACATTCATGGCAAAAGAACTTGTGGTCAACCAGACACACAATGAGTCGCGTATATCGCTCATTGAGAATGGTGAGATCCTGGATTTTCTGATCGAGCGACATTCCCAGACAAATGAATCGGCCCCCATCGTAGGTAATATTTATCTCGGTAGGGTAGTGCGCGTGCTTCCAGGCATGCAGTCAGCTTTCATTGATATCGGCCAGGATCGGGCGGCGTTTCTTTACGTCGACGATGCTTACCTTCCGACCATGGACGAGCAGCGAGAAATGCAGGCGAGGATTGAGGCCACCGAAGTGAGCTCTAAGCGTTTGGGTGAAGTGATTCCCGATGAATTTTCCACTCTGACAGAAACTGTTGATATGAAGTTCCGTCCGGACGTAAAAATCCAGGACTTTCTGAAAGAGGGCGATGAGATCGTGGTTCAGATTGCGAAAGAACCGATTTCTACCAAGGGCCCGAGAGTTACGAGACATATCACTCTCGCCGGTCGTCACATCGTTTACATGCCATTCATTGAGCACACTGGTGTTTCACGCCGGATAGAATCCGAAGAAGAAAGAAAGCGCCTGAAAGACATTCTCGATTCTGTCCGTCCTGAGGGAGTGGGCATCATCGCCAGAACAGTTGCTGAAGGTCAGAGCTATAAAGTTTTAAAGAACGATTACAATAATCTCGTGAAGATCTGGAAAGATGTTCAGAAGAAACTTGATAAGGCAAAAGCTCCGCTTGAGCTTCATCAGGATCTCTCATTTGTTCAGCGGGCACTTCGTGACATCATGGATGAAGATGTGGATAACATCGTCGCTGATTCAAAGAACGCCGTTAAACAAATTGAGAAATTCATTCAGCGTTTTATTCCGAATCATAAAGCCAAGATCAAGTTCTATGATGCTGACGTTCCGATCTTTGAGCATTTCGGGATCGACATCGAAATCGAAAGAGCACTTTCCAATCAGGTTTTTCTTAAGTCGGGCGGATCTATTAACGTAGATCAAACCGAAGCACTGGTTTCGATCGACGTGAACACCGGAAAATTTGTCGGAAAGAAAACTCTCGAAGAAACAATTCTTAAAACCAATCTAGAGGCCGTGAAAGAAATTTCTTACCAGCTCCGCTTACGGAACTGCGGTGGGATTATTATCATCGACTTCATCGACATGGAGAAAGAAGAACACCGACAGCAGGTGTATTCCTCTCTCCTTGAGGCCCTGAAAAAAGATCGCTCAAAAACGAATGTCCTCCCGATCTCGGGTCTCGGTCTGGTCGAAATGACGAGAAAGAGAACGCGCGACACTCTCGTCCGTGTCATGTGCGAACCATGTCCTTATTGTGAGGGTGTGGGCCGGGTGAAATCCGTTGAGACTGTGAGCTTTGAGATCATCCGCGAACTGCAGAAAGTCCTGAAGCGCACGACTGCCCAGAAGATTACGATCTTCGCGCATCCGGAAGTCTCGGCTAAGCTTTCAAGTGAGGAGTTCGGGATTATTGAAGCTCTGGAAGAGGGCCATAACAAGACCCTCCTGGTTCGCGCAGATAACAATTATCATGCCGAACAATACGAGATCTACGTTCCAGAAAACTGATTACTGAACCAACTCGTCGACTCGCTTCTGGATGCTTTCCAGCTCGCGATCGCCTTCGAGATGCATCTGCTTGTACGCAGAGTGAATCGTTTTCACGAGCTTCTTTTTAATTCCCAGTTCATTTTCAAGAAAGCGCTTGGCCTTGAGTGCGCCGTCGAGTGCTTCAATGACCGAATCCCGGGTAGCACTATTCGAGTTTGTGATTGTCAGCGGAAGATCAATCTTACCAAAGTGTCCCTGAGAGACGAGGAAGGTGAGACCTTCGAGTGTCTGTTCAAGGCTCATTCCTTCTTTATTGCTCATGTAGTGAAGACTAGTGGCTGCGAGAATATCCACGCGGGCCTTGATGAGTTCGATTAACATCGCCTTACGATCACCGGTCATGAGAATGCGCTCATAAACTTCGTAGACAACTCCGTGATTCACTCCGCGCCCATTTTCACGGGCATCCATCTCGAGCTTATCTTTACGGAGAGCACCTTTAACAATGTCGTAGAAAGAAACAGTCGGAATTCCGAGTTTCTTCGCCATGTGTTCCTGAAAATCATGATTATAGTGAATCGCTGCTGCCAGTGCATTGAACATGGCCTCTTCATTGTTACGGCTGATGTTTTTTGTTGGATCAAGTTTCTTCAGGTTAATTTGAGAGTAGAGATCGCCTAGCTTACGGATGAAATCATTCGCCGCAGCTTTCTTCAGATCCGTCATGAGCTCGTGCTTGTGAAGGATTTCTTCTTCAGTCGCTAATTGAAATTCCTGTGACATGAAATAAATCGCAGCCGAAGAAATCTTAGTCTGCATGAGGACTGTTTTTTTCTGAAGATTTTCATATTCCTGAAGGCGTGTGGCAGCCGCTTCTTTCGAACGGATCTGTTCATACATGGTCCCGGTGTTACCGGTGTTTTCCGCCATCTCTTTTGTCGTAGCTTCCATGTGACCAGTTGCTTTCGCCATATCATCGAGCTTCTTCACCTTTGAGCAGGCGAGAAGGCAGAAGGGAAGAACGATTAACGATAGAGATGATCTCTTCATCCGGAAGCTCCTTGATATTTCGTCGATTCTAGGGCCATTTTCCGTCTGAAAGGGACGCGCCTAAACTTTTTACATGGCGGATTCGCTAATCCTCAACTTTCGCCTGTAACTGACCGAAATGGGTGACATGAAATACCTCTCAACTCTGGTGCTGATCCTGATCCTTTCCTGTTCTCATGCACCCCGGGAAGACAAGCTCGTTGCAGACGGAAGTCTTGAATCCCTTCTTTCACCAGAAGATCTGCGCATCCATCAATGCCTTCACAGCGGTGGAGAGCTTTCCATAAGTCGAAAAAAAGAATGCCTCATGGGAACGGCCTACGAGTTACATGTCTCACGTATGCCTTCGGAACAGACTGATGAAATGGTGATGAAGAACAACTGGTTTTTCGGTGACAATAGTAAGCTCAACGACTTTTACAATATTTCCCGGAGTATCCTCAAAACGAACGCCAAGATTGCAAAGGCTGCAATTAATGACCGCGGCGTAGCAGTTGAAGGTCAGGCCTATTTTGGATTCGGCGGGGGCTGGCTCGCGGAACTGGTTAATCACGACGGAGAACTTGGCCTTTTCTGTGCCCCCTTTGTGACGGCAAGAACCGACATCGGTATCGATGCCTCTATTTCACTTGTTCAATCTATCTCTTGTCCTTCAAATAAAGCATACGAGGGGGGATTTCTCGGTATCAGTACCGGTCTCTCGGGAGAATTGATAGGACTTCCGGTCGACGTCTCTGTGACGTATAACTTTGGTCTCAATCTTCCGGCCTTTGCGGCGAGCTTAAATCAGGCCAAGGCTCAAAAACGTTTAGTGGTTTCTCAACTTGCTCTTGAAGTCGCACGGCTTTCTCATACTGAGATCCAGCGGGGTATCGCCAATAACAATACTTACAATGCGGCCGTGATTAATCTACTTCTCCGCCCACTTTCCATCCTGGGTGTGAGACCTCCGACAGCTGCTTCCCTTCAGCAGATGAATCAAATTCTGAGAAATGCGACGAGAACTCATAGATCTCTCGGCAAACAATTCAAGTCTTATTTTCAGTCTCATCTGTCTCCCTATTTACGAACTCACAACTTGCCTCAGTTAAATCAATTCTTCACCATTCTCACTTCATCACTCACTGGGTGTGATTCGACCGGTGGGGCCATGGCGCTGGGACTTTCTCTTTCTCCAGTATCTGTCGGGGTTAATTACGAGAATTATCACTTACTCTTTGAGATGCCTTTTTCTGATCTTCGCGCATTCAAGGCCCTCTCACCGATGTTACTCTTAAATCCGTTTCTTCTCGCACCGGAAGATCTTCGGGCGACTGTTCGTCTGGCGCGTGGAGTCCTGGCAATTCCTGTTAAGGTAGACCGTCAGTGTAATGTCCTTTTCCCAAGAATCTGATAAGCTTGCCTCATGATTTCGTATTTCATCCTGCTCCTTGGCGCCTTTGCCTGGGCCCACGAACCTTTAATCAAGTTCGAGGGAAAATCACAGCTTCAATCTCCGCTGGTCTTTTCGGCCACTTCTTTTAGCAAAGGCAACTCTTGTTTTCTTTTCATCATCAAGCCGGATAATAAAGTCTCCCTGAAAAAACAACTGAGCATCCGTTGTGTCGACTTTCGTCCCCATTTCATTCCTGAAGGGAGGTTTTACTCGTACCTGGAACTTTCTGAGGGGATGGTGGGGTCTGCTCCGTTTGGATTTCGGGTTATCCTCGATCAGGATCTCAAAGAAGTTCGTCGCATTCCTCAGGAATTTTCATCTCCAGATTTCCTTCTTCTCGGACCCGATCACTGGATCGGTATTGAATACGATATAAGTGTCCTTAAAAGCGGTCGCCGTTTTCTCAATCGAATTGTTCGCGAACGAAAGGCAGATAAGATTCTTTTTGAGTGGAGCGCAGCTGATTTTCTCAAGCACAATGAAAGTGAAGCTGTGACATGGGCAACTCTGAAACCCTTCAGAAATGAGGTCCTTATAGATCTCATGGTCATCAATTCATTATCATTGAAGGGAGATCATCTTCTCTTAGGTCTTGGAACCGATGGGATAGTCATGATGGAAAGGAAGACGAAAAAGATTCTCTGGGTCTTCGGGGGATTGAGCGATGAATTCTCTCTTTCTCATCTGCAGAACAATCTTCTTACCAATTCGATAATCTTTGATGAAACGAACTCTATCCTATTCCTTTTATCTAACCGAAGTTTTGAAGTCATCGGTACTGATAACACCAGAGTTCGTAAATATGAACTCAACCTTTCCTCCAAAAAACTCAGCAAAGTTTCTGAGCTCCGGGACTTTAAGGAGTTTTTTGGCAATCAGGGATCTATCGAAGTTGATGGGGAAATTCTGAGTGTTGCGACAGGACTTAAGGTTCGAGTACCATTTGACTTTGTCGAAAGTCGCCATGGCAAAGATCATTGGAAAATTTTTCTTGGAAAAGACTTCTTTGCATCCCGTATTTACCGGGACCGTTCACCATGAACGTTATTTTTTTTATCCTCGTTATCGGAGCCGCATGGGGAAATGAGTTCTTCGGTGTTAAAAACTCCACATTGAGAGAATTCTCACCCGGCCATTACGAAATGTTAGAGTTCCGCAATGAAGCGCCACCTGAAATTTTTTTTGAACCCGAAGTGAAAATGCGAAGATGTCGTTTTCGCCAAAAAAAATGCATCGGTACTGTTTTCGAACCTTCGCCTAAAAGTGCCCGCGAGAATGTCGTAGAATTAATCGTCGAGAAAAATGGCAAAACTCACAAGTTCTCAATCCGCATTCTTCCTGAAAGTTTTCCTTTCAATTCTCCGGAAGGGAAATCAGTTCTCTCCAGGCCACTCATCTTTTCTGCCATCAGGAAGAGGCCTCATCAAGATACATATTGCCATCTCGTTATACTCTCACCGAAAAATGAATTGGTTTTTTACCGTCAACTCAAAGAACTCTGCACAGATTTTCGCCCTCATCTCGCGCAGGGTAAAACCTGGTACAGTTACTCACTCACCAATGAAGGAATTGCCAACGTCGGTTCCTCCGGGCCAAGAGTCCTTCTGGATGAAAAATTCAATGTGATTAAAGTCATTGATCTTCCGCTCGATGCTCACGAGTTTTTATTCTTTGGTCCCGATCACTGGATCGGGATTGAGATGGGGCTCGAGCGACTAAAGAATGGTCAGCTGTATCTGAATAAGATTATCCGAGAAAGAAAAAATGGCGAGATTGTTTTTGAATGGTCAGTGAAGGACTATCTCGCAAAGATGCAATCTGAACTCACGGGGTCCATTGTCCTCACTTCCTTTCATGGTGAAAAAGTGGCGGAAATTCTCCATCTTAATTCCATTCAGATTCTTAATAAGGAACACCTCCTTGTAGGATTTGCCTACAATGGCGTGGCCCTTCTCGAGCGTAAAAGCGGGAAGGTTATTTGGCACTTCGGCGGCATCTATGACGATTTTTCGATACCTATGAATATACAACCCCTCTTTGAACATAGTGCGACCCTCACGCCCGAAGGAAAACTCTGTCTCTTTTCGAACCTCACTCCTTCTGCAAAGGGACTGACGAGCCAGGTCCTTTGCTATCTGATTGATTCGGAAAAAAGGAAAGTGAAATCCTTTGAAGTCCTCCGCGATAAGGGAGAAACCAGCAGCATGATGGGAGGGGTTCAATTCGTGGGAAATGTCGCCAGTATTTTTTTTGGACTTCGAAAAAATGCAGATTATGATTTCATCGAAACCAGCGATGGTAAGGATAACTGGAAGCTGAACCTTGGAAAAGACTGGATTGTATATCGGTTTTACCGTGAGCCTTTTGGAGAATGATCATGACCACTGACGATCTTGAGATCTTTTTAAAAGAACAAATTCCTCTCTCAAAATCTTTGGGACTAAAAATCATTTCAATTGATGAGAAAGGTGCCCTTATACGGGCTCCACTCACACCAAATTTAAATCACCTGGGTGGAGCGTTTGGGGGAAGTCTTTCCACGATGATGATTCTCTCTGGGTACATCTGGCTCTACGATGCTCTTTTAAAAAACAATCATCACGCTCACGTGATTCTCTTCAAAGAAGAAGCCGAATACTTGCTGCCGGTGAAAACGGATATTGAAGTTCTTGCGAAGTCTCCCTCGCTGGAAGACTGGAAGAAATTTGAAGAGGGTCTTGTGAGAAAAGGATCCGCGAGAATCGTCATCCATTCAGAGATCCGGACGGGAACTGGCAGCCTTTCAGCTACCTTCAGGGGAGAGTTTGTCGCAAAGAAAGCCTAAGTTCCTGAAAAGCCGAACCCGGCAAACCTGATCCTGGGCACTTTCGCTGGACGCCCCCAATGAGTTTTGTTAACTTCACCGGACATTCATTCACATATTTTTATACTCGCTCTTAGAAATTGTTCTAAGGGCTGTTAATCCAGGAGGAAATATGATCTACGAAACGGCTTTTGTCGTTCGCCCGGACGCATCTGAAGAAGCGGTAGCTTCTATCAAGACAGGACTTACTGAGTCCTTTAAGCAGTTCGGTGCCGAAGTTCTCGTCAACGATTCATGGGGAGTAAAGACTTTTGCTCAGCCAGCAGAATCTGGTCTCAAGAAAGGCGCTTACCACTACTTTATGTACAAAGGTAAAGGCGACCTGAACGCAGAGATTGAACGTCGTTATAGAATTAACGAAAACATGGTTCGCTTCATCATCATCAAACTCGGCGAAGATAAGCACCAGGAAGAAATCGTTAAAGGCTACACCAATCCAAATAACGCTAAAGTTGATCAAGCGGAAATGGATGAGGAAGGCGGATTCGGCGGTGGAGAAGACAAAGACAAGAAGATGCACTCTAAGCGCAAGTCTTGTTGGTTCTCTGCGAAGAAAACTTCTCCAGACTGGAAAGACCCTAAGTCATACGGATGGCTGGTTAACGAGTTCGGAAAAATTTCTCCAGCTCGTATGACAGGCCTCACACCAACTTTCCAGCGTCGTGCGAATGAATCAATCAAGCGCGGACGTAACATGCTCCTCATCAGCTACCAGTCTAACGAGACTGCGCGCTAAGACAGGACATAAGACTAGTTATGAACGCTACCGTGATACAACCACCACAACTGTCTAAGGGAAGACTCATCCTTCTTGGGATGTCCTCCGTTATTCTTTGTATTAGTTTTGTCATGTCAGTGTTTGCCCCGTTCCCGCTCGCCCTCGCTAGCATCCTATATGGACGCGGTTTGGGAGTGCTTACTGGATTGGCCGGACTTGGGATTACTTTCGCTTTTGCTAGTTTCCTTTATCAGGATCTCACACTCTTTTGGTTTTATGCGTGTGTCCTGGTCTTTGGTCTGGGGATTGCGGAAATCGTTGTCAGAAATGTAAATCCTATTAAAGGGATTGTTGCTTTCGGCCTCGCCTTTATTCTCGTCGTTGCTGGTCTTGGCGCTTATCTTTTAAATGCCAAAAACCTCACCGCCGAAAAGTTCATCCTCCAGCAAATGGAACTCAGTAAGGATAAAATCGATCAGCAGAAAAAAGTCATCGAGCAAAGTACAGACAAGGATTCCATTGAAGTTCTCCAGCTTTTAGATCGTCCCGATCTTCTCGCCAGTGAGCTCATTGCTTCTTTTCCTGCCTACTTCTTCATGGGTGTTTTTCTCATGCTTTGGTTTAATTCGTTCCTTGCCCTCAAGAGCCGGAGACTGCTTTTGTCTGCACAGGACTATCCTTATACGGAGAAAAACCTGCTGAACTTCAAAGTTCCTTTTGGTCTCGTTCCAGTCCTCGTTGTGGGCTTCGTGCTCGCGATCTGGGGAAATGAAATGGGTCATCTGAACTGGGAGCCGGTAGGACTTACGATCATTAAATGCCTCGGAATTTTTTATTTCTTCCAGGGCTTTGGTGTCATGAGTGATCTTCTGACGTTTCTTGGAATTATGGGTTTTTTCCGTTCGATCATGGTCATGATCGTCATCTTGATGGCGAACTATCTGATCGCGGCGGCTGGTCTTTTCGATAATTGGTTTGATTTCAGAAAGTATTTTGTAAAACGTAAAACAGAAGAATAATCAGGAGTATTATATGAAAGTCATTCTCACTGAAAAAGTGAAGGCACTCGGAACAATCGGCGAAATCGTTAACGTTTCAGCTGGATTTGCCCGTAACTTCCTTTTTCCAAGATCACTCGCTCTTCTTGCTGACGAGAAAAACTCGAACATCCTCAAGGATAAGCAGAAAGCACTCGCTAAGAAAATCAACGCTGAAAGAGACGTTGCAGTTGCTACCAAGAAAAAACTCGAAGGGATGACTGTTGAACTCATCAAGAAAGTCGGCATGAACGGCCGTCTTTTCGGTGCGGTTACTTCTCAGGAAATCTCAAAAGAACTCGAGAAACTCGGTGTCTCTGTTGAGCGTCGTCTCCTCACTGTTGATGGCTCGATCAAGTCTCTCGGGACTTACGATGTGAAAGCAAAACTCTTTGCTGACGTAACTGCCACGTTCCAGCTGAAAATTGCGATCGACGCCGTTATGGCCGCGCAGTTGAAGAAAGAACAGGAAGAAGCTCAGAAGAGAAACGCTGAGAAGAAAGCAAAAGCTGAAGCTGCTAAAGCTGCCGCGGCTGCTGAAGCCGAAGCTGCTGCTATCGCCGAGTAATTTATTTACTAAACATCCGGGGAGATTAGTCTCCCCGGATTTTTAATCGTCTTACTTCTTTAAACACTCCCGAAATTACCTTTTTAGACTTTCCGCACATGAGATAGATTGATCTCATTCCCCAATTCGCCTCCCGGAGTCCCAGAAAATGGCACAAGAAACTAAGACAGAACTCCCGCATGATATCTCTGCGGAGAAGGCCCTCCTGGGATGCTTGCTGATTGATAACGGATCTTACGATGAGATCTCCGACATCTATCTGGAACCCTCAGATTTCTACCATCCTCAATACGCCATCATTTTCCAGTCAATCAAGGATCTCCATCTTGAATCGCTTCCGTTTGATATCGTCACCGTTTCTTCCAAGCTTAACGATCATGGAAAGCTTGAGAGAGTGGGAGGACAGACAGCTCTGGTTACCATCTGTGATGAAATCGGATCTGCCGCCAACGTCGAACACTACGCCCGCCTCATTAAGCAAAAGTCTGTACTGCGGGAAGTAGTAAGAACTGCGACCCGTGTGGTTCAAAGCGGGACAAATTTCTCCGGTAACATCGAGGACTTCCTCCAGGAAGTGGAATCCGGATTCTTCAAGCTCACAAGTTCCGCAAAAAATAATAAAATGGTCACGCTGAAACAGGCACTCTACGAGAACTTAAAAGAACTCGAAAAACCTGCGCGCGCAAAAGGTGAGATCACCGGAATCTCAACCGGCTTTCCTTCGATGGACAGAAAACTCCTGGGACTCCAGCCGGGTCAGCTTATTCTCATTGCCGCTCGTCCTGGTATGGGGAAGACCGCCTTTGCGCTTAACTGGGCAGTCGCCGCTGCCAGACAAACCAATGCTGCCGTAGCTGTGTTCTCTTACGAGATGATGTACGCAGAACTTTCCATGCGTCTTCTTGCCTCTGAGGCCTGTGTGGACGCGAGAAAGCTTAAGACGAAAGAATTTAACGAACTCGATCTTCGTTCCATTTCAAGTGCCGTCCAGAAACTCTCGAATCTGAAACTTTACATCAATGATTCTGGTGCCACCAATCTCATCGATATCCGTTCGTATTGCAGAAAACTGAAAGCTGAGCAGGGTCTGGCGATGATCATCGTGGATTACCTTCAGATCATGCCCATGCATGTGAAGAAGCAGAACCGTGAGCAGGAAATTGCCGAGCTTTCGCGCGGATTTAAAATGCTCGCCAACGAACTGGAAGTTCCCGTTGTGTGTCTGTCTCAGTTGAACCGTTCAGCTGCAGCACGAACCGATAAGAAACCAGCTCTCGAAGATCTTCGCGAATCAGGATCTCTTGAACAGGATGCGAACATCGTTTGTCTTATCCACCGTGATGAGTACTACACAAAGGAAGCATCGACTAAGAAGGGGATCGCCGAGATCATCATCGCTAAAAACCGTAACGGTGAACCTGGCGACGTGGAACTTGCGTGGGTCGGCTCTCAGACAAAATTCACAGAACTCGCCGGTGCAGGTACTGAAAAGTGATCTATTCCCGTTTCCGTTGGAATGAATCAACGGTGCTTGAGCTCTCAAGACCTGTGAACGCTTACGTTTATTACCGCACAACCAGAAACAATCTCATCACTGGCTATCCCGAAACATATCCTCTTCAGAAATTCCTTGATTCTCTTGAAGAAAAAAAACTTCAGGACAAAGTGAAGGGCCATCACGTCTTTCACTTTCATTATGAGTTTGGCCTCATCCTCCAGGACCTCGGTCACTCAGTGGGAGATGACGTACCCCTTGCGATTGAAATTGAATATGAGTCGGCCCGGAAAACGAAACCTGGGAAATCCCGTCTGACAGATCTACCTTTTAAAACTCTTGAGCGTCCGATGTGGAGTGAATATAAGGAAGCCTTCAAGAATGTTCAGAATGAACTTGAGGCCGGAAACTGTTATCAGGTGAACGTTACTTATCCGTTTGATTTTGAAACAGAAGAAATTCTCGATCCCCGGGACATCATGTCTTATTTTTTCTCACGTAAGGGTCTGGGTGCCTTTGCTCACGCCACTCTTTATCATGAGCAGCTGATTCTCAGTAATTCTCCGGAATGCCTTTTCCAGTACCGTGATGATGAGATCTGGACCATGCCGATTAAAGGGACTCTGAAGAGAAAGGGATCACTGAAAGAGGACTGGCAGGAATTAAAGAACAGCGAAAAAGATGAAGCCGAGCTTTCGATGATCACGGATCTTCTGAAAAATGATCTCAATCGCCTGGATCGCCCGCGCGCAAAAGTTTTAAAGAAGAGGGCTCCACTTGAGGTTCCCGGTCTTCTTCATCAGTACTCGCTTCTTAGTGTTAAGCTTCAAAAAAAGATTTCTCTTCTTCACACGCTTAAATGTTTATTCCCTGGCGGAAGTGTCACGGGTGCACCAAAGAAAAGAGTGATGCAGATAATTCAGGATCTGGAGCGCGCTCAGCGTGGGATTTATTGCGGCACCACACTTCTTTGTTACGGTGATAAAAAAATCGCGAGCATTAACATCCGTACCGCCCAAGGTGACCTTTCTGAAAGACTATGGCGCTATGGTGCGGGTGGAGGAATCACCCTGCAATCTAACCCAGTTCACGAGTTTCAGGAGATGGAAGCCAAGGTCGCGAGCTTTCTGACATTAATCAGGGCCCCCGGGTACTTCCAGAAACCTGAGTAATTACGTTTACTTGCTCTTTCCCCCTAAAGACAATTCTATCAATGTCTTACATGAATTGACGTTCGTTTTTTCCAATAGATATGCTTTGGATCAATAGCTACCCAACGGATTTGAGTAGATAATTTTCAAGGAGTCGAGAATGACAACTGAGACGACGACCACGAATGGTCTCGCAGATAGAAACGGAAAAATCAGTCTTGAGACACTCGCCAAGATGACTGGTTTTCCAGTTGAGATGATCAAGGATGAAATCTTTCAAGGTAAGGGTTCAGAAGATATTTCTTTGGAAGAACTTCGCGCAGCCATGTTGTCGTACATCGATTCGACGATTCTCACCCAAGAAGAAAAATAGAAAAAGCCCCGCCACGACGGGGCTTTTTTATTATCTCCTATCTCTGCGCTCAACTACTTTCTCTTCCATTCAAGTTCACTTGTCAGATTCCGATACCTTAAGCACATAAAGTTTTTATTTGCAGAGGGTGTTCTATGGATATTTCGACAATTGCAGGTCTCGTACTCGCTACCGTGTCGGTGATCGGTTCGATTCTTTACGGATCACCGCTCTCCATTTTCATCGATATTCCCTCTGTCGCGGTGGTTGGTGGAGGAGTGATCGCAACCACGATGGTGAAGTGGCCGATGGAGCAGTTGAAATCTCTTGTTCCCATTTACATGAAATCAATTTTCACCACTCCTTCTGATCCGAAGGCGATGATTGAGGAAATTCAGAAGCTCGCCGAGACCGCTCGTCGTGAGTCCGTTTTTGCTTTGGAAAAAGTTCCGGTCGAAGATAAATTTTTAAAAAAAGCAGTGACTCTTGCTGCGGATAACCGTCCACCTGAAGTGATTACGTCTATTCTGTCGCTCGAAATCGCTGCGATGGAAGATCGTCACTCTAAGGGTGTTGATATTCTCGAAGGGATGGGAGCCGATGGTCCGGCCTTCGGTATGATCGGAACTCTGATCGGTCTGGTACAGATGCTTCAAAGTATGTCGGATCCTTCATCGATTGGTCCCGCTATGGCGGTGGCACTCCTCACGACCTTCTACGGATCATGTATCGCAAACATCTTTACTATTCCGGTGGCGATGAAGCTCAAGGTGCGCTCGAAGCAGGAATCAACCAAGATGAACATCATCATCGCAGGTGTACTCGGTATTGTTGCCGGTGAGAATCCGCGTGTGATCCGTGAGAAACTCGATTCTTTCCTCGCTCCGAAAGATCGTCTCATAGAGGATAGGAAGGAGTAATTATGGCCGACGCTCCTAAATGTCCTCCCTGTAAGCCAGGTGCCCCAGGGTGGCTCGCGACATTCTCCGATCTCTGTACACTCCTTCTGACGTTCTTCATTCTTCTTCTGTCTTTTGCGAAAACAGAGACAGCGAAATACGAAGCGGCGATTGGTTCACTTCGGAATGCTTTCGGAGGGAACGTGCTTAAGGCCGGCGAAGTCATGCGCGCCGGTAAATCACCAAGTGATGCGCCGACGATGCTGGATTCAGAAAATCCCGCGAAGCCTTTTCCCATAGAATTCCTGACGGCCGAAGGTCTTCTTGAAAAGTATGAAATCAACCGCGAATCCGACACGCAATTAAACCAGTTGAAAAAGATGCTCGCAGAAAATGATCTCTCAGATTCTGTGAACGTCTATGAAATGCCTGAATCTATCCTGGTTCGCATGAAAGATAAAATCCAGTTCAGGAAAGGTTCAATCGGAATTGATGAAATCAATGTTCAGGTTTTTGACCGATTGGTGAAAATGCTCAGAGAAAATCCTTGGAACATTCTGGTGGAAGGTCACTCAGAAGCGGGTGAAGTTTCTGACAAAGATAAATCGATGGATGCTTACGAAGTCTCATCCCGTCGTGCTCTGGAAGTGTCGAAGGCCCTGATTCAGAGGGGAGTGACGGCTGGACGTATCACGACAGTTTTCTATGGAGACTCTCGTCCACAGGAAAAAGTGAACGCCAACATCTCTGATCGAAGAGTTGAGTTTGTCCTGAAGAGAAATGATCTCCGCACTGAAGGCCGAAAGGTCGAGGGTAGATAATGGATCTCATCGAGGTCCAATGGTTAGCTGATGAAAGTTCCGTAAAAACTGCCCTCCAGGATTCTCTTCACTGTTCCGGCCAGCAACTGAAAAAATATTTTTCCTCTAAGCAGCTTTCCCGCCCTGTGACGGCACGGGAAATCCTGAAACTTCCTCTGAATCTTGTCAATCACCTCATGATCAACCCCGAATTTCAGGGAGCAAAACCGACTGTCCTCCGTGAGGACTCACTTTATCTGGCCCTTCACAAGCCGCCTGGGATTCATTGTCATCCGCATGACTACGCTGACAAAAACACCCTCCTGAATTATCTCGCACACGAAAATAAATTTGAAGCGCTGGAAGTCAACAAGACCAATTACGACCGGGGCCTCCTTCATCGGCTGGATTTTGAAACGTCCGGAGTTGTCCTGCTTGCGAAAACAGATCGTGTTTTTCAGAATACGAGAGATGATTTTCAAAAAGAAGTGAAACGTAAGTTTTACTGGGCAGTCGTGAACGGATCTTTTGATAAGGAAGGACTCTGGACACACCATCTGCGCGGTTCTGGAGCAAAAGGCAGTAAGCAGAAAGTTTCTGATGATGAATTGGAACTTTCCTCAGCGGGAACGTTGAGTGTGATGAAAGTCACAGAGAACATGGGCAAGAGTCTTCTTCTCGTGAATCTCAAAACTGGTCTTCGGCACCAGATCAGAGCACAGCTGGCGCATCTTGGTTTTCCCATTTTGGGAGATGAACTTTACGGTGGTGTAGAGGCCGAGAGGCTTTACCTTCATTCCCTTCGCTACGAATGGATGGATGTTGTGGAAGATCCGAACGCGGAATTATTTGATCGTCTGTTTGACCTGAACGGTGCTCTTCAAATGAGTCATGATATGCTCGGGCGTTTCTAGCGTCGCGAGTTTCACGATATACTTTCCTTCCGTCACAGCATTAATATCCATCTTCACGTGCATCAGCTTGAAACGGATGAAATCCACTTTCTCCAGCATGTCCACGTGTGAAACTCGAGCAATAAAGCTCATGTGATTGGCGAGCTGACGATACATCAAAGCTTCCAGATGAGAGGCATCTGCGGGAATAGCGATCTCATGAATTTCCACGGCGAGGTTATTTCCCTCACAGAAAGTCTTCCAGTTTGCCGGAACTCTTTTTTCCACCTGAATGACCACAGCTTTACACGAGGAAGAGGTGAGTTTTTCATTATAGAAAACGCCCCATTTCTCATGACTGGCCACCTGATAAAGAAACATCCCAAACAGGATGATTCCAAGGGAGAGAACAGGATTTTTCATCAAGGAATTCCACAACATAAGGCCATTATCCCCTCAAAAGCCAAAATTTGCACTAAAGACTTGGGCCCTCTATTCCGACAAGTACAGTCAGGAACACAGCTCACAAAGTGAAGGGTAAAATGCGGAAATTGGACGCTAAGACGTGGAATAAATTGAAAGTTCTCGGTGATCAGGAAGGGGCGATGAAGATCAACGATCTCGCCAGTGAGCTCCACCTCGAAGTCGAGGACACCCTCGCATTTCTGCGCCAGGTTTTTCCTGAAGGAAAAGGTGCTGTGGTTTATGAAAATGAAGGCGAATGCTGGGTAGACTTCAGCGCTGGCTCCCTTCAGTACATGCTGCCTGTCACTCCGGGTGAATGGACTTTCCTTCAGCACCTGCTGGATGCGGCCCCGCTTACTTCTTATGAAGATCCTTCTTTTGAACTACTTCGTAAAAAACTTCATGATGATGGTCCACTGAATACGATGATGCAGATTCTGTCTCAGATCGATTCTTGGGATCAGGATATTTCCCACACTGAACAGCTACTGGTGAACTCACTGGATGAAGCGGTGAGATCACATCAAACTCTGTCGGTGAAAACGCACGAAGAAAAAGTTTACAGTATCTTTGCCTGCAAAGTGCTTCACCTGGAAGGTCAGCTCACTCTTATCGCAGAAGATTCCAATGACCATTGTCTCATGGTGATTCCGCTGAAGCAGATTCAATCCTGCGAGCTGGTGGAAAAAACTGGTCTTCCTCGTGTGACGAATTATGAAATTGAAGAGTTCATCACAGCGGTGCGCTCGATGAATGAAAAAGAAACACGACTAATCCTGAAAATTTATAATCCACAGGCCGTGAATCTCTTTCCTGATCATCACTTTCTCGGGAAGCCGTGTATGGTGACGAATCCGGAAGGCGATCTGATCTGGGCCGCTTACGTGGAACCATGTCAGGACCTCTTTGACTGGGTCTATTCTTTGTCTCACCACGTAGAAATTCTTGATCCGACGAACTTCAAGGAGCAATATTTCTCTTATCTTGAAGATAAAATGCGGAAAATAGCTTAAACTTCAGCTCAATGAAACCTGGCTCGGCCCCTCCTTATTTTCTCCTGTCGTTCATCCCGGCAGTCGCTTACTGGCTACTCGAGACTTATTCCACACTCGAGATAGCCTTAATCGGCGGGATATTTCTGGGGATCGTGGAAATGATCCTCGAAAAAAAGTTCACGGGACACGTTCATACTCTTTCTAAACTCAACGTCTCATTGATCATTGTTCTGGGAACGATCTCCCTCATTGCCCGCGAAGGAGTCTGGTTCAAGCTTCAACCAACACTGACCGGAATATCGATGGCGGCATTTTTCATCTACAAGAAATTTAAAAATCAGTCTCTCATTCACGAGATGCTGGTCGATATGAAGACGCCTCCTCAGAAAATGCTTCCCCTCGAAGTTTATGAAATGATGGAATGGCACTTGTGCTTTTTTCTTATTCTGTTTGCTGGATGGATGGCGCATGTTGCAATCAATCTGCCGACGTCGAGCTGGATATTCTGGAAGACTGCAGGCTTTTACCTCGCCTTCATTCCCTTTTTTATTGTGGAGATGATTTTCATCAGACTCCGCGTCCGGAGAAAGCCATGAAGATTTGTATTTTCTGTGGAGCGGGCGAGAGCCGCGATCCGGATGTTAACGTCCAGGCAAAGATCGTGATGAAAAGTTTTGCTGAAAAACATCACGAACTGGTTTACGGTGGGGCCGCGATCGGAGTCATGGGTGCTCTCGCCAATGAACTCATGGCAATCGGTGGAAGGGCCCATGGGGTTATTCCGAGACAGCTGATGAAAAAAGAAATTGCCCACGCGGCCCTTACAGAACTTCATGTCGTACCTGACATGCATGCGCGCAAAAAAATGATGTATGACCTTTCTGATGCTTTTCTGATCTTTCCAGGTGGAATGGGAACTCTCGATGAGCTTTTTGAAATTCTCACATGGAGACAACTGGGCTTTCACGCCAAGCCCGTCGCCATCATGAACATCAATGGCTACTACGATCATCTTTTGAAGTTTCTTGATCACGCTGTGGAAAACGGGCTCATCAAAGCAAAAGATCGCAACCTTCTTTTTTCTTCTTCCAACTGGGAAGAAATTCTCCAGCACTTTGAGGATCATCAGAAATGAGTTTCTGGAATCCCTTTCAGAGTCAGGATCCCAAGGAGCTTTTTCTAAGCTTCGATCCTCTGGGATCAACTTTTTCCAGTGTGAGCTGGAATTTCGATGTCCGCATTCCGGGCCAGCGTCGTTACATGGTGGAAATTCATAAAGATAAAAAAAATACAATTGATTGGGTGAAAGGGGAGAAAGAAGAAGTGACTTTTCTCTCTGACGGCAAGATCGTGCGAAAACGCCGGATTCCCAATGATCGGGAAGAACTATGCCAGCTCATGAATCTTTCTCTTCATGCGACGATTAAGGCGGGTCTCGATAGTCACAAAGAGTTTATTACCACACCGGTTAGTGGTGTTACGACTCTTGACTACGAAGCCGAGGCTAAGGCGCTCCTCTGGATTCAGGCAAGCTTCGGCACTCTTTCCCGCGCGCTGAAAAAAGTCCGTGCAGAAAATAATCTTTTCCTAACAGGTGCATTCTTTTCAGGTTTTGAGCCATCGACCGAGGAAAAAGTTCTCCGTCTCATTGCTTTCAATCTGGATATTCTTTTTTACTTTCAGAAAGACGAAACACTTCGGATTCTCGTTTTCGATGATAAGAACATGGGTCAGGGTCAGGCCCGAAACCCTTCCTTCCAGCAAATAATCAAAGTTACAAAACCGCAATTCTATGATGAAATGATCAAGTTAACGCATGAAGTGGCGACAGTGGGTGAATTGAAGTGATCAGTTTTTTTGTCCTCGTCATAGTTTATTTCGCTTTTAGCTGGGGACTTCCCTGGCACAAGATTCCTTCGACCATTTCGTTCTCTTATATTTTTGATTTTCTCTTTGCGCTTTCGGTTTCATTTTTCTTCCGCCTACCGTGGAAGTTCAAATGGAACATCAACAAACAAACTTTTAAGGCGATCCTCGAGGTTGTTTTACTCGCTTGTAGTGTGATCCTCGCCATCTGGTACATGGATATCGAAACTCCCTTCCGCCTTGTGAATAATCTGGAATGGCATTTGCTGCTTTTTGCTCCGATTCTCGAGGAGCTCGTTTTTCGCCAGACCTTTCAGCGCGTGCTGATTGCAAGTGTTGGTGGGAAATATCTGACGTCCATGTTGGTCGCGGCGATTTTTGCTTTCTCGCATCTTGTAGGATTGTTTGTTCTATCACCGGAATA
>JBKJNQ010000004.1:0-17935 GCA_046593575.1 Bacteriovoracaceae bacterium
CTTTAAACTCGAATGAAGTTCTTCTCGATGTTGATGCCTACGCTTCAGACCGCACAACCCGCGCCGTTTTCTGGGAAGCATCGAAGGCCCAGAGGCCGATAGAACTTTTCGTCGGCAGTGGTGGCGAATTTCAAAGCGAAATGACCAGACGGGGCTCCAGGATCATTGGCGAAGTAGGAACGAAGGCCCGTAACTATAACCCTATTTACCTTATCCAGAATCCAGGCGAAGCCGGCTACCATTATGCCATCACGGAAATTTCCGGCGCTGATCGACTCAGGCATTTTCAACTTCAAAGTTCACTTATCCGTTGGACCTTACCTAACGGATCATTGGCCCTACCACCGCCGGTGTCAGTGATAGGAAATGCGGCCAGAACTCTGGCGCAGGAAGAAAGAACACTCACTGAAGTTCTTCGCACTATTCCGCGTGCTGATCATATTGTCATCGGCCAGAAGGGTGCCTTCGAGCGGACTTTCGGAAGCATGGGGAAAATCAATTCGATCATTCAACTTTATACTGCCGATCCAGCTGCTGTTACCAGACTTCTCACTCCTGCTGAACTCCGCATTGTCACGCGCGCTGTGGAAGCTCAGAGTGACATCTCTCCGTTTGTGATGAGATTTGCCAGCGACATTGATAAACTCTATGTGAAGGCGACACCACTTCTCACCACCCGCAATCTTCTCACACCACCTTTCACAGTATTTAATTACGACCGCGGAAGTTATGAAATGTCCGACTTCGTTCTTCGTGCTGGCAACGGAACTGAACAACGTTGGAGAATTTTTTCCAATGTCTGGGGCGATGAGGTTCTTCCGATTGCGCGCGGCCTGAAGAACGCGGGCTACACTTCGGTAAATTATATTGGAACTGCCGGTGCATTTCCCAATACCGGGCTGAGCGTAGGGGATCTCGTCATTCCCAGAACAGCTTCTGAAATCAACGGATCAATTCAGAATATCAATCGCACAAACTTCACTGCCCCCGAAAGTGTCAAGTTTGTAGACTCCGTCATTAATGTGCAGTCACCTTTTGAAGAAACAAGTGCGTGGCTGGCACGAGCACAGAGGGTTTCGCAGGTGGTGGAAGTAGAGACGGGATATCTCGCGAGTGTCTTCAACGGGCCGAATGATCGCTTGAATGTTCAGCTACTAATCTCCGATGTCGTGGGATCCGAAGATGAAACACTGGCAACGGCCGCATCTTCCTCCAGACGACGTGCTCAGATTAACGCCATCTCAGGCATCATCCGTGAGGCCGGACCGGTCGCCCCAACCTCCATGACAAATGCGAGAACTGGTATTGCCACCTGGATCAATGAAATCATCCCGAGTCGTGACGTCGCATCTCAGACACAGATTCTGAGAGAAGCACAGGCAAGAGGCATTCATGCGAAAGCGGATCTCGAAGTCTTTATTCGCACACAGAAAAGTTTTACCACCGCGAAGCTTCAGACTGTTCTCACAGGCGCTGAAGCGCGACTTGATCGCCTGATGAAGGCCCTTCGCGCTGCAGGTCTTTCTCCCGAATTTTCTGTCTCAGCGGTTCTTCTTGATGGACGATATAACCCAGCCGCGGGGGGAGTGCAGATTCATCTGAAATCGACGCCACAAAACGAAGAACAAATCCGGTCGATACTCAATACCTTCCTGGGTGAGGATCGTGAGTTTAAAAAATTCCTGGATGTTTCGATATCCGCTGCAAGACCCGCTGAATTCGTCGTTCCAGCACTTACCAACAATACAACATTTCAACTGCTCTCCAATTATGAAGATGGTGTCCTCAAATACGGCGGACTCGCGCATACGGAGAATTCAAGTGGGGCCCTGAAGTTCGTGAGAATGACCGATGCATCGCCTTCGCCCTTCTCTACCGATGGCATTCGATTAGGCTCCGGTGGCTGTGAACTAAGTGTTACCAGAGCGATGAACTTACTTAGATAATATTTTTAATTTCCGAAAGATGTTTTACTTCGATCGTTGGTAAATCCTCCGGTCGAGTCTTTCCTGCCGGATTATACCAGCAAGAATCAACGCCGAAGTTATGAGCACCCTGAATATCAGTTTCCCACCTGTCACCAATCACAATCGCTTTTTTCTTTTCAAATGATTTTGCCAATCGCGAGCTGTGTTCAAAAAAACGCACGTCGGGCTTAGCAAAACCACACTCTTCCGAGACACTGACAAAACTAATGTAGGCACCAAGTGGGGAGTTTTTAATTCTTTCTGTCTGCGTCTGATGAATACCGTTTGTGATAATTCCAATTTCACCTTTTGGATGAAGCCACTGAAGTAACTCCAGAGCGTAATCAATCAGAACGACTGTTTCAGGAAGAGCAGCGAGATATCTTCGGCTGGCCCTTTCCGGATCCGCATCAATTCCATGAAGAGAAAATGTTTTCCGGAAACGCTCGACTTTGAGCTCTTCCTTGGTGGTTTTTCCTTCTTCAAAAAGCTGCCAGAGTTTACGGTTCTCAAATTGATAGGTTTGAAAAAGCAGTTCGCGATTCGAGGGGGTGAGGAAACCTTCAAGACTCCTGTCAAAAGAGAGCTTCTCGGACGCCCGAAAATCGAGAAGGGTATCATCGAGATCAAACAAAAAGAGATCATATTTCATAGGGATAATTGTACCCGACTAAAACGCATCGGAAAGAGTTTCCCGAAATTAATGCCATGTTGCTTCTTACCTTAATTGCTTTACCATTAAACGAAGGTTGTTTGGATGAGCGAGAAACTATGAACGTTCCAGCTATCGCGCAAAAAACTTTTGTTGAGATGAGACACAGGCTAGAGGCCATGGAGCTCATTCAATTCCTTCTCAAGAAACTCAATAAAAATCATGATCCCGTTAAACGTGCTCGTTATGTTCACCGAATGGTGGATGAACTGAATGAGTACGTCTTTAAAGATCCTAATGTGAAATCATTGAGTCCCTGTACCAGCGGTTGCTCAGCTTGCTGTCATACTCAGGTAAGTGTAACCAGTGATGAAGCTGAACTTCTGGCACAAAGAGTTCACGAGGGAATGGAAATCAATCGGGATAATCTCGCCATTCAAATGGCAGTGAAAAATTCTTCTCATGCTTACTTTGCGTTGAACTATGAAGAACGCAAATGCGTTTTCCTCGATAGCGAAGGAAAGTGCAAAGTCTACGATGACCGGCCAAGTGTGTGTCGGACAAATGCTGTTCTAGGGGACGCTTCTCAGTGCGATACTTCGGTCGAAATTAAACCAACCCGGCTCGTGAAAACACCGGAAGCAGATCTCGCGGTCTATGCTTCCTTTCTTCATTCCTCTTCGGGAGGAACTCTTCCTTACATGCTCGCCAAGGCCCTGAAGCTTACGGATTCTTAAAGAGTTTTCCCATGCGACACGGGGTAATATCGAAGTTAAGCTGACAATTATCTGATTGCAGTGTAAAAAATAGACACGCACCCGTAGCTCAGTTGGATAGAGTACTTCCCTCCGAAGGAAGGGGTCACAGGTTCGACTCCTGTCGGGTGCGCCATATCAAGTCTTCAAATATTGTTGGTGAAGGAAATTTGATTACATCCATTTCACACTGCCGAATTTGCGGTGGAGAAAATTTAGAAGAAGTCTTTTCCCTTGGTGTTCAATACCTCTGTGGCCATTTTCCGGATTCTCCAGCTCACGATCCTCCCCAAGGCCCATTAACCCTGGTTCGCTGCTCGGGTGAAAAGAGCTGTGGTTTTGTGCAACTTCATCATGATTATGAAAGAGGTTTACTCTTCGGTGACCATTACGGATATCAATCTGGTCTTAACTCCTCAATGGATCGTCATCTCAAAAACATTCAGGAAAAACTCACGAGCTTTCTGACACTAAAACCTCAGGATGTCGTGATCGATATAGGGAGTAATGACGGGAGTTTTCTCCGGCATTTTCCGGAGGATTTCACAAACCTCTACGGGATTGATCCTTTGGTTAAAAAGTTCCGGGAATCTTATCCGCTTCAGGCCAATGTCATTGATGACTTTTTTCCAAGTCATCAACTCACGAAAAGATTAGAGGATAAAAAAGCGAAACTTATTACGACCATCGCTATGTTTTATGGCTCAAACGATCCGGTCTCACTGGCGCGTGAAATTTCCTCGCATCTTGCCCCGGATGGTGTCTGGTATATTGAACAGTCTTATCTGCCCCAGATGCTTAAACAAACTGCTTACGATTCTATTTGCCATGAACATGTCGGCTATTACTCCTTAAAGCAAATGAAGTGGATTCTCGATGGGCTGGATCTTCAAGTTATCAAAGTGAATTTTAATTCTACCAACGGGGGAAGCTTTTCCCTCATGATTTCTCACCGGAATGCTCCCTATAGTTCTGATGAAAGTTTTGAAAAACTCCTGAACTCTGATGATGAAAGAAAACTTTCAAAGTTGGAAACATACCAAGAGTTCTCTGTGAAAGTAAAAAGATCACGCGATGAACTCCTGGCTTGTTTGGGTGACTATAAATCGCAGAAGAAGAAAGTGGCAGGAGTGGGTGCTTCTACAAAAGGTAATGTGCTCCTTCAGTATTGTGGAATTGGAACCGGGCTTATTCCTCACATTGCCGAATTAAATTCATCCAAGTTTAACCACGTCACTCCTGGTACTCATATTCCGATTGTTTCTGAGGTGGAATCAAAGGCAGGAAATCCGGATGTGAAAATCATTCTTCCCTGGCATTTCCGGGAGCATTTTTTGCAATCAGAAAAAGGTTTCATCTTGAATGGGGGAGAAGTTGTTTTTCCCCTGCCTGAGCTTGAAATTATTACCAAGGAATTTTATGATTCCCTTCTTTAGGCCGCACTTCACTGGTGAGGAAGTAAGGCTCGTGACTTCTGCGATCGAATCATCCTGGATTTCCGATGGTGCATTCGTCAAAGAGTTTGAACGGGACTTAGAAGTGAAACTCCACCCGAATAAAACACTTGTTACTTCAAGCGGAACTGCCTCTCTTCAGCTCGCACTGATGGCGCTTGGGATCGGCCATGGAGATGAGGTCATCGTTCCCTCTTATACATTCGCGGGACCCGTTAACATGATCAGGCTCATGGGTGCGGTTCCAGTTTTTGTTAAGGTCGAACCGAATTCGTGGCTCATCGATCCCACTGTTATCGAAAGCGCGATTACCAAAAAGACCAAGGCGATTGTTCCGGTTCATTTATATGGGAACGTCTGTGACATGAGGGCGATCAATGAAATCGCACGGAAACATCATCTCTTTGTGATCGAAGATACGGCCGAAGCATTCCTCTCGGAAAGAGAGAATATTCTGGCAGGAACTTCCGGAACTATTGGTTGCTTTAGCTTTCAGGCAACAAAGATCATCACAACTGGTGAAGGAGGCGCTGTTTGCACGAGCAATCAAGATCTTTTCGCGCGCATGATTTTAATCAGAAGCCACGGGATGGATGCGCAAAAAAAATACTGGCACTCTGAAATCGGACATAATTTCCGGCTGACGAATCTTCAAGCGGCCATGGGTGTCGCGCAGTTACCAGGGATCGAACAAAATATCAGGCTCAGAAATTCCCGGCGTGCCCGCTATGAGGAGCTTCTGAAGGCGATCCCATGGATTGAATGGCAAAGTTTTTCCGAATCCGTCCGACCAGTTTTTTGGGGACTTCCGCTGATGACCAGGCTTGGGGCCGGAAAGCGCGATCTCCTGATGCAACATTTGCGTGAAAGAGGAATTGACACTCGACCGGGGTTCACGAGCTTTGATCAGATGCCAATTTATCATGCCCCACTTGAACCTATAGCTCGGGAGATTTCTGATAATCTTATTCTTATCCCATTTTTTCCTGATCTGTCGGATGCCGACATCGACACCGTAGTAAAGGCGATGACAGATTTTATCTAGCGACCTTTCACTTTGATTTTATCTGCAATGATTATTTTTTCTCCGGTCTGAAGATTGCGAACGAAAATTGTTCTTTGCAATCTGGGCTCCATTTTCCCTTTCAAAGGAAATGCTTGCGGAAGATACATCGTGGTCAGGACCGCGACGTTCCAATCCGGATAGATTACTTCATAGGTCTCAGGCGAGTAGCGTTTTAGCTGAGAAGCGATCTTCTGGAATTGATTCTTATCCTGCCAATCGTAACTCTTGGTCGATAAAATCTTTTCGCCGCTTATAGTGAAGGCCCAGAGAAACTGTGCCAGAAAGAGCGCCACTGCGAGCTTCTTTCTGATCGGAGAATATTCTCCTGAAAAAAGCAGGGCGTAGAATAAGACGGTTGAAAAGCTAAGCGAAAAAAGGATGTACCTTTCCGTGAAAGCGGCGAAATGTTCGTATGAGAAGGTTGCGATCAATACACACATGAGACAAGCGGCCTGGATAGAAACAAGCATGATGACTAAACGGGACAATTTACCCTTTTTTAGACAATAGAGAAGAACTCCTAAAGAAATGATTGTACCCAACATGCCATAGAGGGTCGTCGATGCTTGCAGGCCCACCATTTGCGACAAAAATATTCCTAGTTCCCGTGCGAAATTCGGAAAGGTGAAAAGTTCATCAGGGTATTTGTTTTGAGCGAAAAGCCCATGAATCGTGGTGCTATAAAAACCCAGAATTCGAAGACCCGTGTCCGCGCCGTTCACATACCAGAAGGAAAAAAGTGCCATAACACCGGCGCCCCCCAGAGAGAGTGCTGTCCAGGTCCGACGGTTTCTCAGGGTCAAAAGGCAAAAGAAAATGTGTCCAAGTGTGACATAGGCGGTGAGGTAATGAGTGAAGAAGGCGAGGCAAGTTGCGATGACATAGAGAACTATCCTACGGTCCTTCTTTTGAGAGTGATCTGAAAGAATATCCATCAAAGTAAAAGTGGAAAGAGTAGAAAAGAAAAGGGCCATGGAATATTGGCGAAAATCGACTCCGTATCGAACCAAGATAGGATGAACACTGAAAAGAAGAGCGCTCCCAATGGCAATCTCTACTCCAAAATGTCTTTTTGTCCCGCGGATGAATACGATGAACGTAAGAATTGCCCAGAGCAGAGAATTCAGTCGAAGAGTAGTGTCTCCAGACCCGAAAATTTTCACCCAGAAAAAACTTTGCAGAACATGAAGAATCCCATTTCCCTGATCAACCATCATAACAGTCGGAATAAGCTCAGTAATCTTTGTTTGTTCGTGGAGATCAGACGGAATAAAGACTAGAGGGTCTTTGAGTTTCGGTTGGTGGGAAACGTAGAAGTCATCGTAGCTCATGTTCTTGGGATATTCCGGAACAATAGTAAGGCAAAGGGCGGCCCTGAGAGAGGCTTGTTCATCATAGGAAAGGCCGTCCTGATTAAGAGAGGCGAGTCTCAATCCGAGAAATATTACAACGATGATCAGTGCTGATATCCGGTAGAAAGGCTTCGACATTCTTTGAGCATAACATTGGCGAGTCGGGTCATATAGAGGAAATGTGTACATCATTACACACAAACTCAACCTCTCCTTCACTCCTTGTTCTTTTGAAAGATTCATAATGATCTTCACCGAACAAGTAATGAAATAAATGAGGAACTTTGAAAAAATTGAATTTAGTTTGCGGGATAGTATTGTTGTCATCATTCTCGGCAATGGCAGCCGATAGCAAAGGCGGATTATTTATTGAGCCGATGCTTACCTATGAAAGTGGTTCAAGTGATGTGAAGTTTCCGGCCCCTGCTGGTTCTTCAACGAGTGACATCGACGGATTCGGTGTCGGAGCACGCTTAGGCTTTCATGTCCACGAAGCAGTGTTCCTCGGTTTGGACGGAAGATACTCGCTGGCCGACTATAAAAATGACGACACTGACATCAACGCGGGTGCTACGGCCTATAACTATGGACCAGTAATCGGTATTCAGATGCCAACGACTATTGGATTAAGAGTGTGGGCCTCATACATTATGGGCGGACAGCTGGATCCTGAGAAAGATAACGGTATTGATTTGAAATTCAAGGATGCCAGCGGCTATCGCGTCGGTGCCGGGATTAAGCTCGCTGCAGTGAGCTTGAATCTGGAATATCAGGAGATCAAATATAATGAAACGGAACTACAAAACGGGGGATTTTTTTCCGGAAGTACAAACAATGTGACTTCAGAAAATCATTCGGTAGTATTAAGTGTAAGTTTCCCGATTTCTTTATAATTTAGTCCTCTACAAATTTGGAGTTCAAATGAAAATGATCGCAGTCCTTTTAGCACTCGTCATATCCACCATGACTATTGAAGCAAGTTACGCTGGCACAAAAATGTTCACGACCACGGAAGTGATGTCTGGAATTACACTGAACCAGGATCGTGAAAAAATAATTACTTTCATGGAGAGTAAGGAAGTCCAGAGCAAGATGATTGCAATGGGTGTTGATCCTCGTGAAGCTATTCAAAGGGTCGCAAGTCTATCTCCCGATGAAATTTCAAAGTTATCCCGCGAAATCGATAAGGCTCCCGCAGGTGCGGATGGTGGAGTAGGAGCAGTACTTGGTGCCGTCCTTCTGGTATTCATCATTCTTTTGATTACGGATATCCTTGGCTTTACCAAAGTATTCCCATTCACCAGGGCCGTTCAGTAATTCATGATCATTCAGACTTTTGTTTTTCTCATCCTTGTGAGTAGTTGCTCCACGCGGGCACTACTCACCGGGAAATATCCGATCAAAGATAAGTCTAAAATCACTTCGATCACATTCATTCCGCAGGAAAAGTATCACTGTGGACCAGCATCTCTGGCGATGATGTTTTCTCACCTTGGCGAAGCCGTAGAGGAAAAGAATATCTCCTCCATGGTTTTTACTCCGGAAAAGAAAGGAAGTTTTCAGAGTGATATGATTTCTGCTGTTCGCAGGAAAAAATTTCTTCCTCTTCAGATAAAAGATTTTAAAAACCTGCTTCTCGAAGTGGATGCAGGCAATCCAGTTCTGATCTTACAGAATCTGGGCCTCAAGTGGATTCCGAGATGGCATTATGCCGTTGTTATCGGCTATGACTTAAAAAAATCAGAGATGATTCTCCATTCCGGTACGAAGGCGTACATGCGGATGAGCTTTTTTACTTTCAATAAAATCTGGGATCGTTCTGAGAATTGGGGAATCCTGGTTTTGCGGCCAGGAACACTCCCACTTACTGTCAGCGAAACCGAACTCATAAGCGAGATAGCAAAACTCGAAGAACTTTCTTTCAATCAAGAAGCGAGGCTTGGATACGAAAGTGCTCTGAGAAAATTTCCTGGAAGCTTAGGAGCACTCATCGGTCTGGGAAATATCTTTTTCAATCAGAATCAATTTCCTCTATCCATTAAGATGCTGAATCTTGCTACAGCGTCCCATCCTGGCTCTGCAGAGGCCTGGCATAATCTGGCGCTGGCCTATGAGGCCAATCATGAAAAGACCAAGGCCCGAAAAGCAGCTCAGACTGCGGTCTCCCTCAGTTCAGAAGCTTTGCTTCCGGTGTTTAAGGAAAATCTCAAAACTCTTCTCAACTAGGTGAGTCACTAAGATAACTTTCCGTAGATAACTCCCGAATATTTAGGTTAGAATATCTCTAGTTTAGTCATTCGTTTTAACTTAGGAGTTGTTATGGATATTGCTCTTTTTACTGAAGAAGGATTGATCATGATCCTTCGCTGGATCCACTTCTTTTCCGGTGTCGCCTGGATCGGTCTTTTATATTACTTTAATTTTGTTCAAGGTGCTTTTTTCGCTGAGACAGATGCCCCCACAAAAAACCAGGCCTTCTCCAAACTCGTTCCGAAAGCTCTTTGGTGGTTCCGTTACGGTGCCCTGGGAACCTTCCTTTCAGGTGTTGCGATGCTCGCGATTGTTGGAAAAGATCTTGGCGGTGAATTCTTTCGCACGCCTTACGGGATTTACATTTACACTGGTGCCCTCATGGGAACCATTATGTTCCTCAACGTATGGCTCATTATCTGGCCTAATCAGCAGATCCTGATCGCTAACGCCAATACTGTACTCGGTGGCGGAGCAGCGAATCCAGCGGCCCCTGCTGCAGGTGCGAAGGCCCTTCTGGCTTCACGCACGAACGTTCTCTTTTCGATGCCGCTTCTTTTCTTCATGGGTGCCTGTCGCCATCTTGGTCTCAATATCCCTGAAAACTTTAGTCCTGCTGCTGTTATCGGTGCTGTGACTTTCGTGATCCTGGCGATTGAAGCGAATGCGATTAAAGGTAAGCTCGGTCCACTCACTACTGTCAAAGGTGTGATTCACTGCGGGCTTGGTCTTTTGGTATTCCTCTACGCTTTGATTGAGGTTGTTGTTTGATCTACAAAATTTTCGGGGCCATCGTTGGCCCCGTTTTATTTCTTCAGCTGGCCTTTGCCGAGAACAATGCTTTCCACATAAAGCCGCTGAGCAAAGTCGATCCTGCTGCGCTGGAAAGAGGCGCCCGTGTCTACAAGGCGCAATGTATCCGCTGTCACAATAAAGATCCCAATCTGAAGGGAAGTATTGGTCCTGATCAGGTGGATGCGCCATTTGATGTGGTGGTGTCTAAAATCATGACCGGAAAATATCCTGATCCGCTTCCTAAAGGTTTTGTCCCTAAGAGAAAATCAAGATCGATGGCCCCTTTAAAAGCTCTTAAGGCCGATATCCCTTACATCTACGCATGGATCCAGTCGGTAAAGAAGAAGAAATAAATCTCTCAAGATTAATTCATTCCTAATACATGTACGCCACCGGACATTTGAATGGGGGAAATGTAAAATCATCTGTATGAATGAGACTTCAGGATGTACTCAGACAGGCGAATCCCTCAGCATTTTAAAAAATGTTATTCTCGATCAATGGGAAAGGCTGGTGAGAGAAGTTATTTCCAGCTCTAAGCATGAATCATCGGTTATTCTTCAGGATCATATTCCCCATCTCCTTGGCCAGCTTGAACTCATTCTGAAATCTGGGGTGATTGATGAAGTCGAACTGGGGAAAAGTCATGGCTATTACCGCTCGACTTTAACGGATTTTTCCGTCGCCGATATCATGACGGAGTACAGCCTGTTGCGAGAGACGCTGATCGCTTATCTTTACCCTATGGGCGACATGGATTGTTCTAAACTCATTCATAAATTTGTGGATATTCTGGCGAAGCATGCGGTGGTGGAATTCATGAACGATCAAATCACTCACCGTTCATTATCCTATGAGCCCATAGGTAGTGAAGTCAAAGAACTCATCGACAATCCGGTCATCAATCCTCTCGACCATTAATGGATTTCTCCCGAAATCACTTCGTGCGAACTTCGTTCCATCTTGTGCTGGTCTGACGAATTCTTTTCCAAAGTATAAATATTGAACGCGTGTCTGATCACTGGCTGAGCAACATTTCTCACGGGAATTTTTCCGGGAGTTTCTCCCTTCTCGACACCAGCATGAGCGTGTCCGTGAAAGGCTATGTCGGCCTTACCAAAGTCGACAGCTTCGGCGAGGTAGTAACAACCGAGAAAAGGATAGATTTCTTTTTTCTCACCATAAAGAGTTTGCGCCGTAGGTGAATAATGAAGAAGAACAATCTTAAAATCCGCTTCCATGCTCTTGATGATATTTTCGAGTTCACGGGCCTCATTTTTTGAATGGCGCATGAAGGCCTTCATTTCCGGTTCACCAAAATCAGAACCACAGGCCCCGACAAATCCACCGCCAAATCCCTTGGCCCCCGCAATTCCCACTTTGTAATTGTTGATGTGTAGAACAGTACAATTTCTTTCGAGCACGATCACATTCGCGTCCTGCAGAATGCGTGTGACAGTTTCCACCTGATCAAGATGATAGTCGTGATTTCCGAGGACAGCGACCACGGGAACCGGGCATTTTTTCAGGTCATCAGCGAGAACCTGCATCTCTTCCGGATGACCGGTTTGTGTTAGATCTCCGGCCAGCAGAAAGAGATCTGCTTTATCCTGGAGATTACCGAAATGCTGGGCCAGGCGATTATGAGATTTTCGGTCAAAGTGAACGTCTCCTGCGGCTGCGATTCTTATCATTTGATGGCCTCACTTCCTTCCGGAGCGGCGAGCACTCTTACGTTTACTTGATTTCTGATTTCATGGGCGGGAGCACATCGGGAAATGACTTCGTTTACTGCCTCTCTTTGCTCGCGGGTGAAGACTTCGCCCTTGGCGATAATCGTGGAGTCCGTCACAATGAGTTTTATGTCATGTTCGGCAATCCGCTCATCCATGGTGAGCGCATCCATGATCCGGCCTTTGATATAAATATAATGTTCCCGAGTCTGGTCGCGATCACGGGGAGAATCTTTTTTTTCACGGTAGGGGAAAATGATCGATTGTTGGCTGTACGTCGGAGCTTCATACAAGCACCGATAGAGCCGCTGGATAACTTCTGTCGGCACAGCGAGATCATTGGATTGCCCGTAAATGAGAAGGGCAAGAACCCTTCGCGGAGCGTGCTTCGCTCGGGTGATGAGATAATCCCAGTCAAGGTTTCCCTGCTTTAAAACGGCCAGGGCATCATGCCAGTGGTGAGGATTATGTTCCTGGTGGGCGGCCGCCTTGATCACAATAAAATCTTCCGGGCTGATCGCATTGATCAGCATATTATTGTACGGAACTCGTCTCACGTGAGAGCGGACCTCTTCATCAAAATAAATATCCCCACTGGATTTAAAAATAATGTCGACGAGGATGTCTTTTTTCCAGGCTTTATACAGCCAGAAAGGATCCCGCAATTGAGTCTTGAATCCTTTTTCTTCAAGAACCTTCAGGATTTTTTCTGCATCATCGGGACGGACAAAAAAATCAATGTCGTGGGTGACGCGTGGGCGCCCCAGGTTTTTTACCGCAAGGCCTCCAATGATGGCATAGGGCATTCCGGATTCTTCCACGATATTGACTGCCTCAAGGAGGACGTCATGAATATCACTCAACTCTGTCAGATTATGATCGTGATAATCCTTCTCACAGTTTTGAAATTCTTCTTCCTGACTTAATACCTGTTGGACTCTCATAGCTTCTCCCATGGCAGCATCCCCCCCTGAAGTTTGAGCAAGAAGGAGGCCATAACTAACTGTTCGATTCATGATTATGTGAGTGCGGGAAGGGGAGGAAATCTGACCCGCTTATGGTCCTGACTAAATTGCTTCTGGATTTCAACGCAACAACATCATACGATATCAACATGATCTTCCGATTTTTCCTCTTTATCACCCTGACGGTGGCGTGTTCGTCAGAAAAAAAACTTCGCGGTGAAGTGACGGCGTATCCTGACAATGATGAAAGAATTACGCACGACTGGAACGGCGATGGAATGCCTGAAGTGATTCAGATTCAACCAGTCCGAACTGGTGGAGAGTACCGCGAACTAGCGGTCTATCTGGGAGTTCTTGGTGATAATCCGAAGGAGCTCGTTTTTTCCAATCGCCATCTCATTCCCCGGCGCGCGAAACCGGGAGCAAAACTTCGGCTTCAGCGAGATCATTCCTTTCATCTCACTGTCGATGGATCAGCGTCCGGAAGAATTGCGGAAGTACTTGTCTGGAAAATTACTTATCGTAAGGGCCGATACATTCTGACCGGTCTTACCCGCGATCTTTTTGACAAGCTTGATCCCAACGATCATAAGTCGTGCAATGTGGATTTAAAAAATGGCCGCGGAATGAAGAACGGAAAACCAGTGAAGTTTGAGCCCCTGTCAGTTGACCTCATTGATCTAAATGAAAGATTTATTCCCACCATCTGCGAATTCTGATTAAATTAACGGCATGACTCAACTTATCGACATCATCCTTCATCTTGATCAGCACCTCATATCGTGGATGGGCATCTTCGGTCCGTGGATCTACCTCATTCTCTTTCTTATTATTTTTTGTGAGACGGGACTCGTAGTGACTCCTTTTCTTCCCGGAGACTCTTTGTTGTTCGCCCTGGGTGCTCTGGCAGCTCTCGATGATGGGCTGAATCTCTGGATCCTTCTTGCGAGCTTAACAGCGGCAGGAATTATCGGCGACACCGTGAACTACCATATCGGAAAACGGCTCGGAACAAAGGTCTTTGAAACTGAGAGTCGCTTCTTCAAGAAAAAATATCTGACGGACACTCAGGCCTTTTACGAAAGATGGGGGGCCTTTACTATTATCGCTGCCCGCTTTGCACCGATCGCCCGCACGTTTGCTCCGTTCGTGGCCGGCATCGGATCCATGAACTACAAAAAGTTTCTTTCCTATAATGTGGTAGGGGCCATTCTCTGGGTCTTCACATTTTTGCTGGCGGGGTATTTCTTTGGAAATCTTCCGGTCGTGAAACGGAACTTTCACATCGTCATTTTTGGTGTCATCGGTGTGTCTCTTCTTCCGATGCTGGTTCCGTGGATCAAATCCCGGTTTTCCCCTGAAAAACAGGGTACTTAGCCCCACTGTCCAGAGATTAGACAGTGAACTCCCTTTTACACTTCCTCTTCCGTGAAAATGATCTGCCCTCTAGAATAGGGAAGATTAAACGAACGGACATACACCATGAAGTTTCTGATTCTTATTCTCATCATACTTGGAAGTGCGCACGCGCACGCTGAATCCTGCGACGTCCGCATGGGACAATCGATCGGCCTGCGGGTTGTGGAATTTGTCAGCGGCAATACGATCCATTCCAAAATGTCTCTGAAAGATACAACTGCTGATTCTATTCACAACGAAATGATGAGCCTTCAGGAAGAAGGTGTTTGTGACGAGAAAATTATTTCAAAGAAATGCATTCTTCGTTACGAGAAAAAATCCAAGACGACACTCATCACTTTAATTCGTGGTGAGGATCGTTGGGTAAGCTGGCTTCTTTCATCGAAGAAAAAAGCCCAGGATTTTATCAAGAATATGAAGCGTGTGGGCTTCTGCTCTTAGTTTCTAGTTGTCGTTTATTAGAACAGAAAGTTTTTCCAGGTAACCAACAAAAACCGGCGCCTTTTCAACATCCCATAGAAAATCCGGGCGCTCTTTTGATTCCCAGGTACCGCCGACAATCTTTCCGTCCTGGCCAATTTCCAGACGATAAACAAAATCGCGCTTTGAAACAACCTGCATGGGAGTTCCCATCACAGCATCCCAAGTTGGATCTGATTCATCAGTGTAGAAAAGCTCAGTTGCAATTCTCATTTCATAAACTGCACTCTTCGCGGCATTTCTAGAAACCGGAAGGTTATCGTCCACAACTTTTGAAGTGAATCCTATCACCGGCTGGTTCCAGACTTGCTTGAAGCGATCAACGTCCATGACAAAGCCCTGCTTTCGGATAGCAAGCTTATTAGTCATGACAATGTGGAAGGCACCGGCATTTAAGTCTTCACCACAACCAGCTGCCCCACCCATCCACGAGCCGAAGAAACAACGTTTCCCAACCTGATGAGTAGATTCTGATACGTGTTTATAGGCGTAGTAGTAAGAAAGAAGTCCCTTGATGTCGGCCGATCCAAAAGGGATCACCACTCCATCCGGATTCTGGATGTATTTTGGTTGAGGTTCATTGTGATTTACAGCAGCCGGTGACCAGCCGTGGCAGATACCTTCCCAGTCTTTTGCATGACTAGAAGCAATTCCGTAGACTTCTTTTTTGAGCGGATAATCATAGTTGCCCATCAGAAGATCATATTTTTCACTCGGCGAGAGAATTTTAAGATCCTCAAGGCTCATCTTCCGAACTTGCTCCCGGGATGGTGAAGTATAGCCGAATGTTTCCCCCTGAGGAGAGAACCAGCGGTTATTGATGCTTCCCTTGTTGGACGGCCAGTAAGTGCTCGACCAGGCCTTCTGACCGTTAAGGATATTTCCTTCAAGTGGAAGTTCCTTTATGTCATGAGTAAATCCTGAGGCCATGATTTCCGGATCAGAGAATCCTTCCCATGCTTCAGAAATAGATTTCTGTTCCTGAGCAAAAGAAGCGTTCACAACAAAAAGAAAAACAATCAGAGCTAAGAAAAATTTCATTTGGGTCCCGTCTATTAGTCGTTAAGGAGATCGTTAATATTTGCGAAGTATCCGGAAAACGTTTCTACTTTTGCTTTCTGCCAGATGAAATCCGGACGCTCGTCCGATTCCCAAGTTCCGCCGATGATTTCATCGCGGGCATTCAGTTCTACGCGGTACTGGAAAACTTTTGAATCATTTTTCTGATTCTGAGTTCCATGCACCGGGTTCCATAAATTGTCAGTTTCATTCACGTACCAGACCTGAGTCGAAAGACGAAGCTCTCTCACAGTTCCGCGCGCGGCTGTTTGCGAGGGACGGAACTCACCCATGACTTGCGCGCGATAAGCGATCACGGGCTGATTCCAGACCTGATCCCAACGCTCGACATCCATGATGATGCCTTCGCCCTGAAGACCGATTCTGTTGGTCATGATGATATGGAAAGCACCGGCATTGAGATCCTGATCACAAGCAGCTTCGCCGCCCGTCCACTGACCGAACGTGCATCTCTTACCTACCGTCTCTGAACCGTTATCGGCGTGCCAGGCGTAATAGAAAGAAAGAAGGCCTTTGATATCGGCTGAGCCGAACGGAACGGAAACGCCGTCACGGTTCATCAGAACTTTTGGCTGAGGTTCAGCGTGATGAAGAGCGGCCACAACCCATCCGTGACAAATTCCTTCCCAGTCAGCGGCAGTCGGAGAAACTCGACCTGCGACTTCTGCTTTCAGCGGATAATCGTAGCGGCCCATATAGATGTCATATTTTTCACTGGGGGAGAGGGCTTTCATTTGTTGAACACTCATGCGCATGACTTCATTTCTTGGGAAGTCATAAGTATGGAAACCGGATGGGCGAGGTGCGGCCCAACGGTTGTTGATCCCACCAGCTTGAGATGGCCAGTAATCACTCGACCAGAATTTTGGTCCGTTGTAGCTCGTGGCACCCTCAGCGGGGAGAGTGAAGTAGGAGTGAGTGAATCCATCGCTCAGAATCTCAGGAGCGGAGAAGCCTTGCCATGCTTCGAGGATGCTCGCGTGTGATGCAGCAGAGACACAGAAAAAGAGAGCAACCGTTAAAGAACGGACGTGATGCATAAAACTCCAGTGTGAACCGGGGTTTTATGGCCTGCGCGCCGCGTTTGGGAAGCGAAGAATGTTTAATGGTTAAGAAATATTCCGAACTGTCCCAGGAGATTGCCATCGTTAAGAGAATCTACATCGGTACTCAGAGATTTATTGATCAAATTGTTGTTGAACGAGGATGGATTGGCAATCAGCAGGTTCGTTGTCGTACAGGTCGAAGTAGCTGCGGTAACGGTCGCTACCGTCCAAGCATTCGGATAATCCAGTTCAAATCCAGAAGCGCCCACAAGATTTGTCTGAGCGAGTCTGTTCGTAGCAATCGTTGAGCCAGCGGTCAGAAGATACAAACTGGAAGCGTTCGAAGCAGACTGACTGTTGTTATTCACACAGGCCACACCTGAAGTTGGAACAGCAAGAGTATTCCGTGATTCAATAATCTGGTTCCAGAGACTTCCGGTGTAGGAAGAATTAAAAGTGAAGCTCATGATCTGGAATTTTTGGGCGGCTGTTTTAGACACGCGTCCGATTTCTCTGTGCTCGCTTTTCAGAACGAATGAAGATCCGTTCCAGACCGATTCGCGCGAGCGCTCAAGATACTCCAGGCGCTGGAACGAGTGAGCGGAAACTGTCGAGGTATTCCAGGAAACAATTTCCTGATGAATATCCTGTTTGGTTCCGTTGTCATGGACGTCCGTTTCGGCCGCTTCAAACTTACCAATCATGTTGTCGCAGTCAATGGTATAAGTCATCTCTGGAACAGACGCGCTCTGATCTAGGTTGTAAATTTTTATTTTCTTGTCGTAAGCAATACCGCAAGTACTGACGTTAGGATTGGTATCATTACAGGTCCAGGTATCCGGTAAAGCCGTGGCAGTACTCACGATGATTCGATAAGATTTATCTTTTCCGCCATTTTCATCCGGGAACGTAACATCTTTT
>JBKJNQ010000031.1:0-5503 GCA_046593575.1 Bacteriovoracaceae bacterium
AGACCAACCATCGCGGGAACCATCTTCTCCGTGACCTGGATTCTTATTGCACGTGCTGGAAATATCCCAATGATGTTCGGAGAAATTTTCTCCGGCGCATTCGCTGGAACAGCTGCGATCGGCGGCTTTGCCGGTGCTGCTTTCAAAGACGTGATCATCATGGGTATTCGTCGTGCGACGTTCTCAAACGAAGCGGGAATGGGATCAGCAGCGATGGCGCACTCTGCAGCGAAATCCACTCCTGTCCAGGAAGGTATCGTGGCCCTTCTTGAGCCGTTCATCGACACCATCGTCGTCTGTACGATCACAGCGATCGCTCTTCTTCTCACAGGTGCATGGAACGTTCCGGGCCTTGAGGCCGGTTCAGTCATGACATCTTATGCGTTTGAATCCGTCATGGGCCCATTAGGAAAATGGATTGTGACAGCAACAGTAACCCTGTTCGCTTTCTCAACTCTCATCTCGTGGTCTTATTATGGTGAGCAGGGTGTGACGTTCATCTTCGGAGCAAAACACATTCCGGTTTACCGTTATGTCTTCGTCGTCTTCATCTTTATCGGAGCGATTGCTCAGCTCAACATCGTTCTGAACGTTTCGGATGCCGTTTACGGGCTCCTGGCGCTTCCGAACATGATGGCCTGTTACATGCTACTCCCGAAAGTGAAAGAGCTACTGAACGAATACAAGACCAAGCTCGCGGCCGGTCAAATTAAGCAGTACAAGTAATTTTGATTTCAAGAGGGTCCCTTCGGGGGCCCTTTTTTTTTACTGAATGCCTCTTTCTAATCCAGTCCAGCTGTCACTCACAAGAAATGCTAAAAGTTCTGTCGAGTTCGTAAGCTCAGACCAACCGAAAGTTTTGATCCTCTTTGGGATCACGTAATTGGCATCAAGTGCCTGACGGCTATGGCACGCTGAAATGATGATCTGATAAAGTGAAGGGGATGCTTTCTCAAACACTTTGTAATCAACTGGAGATTCATCCCAGTCGTAAAAAGCTTCTTCATTACCATGACCAGAAAAAAGAATAACGGATGTCGTGGCAGTTTCGGCAGCGGCCTTGACGTCAGAACTCGTGGCCCGGACATTCATGACGACTCTGAAACCATTACTCGACAGATAATTCATCACTCTCTAGAGGCCTTTATATTCTGTTTCGGTAATCTGCTGGTTAGCCGTGGTGGCCCCTACTCCCCAAAGAATCACGAAGTCTCCGTTCAAATAATTGGCCTTGAACCCATTACTGAAGATGAAGCGCTTCTTCTCCGATTCGAACTTACTCTTTAAGAGTTCGACTCCCTGATCCACCGTCATGAGGGGATTGGCCTCAATTTTTGCGGTCCCCGCGAAGGCCGATGAAAGAAAAGCGAACATGAGAATAAATTTCAGCATGATAACCTCGTTTGAGGTGATCTTATCCTGACTGGGTCTCAGTTTGAGGATTCATGAAATTTCAACAGTGGGTGTAAAAAAAAAGGACACCCATAAGGTGCCCTTCTTCGAAAGATCAACGGTTCTCGGAATTATTTAAAGACGGGAGTCAGATCCATCGGGATCACGACACTCTTATCAACTTCAGTGCGATTCACAACCATATCGCGAACCATCGTTCTTGAACGGCCGATCGCTTCATCAACTTTCATGGTCTTCGTGAGCTCACCAGCAGTTCTCGCGCGATCAGGATTCACGATCCCGCCGGCAGCAACTTTTTCCGTGAGGAAAGCTTTGAGATCGACAGTTCCCATGAGGATTTTTCTGATTTCTTTCGGAGCGAGAGCGGGGTTGGCACTCTTCACCTGAGCTGCAACATTGGCAACATAAGGAGAAGCTTGAGACGTGCCTGAAACCTGAAGGTACTCGTTACCTGGAACAGATGAACGAATCAGCATCCCTGGGGCAGCGACATCGACCATTTTTGTTCCGAAATTTGAGAACGGAGCGAAGAATTCATTCTTATAAGTGGCACCCACGGTGATCACGTTATCCGCCTTGATATTCGCTGGAGACGTACCGTAGATGTCGTTATTCATCCCGTCGTTACCAGCGGCAAAAACGAAAAGTGTGGACGGAGATGCTCCGACAAAGGTCTGACCGTTTTTAATGAGAGCGTCGATGAAGAGATGAGCTGCTTTATCTGATTCTTCTTCCGTTGGTTTTTTGAAGAAAAGAATCTTGAAAGCGTTATCCGTAATGACCTTCACATTCTTGAAGCCAGTTCCGAATGAACCGTTAGCAACATCCGCCTTGTGGAAAGCGACGAAGCGGGCGATTTCGGCCAGCTGACCCATCTGGGCAGCTGCGAGCTGGTCGAAGATTCCTGCAAGGATTCCCCAACGATCTGCCGCTACTGCTTTTTGTCCGCGAAGGCGTTCCATGAAGGGCTTAATTTCAGTCGGGATGAGTTTTACACCCATGACAGAGTTGTGCGTGTCTTTAATTGTGATCCCGGCGACGTGAGTTCCGTGAACAAAGTTTCCGAACTTGCCCATCTGTTTGATGAAGGCCGGGTCCTTAACTTTTTCTTTGATCCAGGCGATTTCTTCTTCAGTTGCCTGCTTAAGAAAGTATTTCCCCTGAATGTCGAAGTACTTCGTACAGTCTGGAGAAAAAGTTCCGAGATACTTGTAGTCGATGATCTGGCCGTTCTGCTCAGCAAAGTTCCATCCATTCACATCGTCCTGATAACCATTTCCATCGTTGTCACGACGGTCGTAGGTCTCATTGGCGTTGGTCCAGAGATTGGGAACAATGAATTCGTGCTTGTAATCAAGACCGGAATCAATGACGGCGATGTTAGCTGCTTGTGCAGAAAAAGCGCATGCAAGGACAGCTAGTGAAATCCATTTCATAGAGGCTCCTTATCCATAAGGATCAGTTAATTGAAGAAATTGTCCCGTTTGTGACAAGCAGACGTCAAAAAAAAACCCCTCCGAAGAGGGGTTTGTAAGAAGGTGTTTGAATTAAAAAAATTAAAGGTTCTGAAGGGCCTTGATGTTCGTGATGTAAGTCACGTCTTCGCCGCGACAGCCATTTGCTGCGCACTTGTTAGAGATCATACAGCCGCGACTTGAGTCCTGAACGTAGTCATTTTCACCACGAACAAGGATCCCTTCCACTTCACCAGTCTTGTGGTTGAAAACAGCTGAACCAGAGTTCCCGCCGTATGTGTCGAGGTTAGCAACGAAGAATTTTGACTGGCGGCTGCGAACATTGGCGCCATCAGCAATTTTCGTCGGAAGACCAGTCGGGTGACCGATCACAACCACTTCCTCGCCCACAGAAATTGCGCCTGAACGACGGAAGTGAAGCGGACGACGGTCAGTCACCTTGCGGTCGAGCTGAACAACTGCGTAATCGTCTTTTGTCATATTATCGAGGGTACGAGCGATGATGCGTGTACATGTATAGACGCCTGAAGCTGGAACCTTCATCGAGTCCTGCTTACCAGAGTCCATTTTGTAATCGAAAACCCATTTGTAGCTGGCGCAATCTTCCATTGTTTTAATGCAGTGACCTGCAGTCACGAGAACATTCTCAGAAACAAGGAAGCCTGAACAGTTAGCAGCAGTCATCTGATCAGCAAAACGCTCATCAGCGCAAATTCCGCGAGACTCAAGAGTTTCGCCGTTAATAGTGACCTCACCATTAGCAGTCGTCATTTTATCATTGGGAATCATCGCCGCAGTTGATTTCGAAACTTCAACCATCGCTGAGTCTGTACTTTCAAAAACGTCTTTACGGTTATCTTCGCCGTAGATCACATCCATGTTTGGGTTTGAGGCGAGAACCTGGGCAGAAAGACAAAGTGCTGAGATGAACACGAAATTTTTCATGGGGGGAATTCCTTTTCCATTTGGAAGTAGATTGGCCTCGAACGGGTATGATTCAATAAAAACGGAGAAGATTAGTAAAGTAAAAGATTCTTACAGATTTGCTACAGTAATTGTGCGGTCGATTGTCAGACTGTGTGAGAAACACCAATGGCGACCGTCCGGATCTAACAAAAAGCAGTTTTCGTGATCGAGAGACGAGACTTGAAAGCTGGTTTCACCTTTCCGGTAGTAGAAGAACGATATTTTATTAACCAGAGATTCATATTCATCATGAGTCATGATGAAGCGGACATGAAGTCCTGATTGCTTCGGGGCGAAAGAGGCTTTGCGAATCTCAAGAAATGTTCCCTGGAGCTCGAGCATCATAAAATCATCACCGAGTTGAGCGAGCTCGAGCTCCAGAACCTCCGTCAAAAACGACAGATAATCTTCAAAGTGAATAGTCTCGAGAGTTAATCCCAGAAGTCTCATTCCCCTATTATATGTCGAAAATTTTGACAGCTGCAAAGAGATCGTCACCTGAAGTGCAATATAGAGGAATCTGCTTGGCATGAATCTCGCTTAATAACGGGAAACAAACCGTCTCAGGAGTTTCCATGAAATCTCTCTTTTTAGCTTTCGCCCTCATTCCCTCTTTTGCCTTCGCCGGATCCATTGTCCTGACGATCAACGCTGAACAGGGACTCTCTAAGCTGCGCCATCCGGGTGAGGTTCTTTTTGAATCTACCAACTTCCTCTGCGAAGAACGGGGACTTATTCCGCAGCCATGGTCTGCTCCTAAAAAACAAAAATTCGCTCCCAGGATTATTTCTCAGTCTGACAAATCTCTCGTGATAGAAATTTCCTCAGCTCCGAAGAAGCAGGACTTCTGTAAGTACAAATTGACCGGCTACACACTCTGGAGTGATGACGGTCTATTCTTTGTCTCAGTTGATGCCGCCAACGCGAGCAACATGAGTGGCCTTGATGCCGCTGACCTTGAGCTCACAGGAAACCTGAACTCCCTTTATAAAATTGAGTGCAAGGAATACAGAAATCTCTCGAAGAAATGCCTCACCCTTAAGGATGGAATCAAGAAAGGTTACTCCAGTGGGAATGGTTCACGTCTGTATGTGGACATGCCGAGACTCGAAATTCAAAAAGAGATCCGTCCGGTCGTAGAATTCAAACGCAGCAAAGAATAATCGTCAGGGGGGACTACTCTTTGAGATTAAAATTTTTCCCGCAAGCTTCAGGTATTTCCTCAAATCTGAGTTTACCGCAAAGCCCTTTCACCATTCCCAAGTTCATCGCCCTGACATTTTTTGAGTTATCAAAAATTTCTGCTTTGATCGTGACTGGTTTTTTATCCCGCAGAAAACTTACTGTTGGGGAGAGCGTTTTGTCTTTTGCGAGGATCAGCGGTATCTGAAGGTCATCTTCGACCTGTTCTCCGTTGATGGAAAGAATCTTATCCTCAGTATTGGTGTCCACGATAGTCAGCGCCTTCTCATAACAGGCGAAGCTTGCAGAAAATTTCGGCTGGCCTTCGATGATGGCCGTGGGTTCGCTTACCTTCGTAAGCAGACCAAGACGCTGGCAATACTCAAAGGCCGCGAGATACGTATAGGAAACTGCCGCAAAGGAATTGGTTTCCTCATTCCCCTCAAAGCTCGCCTGAAAAAGACCCT
>JBKJNQ010000083.1:0-7391 GCA_046593575.1 Bacteriovoracaceae bacterium
CAATGATTTACATCCCCTAAACTTTTCGGATGGGAATACGCTGGCGAGTTTGCGCTTTATTATTTTTGCGACCACCATTAACTATATGGATCGCCAGATCTTCGGGATCCTCGGTCCAACGCTTCAGGCGGAAATCGGCTGGACGGAAGGTCAGTACGGAATCATCGTTGCGTGCTTCACGTTCGCCTACGCCTTTGGGTATCTCTTTTCAGGACGCTTCATCGACTGGATTGGCGTTAAAAAAGGTTTTGCCTGGTCGGTAGGTGGTTGGAGTCTGGCGGCGATGGCGCACGCTCTGGCGAGCACTCCAGTGGGTTTCGGAATCGCCCGGGTTTTCCTCGGTATTACGGAAGGCGGAATGTTTCCAGGTGCTGTGAAAACGACAACGGAATGGTTTCCGAAAAAAGAGCGCTCACTCGCCACAGGAATTTTTAATTCGGGTTCTAACGTCGGAGTTGTCGCAGCAGCGATACTTGCGCCTTTTCTCACTCTCCGTTACGGCTGGCGAGCTGCGTTTCTTGTTCAGGGTTCAATCGGTTTTGTATGGCTCATTTTCTGGATGAAATATAAAAACCCCAAAGAGCACCCGAAGATCACCAAAGAAGAGCTCGCTCTCATTCAAAGCGACAACGAAGTAGCACCTAAAGATTTGATTCCCTTCACAACTCTCCTCAGACAAAAACGAGCCTGGGCATGTGCCGTCGGGAAAATGATGACGGATCCGGTCTGGTGGTTTTATCTCTACTGGCTTCCGAAATATTTATCCGCTGAACACGGAGTCACTCTCGGAACACTCGCCCTTCCCCTGATCATCATTTATGTCTTCGCGGATGTGGGTTCTGTTGCCGGTGGATGGCTCTCGCGCTTTTTTGTGAATCGTGGAAAATCTCACGCTGAAGCGAGACGACTGGCGATGCTGGTGTGTGCTCTGTGCGTTCTTCCGACTTCTCTTCTTCCGCTTGTGACATCCGTATGGCAGGCCGTGGCCCTCGTAAGTCTCGCTGCTGCCTCTCACCAGGGATGGTCGGCGAACGTCTACTCACTACCTTCAGATATGTATCCCTCAAGTTCCGTGGCGAGCCTCGTGGGTTTTGCTGGTTTCATTGGATCCATGATGAGTATGCTCTTTCAGGTCATCACGGGATATTATCTTGAGTGGAGTGGAAACAATTATGCACCGGTGTTTATCCTGTGCGGATTTGCCTATATCACAGCATGGTTTGTGGTGAAGAAAGTTGTCGGGTCCGTTTCAACAACTGCTTAGAACTCCAGACGAAGAGCAAGAGTGTGACGGAAGCCCTTCAGTTCAGAGTCCTCAGTCTCAATCCGCTCGTACATCGGACGATAAGAGAAACTGAAATTGTAGTACGTAAATTTCATCATCCCACCAAACTCTTCCGCGAGTCCCCCGTTTTCCACGAGTGAGTTCACACCGGCGAATGCCCCCAGAGAAAATCCAGTAGCGACCTGTCCTTCCCAACCGAGTTTAAGATGTCCTCGGTAAACAAACTTATCCCCGTTATTGTCGAAGGTGTAGAATCGGTCAAAATCTGTCGCCATATAAATTTCGTTACTGCGGGGAAGCTGGAACCACAAACGAAGACCTCCGGCGGCAGCCAGATCATTGGCGGCATCGTTCTGCGAGTCTGGTGAAATCAAATGTGCTCTTGTCACAACTATTCCCCCTGTCAAATCCAGAAACAAACTCCGGCCGAGGCGGTTTTTTCTGGTGAGAGTCAGGTGATGAGCAATCTGCATAAGGTTCACGCCATTACCGGTCAAACTCTCAGCACTATGCTGGTAAGAAGCGGTCCAGAAAAATGGTTCATATTCTCCGCGACTGATGGTTATCTGCTGGCCCTTCCCGAAGCTGACTGCGGCCTCTTCTTTCGAAGGCTTTTTAAATTTAAGATCGCCGAGACGCTCGCTGTTGACGTGAAGGCAGTCCATGATTTTGCCGAAAGTCACACCCTCTTTTTTCGTCTCAACTTCAATCCGCTGTTCCGTGAGATGGATCTCACGGATCTTTATCTGCTGAGCACAGGTGTTGGCAAAAATGTTGGGGGAAATGAGCGCACAGGCAAGTAGTGGAAGAACCTTCTTCATCGAATTCCTTTTCTTCTATTCTGAGACCGAAAAGGAAAAGGATCAAGAAGTTTAGTCTACAGAGCAATTAACCGGAACATTCACCACGCGGATACCTTCACCCGGGAGATCCATGCGCGTAAGAGTCGAAGCACCAGTTGAGAAGCTCAGCACTTTTCCTTCAACGTAGTCGCCGCGATCATTGCGGATCGAAAATGATTTTCTTAGGTAATTAATCCTGGCCGCATCACCATCAAACTGAGCAACAATTCTGTTGTTGATTTTCACAAACCCGCTTCCATCTCTCTTGTGCAGAAGACTACCCTGAGCGAAGAATTTGAGATTCATATTCCGGAATTTTCCCGCACAGGCGGCCGACATGGCATTCGCATTCACTGTAAAAAGCGCCGAGGAAAGAAAGATCATTGCAAGGAAAAGGCGGACCATGGAGAACCTCCGGGGTTGGAGGAAAACGATAACATGTATTGGATGGGGCACCAGAGTCCGTGTAATTTCTCCCCGATCAGGGAGCTACATAGACGTAATCAGGAGAGCTGGTTTCGTAGACGATGACGTCCATCCCGGGATCAACGAACACGTTTCCGGCACGAAGGGCGTTCTTTCCTAAGAGGAACTTAAAGGTGAGGTTCGAGCGGTCAAAAAGATTCACATCCACTTCGTGGGTGCCGCCATCAAAGCTCACCATCTCTTTGACGTAATAGCGAAGCGCTTTCCCATTGGCATTTTTCACGTCGTCGATCCGGGAGACACGCCGGAAGAATTTCTTCACGACACCATTGTCATCCTGGGTAACGTAACTCACGTACGGAATAGGCCGCCCGTTTTCTTTTACCATCTGAACTTTAATCTCTGTGGCATGAAGGGAAGATGATTCGGCACCGGTATCAACCTTGGCCTTGTAATGCATTTTCTCAGATTCACCTAAGATCACGTCCACCGTCTGCCCCACAATGCTCGTGCTGCTCACAGAAGCAGGAAAGCGGCCCACGCTTTTTTCATGGGAAACCATGGACTTTCCGGCATAAAAGCAGAAAGAACAACTGAGGAGCCAAAGGGTGCAGGTGAGAAACTTGGTCTTCATCAGAGATTAGTTCGGAAGACCGTCAGGAAAATGAAGGAAAAAAGGATTACCCGACTATTGAGATCGATAAACTTTCACTTCGCCACCTATTTCTGGCACGCTCCTCGAAAAAACCGTCGTCATTTCCTTTATTTAGCTTCAGAGACCATCCGCTACGTATAATTCGTTCTATGAAAAATACAGCATCAATTCATCTCGTTTTTACCTTCTTAATCGCGACTCTGTTTTCAACAGAATCCATGGGTGCTCCGAGAAGGTTTCGCAACACGGCCCCTAAAGTGAACGCTGGGATTGATCAGTCTGTGATCGACTCGGATAAAAACGGCTCGCAAGCGATTCTTCTTCAAGGATCAGCAAGTGACGCTGAAAAAAATATCATCTCATATCGCCTCTCAGATAACGGAACGACTCTCGCTTCCGGAGCTTCGGTCGGAATTTTTTCTCAGTCACTTGTTCTCACTGTTGGTTCTCACAATATTCTGATGGAAGCGACAGATTCTCTGGGTCTAAAAGGGAGTGACAGCGTTCTCATTTCTGTGACTGCTCCGGCTCCCGTCGTGAATACTGCTCCGAAAGTAAATGCGGGGGCCGATGTGTCAGTCGAAGATTCAGATAATAACGGTTCACAAGCTGTCCCGCTTTCAGGTTCAGCAACGGACGCCGAGAATAATATTTCTTCCTATCAGGTTCTGGAAAACGGAATTGTCCTCGCAAGCGGAACGACATCTGCGATCTTCATGCAGTCTTTAAATCTTTCGGTCGGATCACACATCATTATTCTTGAAGCGACAGATGCCGGTGGTCTTAAGGGCAGTGATTCACTGGTGATCAATGTCACTGCTCCGGCAGTGGTCGTTAACCCTCCACCAGTAACTGGTGGCACCCTGGTTGCGAATGCAGGCGCCGATCTGATGAAAGTGGTGGAAACTGCTGGCGAAGTGGACGCGATCACGTTAACTGGTTCGGCTTCAGGAAGTATTGCGAAATATACTTGGAAGCTCAACGGCGTCATCATCCGCGAAGGATCGGACCCGGCCATTCTCACAACCAGATTTTTTATCATCAAAGGTTCCAACATCGTTACACTCGAGGTGATGGATGCTTCGGGGGCGATGGCCTCTGATACTGCTCTTATTCATTTGAAGCCAATGCTTGAAGCTGGGGCGATGATGACAGCGACCATGGGTGGCGCGCGGATTTTCGTTGATCGAGACAGAAACGGCTATGAAATGATCCGCATGCTCGGGGCGATCAACTCGACAGTTCCTCTCGATGGTCATACTTACAAATATATGTACAAAGGGATGGTTCTCTCGAACAGCGCTGAACTGAATCCCATAATAAGACTTCCTCTAGGGCAGCATCTTGTGTCTCTCCAGGTGATGAATCCATCCGGAGTGCAGGTGGCCTATGCTCAGGCCGTAACGGATGTGAGTGCCACCTATGATGAAGATCCTCTTTATCCAAGAATCCCGGCGAATTTTAACGTCGCTGACTACCTCACTCCTTCATGGGGCCACGGGCCTGGATGGTTCAACGACCAATCGGCCTTCCGCTTTCACTGTAAACCAAGTCACCTGCTCTACGATGACCCAGTCGTTTACCCAGGTCAGCCAGGAAAATCTCACCTTCACCTATTCTTCGGGAACAATACAGCTAACGGAAACTCGACCTACCAGTCACTCAGACAAAACGGTACGAGTAGCTGTCACGGTGGGCCTCTGAACCGTTCGGCCTACTGGATGCCGGCGATGATGAACGTTGATTCGAAAGTTGTTCTTCCCGATGTCGTCAGCGTTTATTACAAAACTCAACCAGGAGCGATGAGACTTCCGCGTGGTCTTCGTACCGTCTTCGGATGGAATCCGGCAGAACCTACAGTACAGGGCGGAAACTGGGTTTGCGTCGGAACAGGTCAGACGGCAAGAACCATTGCTGAGCTCAATTGCCCGGCGACAGACGCCGCTGGTAATAATCAAATCAGTCTCCAGTTAAGCATGGGTGCATGCTGGAACGGCCAGCTCGATTCTCCGGATCACCGTTCGCACATCGCTCACGGAAACTATAATGGTGGATGGGGTAATGCTGAATGTCCTGCAACTCACCCGATTGAGCTTCCACATTTTTCTCTGCAGATTTTCTGGACGCATAAAGGCTTCGCGGATTACTCGACTTGGAAACTTTCCTCGGACGTCATTCACAACGCGACAACAAATACCGATGTCGTTTATCCGGGCGGAACAACTGCGCACGCCGACTGGTTCGGTGCCTGGGATGATTCCGTGATGGATAAGTGGATGAATGGTTGTATCAACAACTTCCTCTCCTGCTCGGGAGGAGATCTCGCCGATGATGCTCAGTTAAAATGGACTCCGGGCTGGACCTGGACCACTGTTCCGAACATCATCGACCCGCCGGTAAAACCAATGCCGTAATTACTCAGCGGTTGGTTGCCACTGGTCGTTGATACTCATGAAGCGGAATTTGATTTCAAAATTATTTTTCTCCGGATCCTGAAGCAGAAGCCTGAGCTTCCAGTTCATGGTCCGGAGTTCACACGTCGGAAGTGTGAAACTTCCCACCCATTCCGTCTCAGAGATTTTTACGAGCTTCGGACGAATCAGTCCCATCGCCAGCTCCACACCGATAAAATCAGCGAGTTTGGGAACAAGTTTTTTATCTTTCGAGCGCACCGTGACCCGCAAGCGCTGAAGGTGCTTCACCGGAAATGGTGAAATCGTCACTTCATAATTTCCTCTCACCGTCCGGTACTCACAAGGGCCATTTGAGAGATCGCATTCTTCATTATCTCCCAACTGTTCTACGCGCGACGCCTGTGCCTCATCACTCCAGTAAGGTTTCTGAAGCGAGGCCGCATGGAAAGCATCACGGAAGTCTCTGGCACTCGTATCAAAAGGGAGACTGTTCACCCACACCCCTTTGCGGTTAATCACAAAAACACTCGAGGTGTGATCAACAAATGTGTCGTCAGCAGTTTTCCCCTTCACAATCTTGAAGTCTCCGCCAAAAAGCTGAAGTGCTTTCCGTACTTCTTCTTCGGTGCCGGTGGCAGCAATAAAAGACGGATCCATCGTAGCGAAATGTTCTTTCAAAACCGGAAGCGTGTCTCTTTCCGGATCCACGGAAATAAAGATCGGAACGATTTTCGATTTATCTTTAGGAGAGAGATCTTTCACCATGCGATTAAGCTCTCGGATGGTAGTCGGGCAAACATGGGGACAGTGAAGAAAACCAAAGAAGATGAAAAGAGTTTTGCCCTGGAGCTCATTGGTATTCAGGGTCCCATTGGGAGTCTTCAGAACAAAGTTTCCACCCTTGGGGGTCGTCCATGAAGTGATCTCCTGGCAGCCCAGGAGGAAAAAAACAAAAAGGTATTTCAACATGTGAGAGATAGTCTCAAAGGATCAACTTACCGGCAAAAAAAAAGGACCCTTGCGGATCCTCTCTTTCAAGTTCGAGCGGTGAGGCTCGATCAAATTTTAAATGGTGCCCGCGGCGCTAAGCTGAGCGAACCACTCGCCTTGGACTTAACCTATCCAATTCAGTGGACCGAGCCGAGAGTGGATTTAGCGGAGTTGGCAAAATTACGCTATCTGGAGGGTTGGTCAAGGCAAAGACTGGCCTCTCACTACGGACGAACGCTGCACGCCATAACTAACTACTGTCAAAACATTCGCAGGAAGGACTGCGACCTAATGGGGCTGACGATAGATGAACGCGAGAGAATTCGATGGGCCTATCAAAATTGACCTCAATCGCCGTGATGGCCGCTTTCCTAGTGGCTTCAACTGGGCAGCTACCTCGCCTGTTAAAAGCGGTGAAAGTAGCGCAGCTTAATTTAATTATGGATTCCCAGGCCTCGAAATGGCCAAAAGCAATGACCTTACCAAGTCGATAGATAACTTATTGCGCGATCAGTTGATTTTCCCAAAACCAGAACTACGGAGAAAATCATGTCAAAGAAAGTCGCTCTTTACTGCCGCGTGAGCACCGGCAACCAATCAACGGGTCTAGAAGCCCAAGTCCGAGCATTGCGGGAATATTGCACACGCACCCGTATTACTGACTATGTGATTTACGAAGATGAGAACCAGTCCGGCGTCAAGCAGTCCCGCCCCTCACTCGATCGAATGATGAAAGATGTCCGAGAAGGACTCATTGAAAAGGTTATCGTTTATAGCTT
>JBKJNQ010000252.1:0-21459 GCA_046593575.1 Bacteriovoracaceae bacterium
TAGGCCCGGTCGCCAATGACTTTGTTATCAGGATTAGTCAGAATGTCGCAGGTCGGGGAATACGTCAGATTGATTCCACAGGCAGACAGTTCTTTTGCCATGATCTGGTGAATCTCAAAAACCAATTTCGGTGAATCCATTCTGGCGAGATCGAGCATCGAAGGGAACTGCGTGAAGTGCTTTTTAAAGCGCATCAATCTTCCGCCTTCCTGGTCAGCAGAAATAAAAAGTGGATATTCGTCTCTGAGTTTTTGAATAGAGTTCACAAGTTCAGCTAGCTGAGACGGATCTTCAAAATTTTGGGTAAAAAGAATTATCCCGCCGATTTTCTCGTCGCGAATAGCTTCCGTTTCTTCCGGAGTAAGGCCCGTGCCTTTGATACCTGAAATGACAAACTGGCCAAAATTATCCAACGTGACCTCATTCCTCTTCTGTTTTTACTTCTTCACCGGGTTTTACCATGTTGATACCCTGAGAGATCCAGGATGAACCAGTAAGCTCAAAATTCTTTGTGAATTGATAGAGCAGCAATTGTTCTTCCACTTCTATTATATAGCGGATTCTACCTTTTGGTTCACCATCATACTTTACAGTAGCGTGAGAAAAGAGATTTTTACCGACATTATTGAGCTGTTCCTGAACATAAGGATAATTGTCCCAGATGACAAAAAAGTCATAAGTTTCTTTTTTGTTCGCGAATGCCTTGGGGAGAATCTGGTTATGATAAAGGCAGTCTGGTATTTGGGAATAAAAGCAGAAGAGCTTTCCACGGGGAAAAGGAAAATCTTTGCGGCCTTGCCACTTGGTTTCCGGACTATCCATGGTGACCCGCATCGCCTTCGTCTTGGGGTCAATTTGCATCCGGGAGCTATACTTTTTACCCTCAAGCCACACAGTAAACTCCGAGGCGACTGGCCGGAATACCATCATGCGCGACTTTCCGTCACGGACACTTCCCTTCTGAGAGACAGTAACCGATTTTTCAACAATTCTGTCGGCGCCGGCGGAAGGCAGAAGAATCTGAGTCCGTGTCACAATCTTTTTTTTGATTGTTTTGATCTCGCGCAGGTATCGGAAGTCCCCACTGAGATCAGTGTAGGAGAATACGTATTTCCCTTCGCGGGGTGATTCGTTTCTTTTCAAGCCCGAGCACGAAAGGAGAAGGATGAGAAAAAGATATGAGGTTCTCACTTCTTGAAATTCTCGAAATCTTTATTGTGATCACTTTCCCGGAGAAGACTATTAATTTTCTTGCCGAGCCAGTTGTCGAGTCCGTTTGACAGATTTTCGAAATGAATACCGATTTTAAATTTCTTAAGATTTTTATCTGACCCAACATAATTAACAGCATAAAGAACTTTGATTTCCGGAATAATAACTTCCTCATCGGTGAACTTTATTCTGACATTTTTGTACACGGAATCTTTCGTAAAATACTTCGATTCAATTTCGCCAATATGGAGTGCCATACCTGTTGTCGATAAATCCTGAACCCGGATCTTGATGACAGAAGGATTTGTTTCATCCCCTTCGACTAGAGTCAGAAATTTATTAAAAAGTGCAGTTGTAGATTGTTTAGTTCTGAAATTGATAACTTTCCCGCCCTGATAAGCTTCTTCGAGATTGAACTCGGCCCAGACTGTATGCAGGGGATATGTCATCAAGCGATAGCTGGAACGCTTCTCAGATTTAAAGAGGTCAGCTGCGAATTTTATGCAGGCAAAATCACCCGAACTTTTCAGGAATATTGTCTGGGAGAAAAAATTCATTCCGCGGAATTCAAAGCTACAAAGAACAGAGGTGTAGTTAGGATAAAGATTTTCCTGCGTATCCAGAGCGAGAATCATCCGTTCTGCATCGTAACTCTTGACGGCCAGGAGCTGCTTTTCTTTATCACCTTTTATCCACAGAGTGACTTTCCCACCGGTATTAGCGATGGCGTTGAGACGATTGTCCTTTTCGGCCTGATCGAGTTTGCTGAAAAAGGTTTGAGACATCGTCCCTACTTAAAACTAGCTAAGTGTCGTTACCTGACGGAGAAGCGACAGGGACTCGAGCGCCATTCCACAACCACGGACCACACATGTAAGTGGATCTTCAGCGAGTGAAACAGGGAGGCCTGTTTTTTCTTTGATCAGGATATCGAGATTAGCGAGAAGCGATCCGCCGCCCGCGAGAATGATTCCATTATCAACGATATCAGCAGCAAGTTCAGGAGGTGTCTTCTCAAGAGAAATCTTGATCGCTTCAACAACTTCAGAAATAGGATCTGCAAGAGCTTCGCGGATTTCATCGGAAGTGACTTCGATTGTCTTCGGAGCACCAGCGATAAGATCGCGGCCTTTCACTTCGTAAGTTTTGATTTCATCATCGAAAGGATAAGCATTCCCGATCGAAATCTTAATCATCTCAGCAGTTCTTTCACCGATGAGAAGAGAATATTTTTTCTTAATATAAGAAACAATCGCTTCGTCGAACTTATCACCAGCAACCCGAACTGACTTCGAGTACACGATACCGCCGAGAGAGATGACAGCAACTTCCGTTGTCCCACCGCCGATATCAACGATCATGTTTCCTGATGGGTCGGTAATTGGAAGACCAGCACCGATCGCCGCTGCCATTGGTTCTTCAATCAAATAAACTTCACGGGCACCGGCTTGTTCAGCAGATTCTTTCACTGCTCTTTTCTCAACCTGTGTGATTCCGAAAGGGATACAGATAATGATTCTTGGCTTAATAAGCTTTGAACCATTCAGAGATTTTTGAATAAAATATTTAAGCATCGCTTGAGTTATTTCGAAGTCTGCAATCACTCCATCTTTCATTGGTCGTATCGCTCTGATTGATCCTGGAGTTCTTCCGAGCATTTCCTTCGCTTCTCTCCCGACTGCGAGAACTCTTTGTTCGCCACGAAAACCCTGGTGAACAGCAACTACTGAAGGCTCATTCACGATGATTCCGCGGTCTTTTGCATAAACCAATGTATTCGCCGTACCTAGATCAATGGCGAGGTCATTTGAAAACCAATCAAGCATTTTTTTGAACATAAGGAGGTCCTTTAATTATTAACAAAATTTATCACTTAGGACCGCTAGAAACAAGAATTTATGATGAGGAAACTATTTCTTGATCAGATGCGTCTGTTTTTCTCGTCCTTTTCACCGAATGTTTCACTCTGCTAGAATAACCTTTTTTCTAAAGGAAGATCATGAGCGACGAAAAAAACAAGTTCCCAGGTACCTTCGTAGGTAGTCAGTTTGTTAAGTACATTGATGCCAAGGAAATCAAAGGTATTGTGGAGACGTTGGGTAACACTCTCTCACAAAAGTATCAGGGCCAGGATTTGGTTCTGATAGGAGTACTCAAGGGTAGCATGGTTTTCCTCGCTGATCTTGCCCGGGAAATCAAAGGCGTTAAGGTATATATCGATTTCGTCAGACTACAGGCAGTTGGGAGGAGTAAAGAGAACCACGGTACTATTACGATCAGCAAAGATTTCACTACGAATCTGATGGATCGCAACGTGGTGATAGTTGAGGAAATCGTTGATACAGGACGCGCCCTGAGCTTTCTGAAGAAGAGAATTCTTCTCGCCCAGCCTCGTTCACTTGAAGTTGTGACTCTCTTCGACAAGCCCTACAAACGGGCGGTAAACATCCAACCGGATCTCACCGGCAAGAAGATCGACGACCAGTTCATCATTGGCTATGGCCTCGATCTCGAGGATTACGGGCGGAATTTTGAGCAGATCTACTACTTAAAATATCCGAACTAGCCTACTGCAGGGGCGCATCGAAGAGTTTGACGATTTCTCCATGAGTGATGGTCATCGCGTTCATCTTTTTAATCCAGACGCCTTCCTTGAATTCCCATTCCGTGGTCAGACCTTTGAGTTTTCCCGCGGCCTTTAAGCGCGCATCGAAGTCATCACGGGTACCGACATTTCCTGTGATGTTGAGAGCGTCAGCACCGATTTTCATCGCATCGAGTGAAAGAATCTCTATCAGGGAAGCTGGCTTACCGTAAATTTCCTGGAATTTTGTCAGCATCTCGTTATTGATGTCTTTCGGATCATCACCCACGAAATAAAGTGTCCCGAGGTTTTTCTGCTCTTTGACGAGTGACTTCGAAACCCAGCTTGGTCCGCCAATGACTTTGATCCGATTGGCATCGTAGTAGCCAAGAGTAGGAATGATCTGAGTAGCCTCGTGCGGGTAACTGGCAATAAAGACCCAGTCAAAATCAATCACCGGTGGAAGAGTCTGAACCCGACGAATGGAAGATTTCTCATGTTCATAAACATCTTCCAGGATTTTTAATTCTTCCGAGCGCTCACGCGGATACTTGAGACCAAGAAACAACTGAGCGGCATCTCTGAAATCATGCGAGTTTTTCTGAAAGCCAGCAATACTGGTAACAGAAAGATTTTTCTGAATACTCTTTCTCCAGATCTCATCCATATAGGCTTTACCGGCATCATTTTCAGGATAAACAACGCCGACTCTTGTTCCGAATTTTTGAATCATCTCATCCGACATCAGTGTCGCGACCTGAGATTCAATAGATCCCTGAACTTCTATCAGATTATGATTTTTTTCTTCCTTAGGAAGGTTGATCTGCGAAAGAGACACATAGAGCACACCATACTTACGGGCCTCCAGATATTCTGCCGTCGCTGATTCCGGAAAGAGGCCTCCGATAATCATCGATACTTTATCTTCACGAATGAGTTCGAGCACGGCTTCTGCACCACGGGCCGGAGAATCGAGGGAATCCTTCGTGTGAATTTTTACATTTTCTGCAATTCCCAGAACCTTGAGTCCGGTATCAACACCCGCGAGTGCTTTCTGACCAAACGTCGCCTTCTCACCTGTGAGAGGTAAAACCAGACCGATATCAGAAACGCTGATGCGGCTGGAATTTGAAATGCGCAAATCATATTCTTTCAGAAACATGCCAACTTCTTCATTGGTACCGTATTGGTTTCTCAACCACGAGACAATGTCGCCAGCTCCGGATTTATCGCCTGAGACGAGACGACTTTCAACCTCAGATCTTCCAAGATAAGCAATCGACAGATTTCCAGTCCCGTTGAATTTTTCCATCACACTGATCCGGTCAGCCGGGGTGAGATGATCGTAGGCCTCTTTCATGGGCAGATAAAATTCAGAGCCCTGAACTTCTGCAAAAGTTTTGGCTTCACTAAGCAGATTCGCCGAAGAAGTCACAATCATGAAATCGTTTTTAAATTTCGTTCCGTAAGCAAGTTCCAGCTGCGCAAACTTCTTCATCTCAGCAGGAGTCAGTGAGCGTGTATCAATGAGAGTCAGGCGTGATTTGAGTTCATTAAACTGCCCCAGCATGTAGTGGCCACTTGCGGTGTTTAGCTGAACCTGGGAATAAAGTTGCGTATCTTTCGGAGCGTATTTTTCTGCCACTTCAAAATTCAGAATCGATTTCTGAACTTCACCGAGATTGAAAAGAGTGACACCTTTCAGATTATATTTTAGCGCTTTTTCTACCGCCGATAATTTTGCATCAGGAAGTTCAGATAATTTTGCAATGGCGAGTTTTGGTTTGTTGGCGCGAATGAGTTCACGGGCCTCATCGAGTTTTGCTTTCACTGGAGCCGAAATCTCTGATTCATCAATCGGTTTCTGGCCCGTTTTCATTCCTCCGCAAGCAGAGAGAAGCACCAGTAAGAAGATGAGAAGATAACGCATAGTAGCCCCTGTTTCATTTGATCCAGTCGAGTTTAACCCGGGGCCAAATAATTGAGGAGAATAAAAAAGGGGAACCGAAGTTCCCCTTTGAGTATTTTACTGAAAAAGTTCTTTAACCCGCTCGAAGAAACCCTTCGTCATGGGATTCGAGTTCTGTTCTAGCTCAGAGAGTCGAGCAAAAAGGTCTCTTTGCTCTTTGCTCAGCTTGGTCGGAGTCTCGACATGGATAGTGATAATCTGATCACCAAAACCATAGCCGCCAAGTTTGGTAATACCTTTATTTCTGAGTTTCATTTTTTGTCCCGACTGCGTTCCTTCCGGAATTTTCATCGACACTCGCCCACCCAGGGTAGGAACTTCAATGTCAGTTCCTACTGCTGCCTGAGAAAAACTGATGGGCACTTCACAGTGAACATCATATTCATCGCGCTTGAAAAACTCATGTTCCTGAAGCTGGATAAGAACATACAGATCCCCGGAAGGACCGCCGTTCATTCCGGCATCTCCCTGACCTGAAAGTTTCAGACGCTGGCCTTCATCAATTCCAGCGGGAACTTTCACACTGAGCTTTTCGCGTTTTTTATTTCTTCCACGGCCGTGACAAGTTTCACAAGGCTCCTTGATCATCTGACCCTGGCCATGACATTTCGGACAAGGCTGAGCGATTGTAAAGAAGCCCTGCTGGCGTCTGACTTCACCGTGGCCCTGGCACATATCACAAGTGACTGGCCCGGAACCTTTCTTCGCTCCAGTTCCCTGACAAGTCTCACACTGACAAGAGCGTGTGATATTGATTTCTTTTTCCACACCGAAGGCAGCTTCTTCAAAGGTCACTGTCATATCAGTCGCAAGATCATCACCTGCAACGACACGTCTTCCACCTCTGCGACCGCCGCCCCGGGCACCACCGCGTCCACCCAGAATATCCCCGAAGATGTCTCCGAAAATATCGCCGAGATCTCCGAAGTCCTGGCCTCCCTGGAATCCGCCGAACCCACCAGGTCCGCCGCCCTGAGAACCATCATGTCCGAACTGGTCGTACATTTTTTTCTTCTGATCATCGAGAAGAACATCCGCAGCGTGAGAAGCTTCTTTGAAGAGCGCTTCTGATTCTTTATTGTTGGGGTTTTTGTCGGGATGGTGTTGCATCGCCAGTTTCCGGTAAGCTTTCTTGATTTCTTCTTTCGAAGCACCTTTCGCCACACCGAGAACTTCATAAAAATCACGTTTCGTACTCATAAGTATCCCATCCAAACAGAAAAGTGCCCCTTACAAAGTAAGAGGCACCTGAGAAAAACAATTTAATAGAGTTTAGACTTCTTTGTAATCGGCGTCGACTACATCGTCTCCATCATCCTTCTTGTCAGTTTTTGGACCGGCATCGGCTTGCGCACCGGTATCCGCGCCGGCATCAGCTCCGGGCTGGGCGTACATATACTGGGCAAGGCTGTGAGCGACGTTTTGAAGTCTTTCAGTCGCTGCTTTAATTTCGTCCAGAGATTCTGAGGCGAGTTTTGTTTTTGCTTCACTAATCGCTCCTTCAAGCTCAGTCTTCTTGTCCGCTGGAACTTTATCTCCGGCGTCCTTCATCCCCTTCTCAGAGGCGAAAACGAGACTGTCTAAATTGTTACGGGCATCAACCACTTCACGGCGCTTGTGATCTGATTCACGGTTTTTTTCGGCATCCTGAACCATCTTCTTAATCTCTTCTTCCGTAAGACCAGAGTTCGAAGTGATCACGATGTTCTGAGATTTGCCAGTCGCTTTATCCGTTGAAGTCACGTGCACGATACCATTGGCATCAATATCAAATGTCACTTCAATCTGAGGAACTCCACGTGCTGCTGGTGAAATACCAGTCAGGTCGAATTTCCCGAGAGTTTTATTATCATTGGCAAATTCGCGCTCACCCTGAAGGACGTGGATCGAAACCGCAGGCTGATTATCAACCGCAGTTGAGAACGTCTGTGATTTCTTAGTCGGAATCGTCGTGTTCTTCTCAATGATCTTCGTGAAAACACCACCGAGGGTCTCGATACCAAGAGACAGTGGAGTCACGTCGAGGAGGAGAACGTCTTTCACGTCACCAGCAAGAACACCACCCTGAATCGCAGCCCCAGCAGCTACCACTTCATCCGGATTCACACCCTTCGAAGGTTCCTTGCCGAAAATTTCTTTCACTTTCTGCTGAACGATCGGCATACGAGTCGCTCCACCGACGAGAATCACTTCGTGAATCTCAGCAAGTGAAAGGCCGGAATCTTTGATCGCCATCTTACAAGGAGCAATGAGTTTCTCAATCAGGTCACCGATGAGGGACTCGAACTTCGCTCTCGAGAGATTGAGGTTCAAATGTTTAGGTCCCGTGGCATCCATCGTGATAAACGGAAGGTTAATGTCCGTCTGAGAAACACTCGAGAGTTCGTGTTTCGCTTTTTCTGCCGCTTCCTTCAATCGCTGAAGCGCCATTTTATCGTTTTTAAGATCAATGCCGGATTCTTTTTTAAATTCTTCAGCAATCCAGTTGATGATTCTGTAATCGAAGTCTTCACCACCAAGGAATGTATCTCCGTTAGTAGATTTCACTTCGAAGACACCGTCTGAGGTGATTTCGAGGACAGATACGTCGAACGTACCGCCACCCAAATCGAAGACGGCGATGTTCTGATCTTTCTTCGCATCCAGACCGTAGGCAAGTGCCGCTGCAGTCGGCTCGTTAATAATTCGTTTCACATCGAGACCAGCAATACGGCCGGCATCTTTCGTCGCCTGTCTCTGAGCATCGTTGAAGTAAGCTGGAACTGTAATAACAGCTTCAGTGACCGGCTGGCCGAGATAGTCTTCAGCGGCTTTCTTCATTTTCTCAAGAACTTTCGCAGAAATTTCCTGAGCCGAATATTCCTTCCCATCAACTTTTACCCAAGCATCTCCGTTTTTATTCGCGAAGATTTCGAAAGGCGCCACTTTATGGAAATGCTGAACTTCTTTGTCTGTAAATTTGCGTCCAACAAGACGCTTAATTCCGAAAAGAGTCTTGGTCGGATTCGTCACGGCCTGGCGTTTTGCGACCTGACCGACAAGATTTTCACCATTACTGGCGAAACCAACAATAGAAGGAGTTGTGTTGTGTCCTTCGGCATTCGGAACAATTTTATATTTTCCGTTTTCCATGACTGCTACGCACGAGTTAGTTGTCCCTAAGTCGATTCCGATAATTTTACCCATATATTTCTCCTTGTACCTTTACTGGTTTACTGTTTATCACTTGCGACGACGACCTTCGCGGCGCGGACTACCCGGCCGTTCAGGCTATAGCCTTTCTGGAATTCCTTAATCACTTCATTCGGTCTTTTTCCTTCGACATGTTCCTGCGCCAGGGCCTCATGGAAGTTAGGATCAAAATCTTTTCCTACAGACTCAATCGGCACAAGACCATGCTTACTGAGAGTATCGAGAAACTGTTTTGAGACCATATTGAGACCAGTAACAATATTTTTCACTTTCGGCTCTTCATCATTTTTCAGCATGTCGACAGTGCGATCAAAATTATCAATAACCTGAATGAGGTCCGTCAGAATTTTCTGATTACCGAATTTCAAATCATTTTCTCTTTCACGCTCCATCCGACGACGAGAGTTTTCCATCTCCGCTGCGATGTAGAGATACTTTGCTTTATAATCAATTTCTTCTTTTTTAGGTTCAAGCACCTGTGGCTGGGCTTCGCCATCAGCCTTTTTCTCTTCCGTTTCCGGATTGTCTTTATTCATGTTTTCGTTTGGTTCCATTCGTTTCTCACACGTTCAGGTTTATGCCTCTAAGATGGGAGCATCTGAATGACTGTCAATGTTACGGGGTCAAAAAAAGGAGAAATTCCTCTCAGGATAAGTGCCCGAAATTGAGTGTGAAATACGGACCGTCAGCTATAGCGCGGGGGATTAGGCGAGACCCTCACGAAAAAGGTCATCCATCAGGGAGTCGAGCATCACAAAACCCGTAGCATTCAGGTTCATTTTTCCCGCCGTAAATTGTCCGTAACCGCGCTGTTCCCAGTTGCTAAACATCTCCTCTAATCCATCGGTCAAGAGGGCCGGCTTCCAACCTGCGGATGTACGAAGGGACAAATAAACTGATTCCAAAAGCAGTTCATTTTCACCTAGATTTTCCGGTTGAAAATCAGGACTCATGACTTTCCAGTTGTAGCGAAGAGCTCTCTTCTCGTGAGGAAAAAAACCGGTACCCGTAGGCCCGAAAGCTGCGACCGCCTTGGCTTCCCAATATTTAATATTATGCCGCGATTCGAGACCCGGACGGGCGAAGTTAGACACTTCATAATGATGGAACCCCTGACCACGAAGGAACTCACTCACTTTCAGATATTCTTCGCGGATATACTCATCATCCGGCAGACTTTCTACCAATGGATATTTGCTCCTGGCATTGAGAATATACAAGCTGATGTGAGTCGGGGAATAGAAAAGAAGTTCTGAGAGTTCTTTTAAAATATCGCGATTCTTTTCTTTCGAAAAAGGAATTCCCAAAAGGAAATCGAGTGAGAAATTCCACTTGTTATCTGAGCAGTATTTGAGAAGCCGATGGGTTTCTTCCAGTGAATGAATGCGATCCATGACCTTCAGGAAGTTTTCATCCAGCGTCTGGGTTCCAATAGAAATACGGTTCAGACCATTCTGTTTCCAGGCCTCGATCATTTCCTGATCCCATGTTCCTGGATCAATCTCCATGGTGAACTCTGGTTGATTAAGCTGTAGTTTACTCAGATAGAATTTCCGGAAAAATTCTGCGCCGTGAACACCCCACAAAGAAGGAGTTCCTCCCCCCAGATAAACCGTTTCGAGCGGTGCCCAGTTCATATTCTGTTCACGCATCAATTCTTCATGCCTATCCCAGGAAGACACTAAAAACTGATGAAAATCCTCAATCTGGTTTTTCTCCGCTGAGAGTTTCTGTTTGTAGAAATCGCAGTAGTTGCAAAGGTGCTTGCAGAACGGCACATGTAAATAAAGGCTAGACACCTGAGTCATTCCGAGAAATTCCTTCTAAAAGACAAGCTCTGTGGAGATAATAGAACATAAGCTTTAGGCCACAAATAAGGAAGATATGAAAATCGATCTCGTAGAACTTGATAACAAACTCAATACTCTCTTCATTCATTCACCGGGTTCCACTGCTGGAACCGTACAAATCTGGTTCCGAGCTGGTTCAGCATTGGAGCAGAAAGATAATCAAGGTATCGCCCACTTTCTTGAGCACATGTTCTTTAAAGGAACTCCCACGAGACCCGGTCCACAGCTCGCGCGCGATATTGAATCATACGGTGGTGAAGTAAACGCTTTCACGTCTTTTGATTACACTTGCTACTACATCAACACACCTTCTCCATTCCTCGATAAATCCGTCGATATCCTTCTCGACATGGTGGCCAATCCACTTTTTGGAGAAGAAGAAATTCCGGCCGAGAGACAAGTGGTCTTTGAAGAGTATCGCCGGGCGATGGATAATCCTTCACAATTCAATTTCATTCAGGTTCAAGGTTCGAGTTTTCAGGGCGGATACGCTCATCCTATTCTTGGGCGTGAAGACACCATTCAGAATTTCACTCAGGCACAAATTAAAAGCTTCCGGGAGAATTTCTACAATCTTGAAAATGCCATGCTGGTAGTTGCCGGTGACTTGAAAGACAAAACAAACCTCGAAAAGAAAATCCGTACTTTCAGACTTCCTCATGGGAAAAAGTCTTCTTTCGGATCATTTAACCTAAAAAAAGAACCGACGATCAACGTTCACGAAAAAGATATTCGTCAGGCAACCATCACGCTTTGTTTTCAGGCGCCGAAATATAATGATGATAAAGCGGCTGCCCAGGATCTTGCGATCAACTGCCTGGCCCATGGTGAGACTTCTCGTTTCTATCAGGCACTCGTCGCTAAGACTTCTCTCTGTAACGGTATTGCCGGCTCTTCCATGTATTTTGCCGACGGCGGCGCTCACATGCTCAAGATGAACTTTCCGGTAGAAAACCTGGCGAAAGTCAGCAAGGTTTTCATGGATGTCCTGAAGGATGCCATGAAGAATGGTTTCGAACCTCAGGAACTCCAGAAGATCAAAAACCAATACATCTCTTCCAAAGTTTACGAGCGGGAGTCTATTGAGTCGTATGCTTTTAGCCTGGGTCATGGTTTTGCCCAGTCAGGAAATATTCACTGTGAAGATGAGTTCATCAATAAAATCAGAGCGGCCAGTGCAGATGAAGTCTGGAACGGCCTTCTCGAGATCATTCGTGAAAATTCTCATTTCACTCTTCAGGCACCAAAAGGAACGAAACTTCCTCCCCTCGAAAAAGAACTTCTGAAATGGCAGGGCGAGTTCAAGAAGGCATCGACGACCATCAAAGCGAAAGCCACAACGAAGAAACAAACAAAATCACCGCAAGATCCTGCAGTAACGGTTGTGGAATTGAAGCCAGGAATTAAATTCATTCACCGTAAGAACGAAATGACTCCGACGTTTGTTATGCATGCTTACATGAAAGGTGCACAGTCGGCAGAAAATTCAAAAAATGCAGGTATTCATCACCTCCTATCCCGCCTGATGACTTACGGATACAAGGGTATGCCCTACATGAAGCTCAAGAATGAACTTGAGGCAATGTCTTCATCTCTGAATGGTTTCTCAGGAAAAAATGCCTGCGGACTAACTCTCCACGGTCAGTCCAAGGATTACGATCGCCTTTCCTCTCACTTCTTCGGCACTCTCTTTAATCCAGAGATTCCGAAGAAGTTTTTTGACCATGAAAAGAAAATTATACTCCGGGCACTTGATAACCAGAAAGAAGATGCCATGAAGCAGGCGTTCAAATCTTTCTATAAGATGGTTTTTAAAGGCCATCCATACTCTCTGGATCTTGCAGGAAGTCCAGAGACTCTAAAAACGTTTACTCCAGCTTCACTTCTTAAAGTTCACAACTCCCACCTGAAAAATTCCGAAATGGTTATCACCTATTGTGGTGATCAGGAATTCCACGTGATTGAATCCGCCATGAAAGAATTGGTGAAGGATCTTCCCGACAGAAAGAAAATGAAAAAAGCGGCGGCGAAGGTTAAACCCTTAAGTGGTCAACGCGATCATCTGAAGTTTGATCGTGAACAGACTCAAATTATTATTGGAGCACCGGCTTACGCTCTGACGAAGAAAGAAGATATTTTCCTCAAGATGATTACGACTCACCTTTCAGGTCAGAGTTCTGATCTCTTTGTGGAAGTTCGCGATCGTCAGGGACTTTGTTATTCAGTTTCTCCAGTTCATGTCGCCGCTCTTGAAGCTGGGTGCTGGGGAATCTATATCGGATCAGGCCACGATAAAACGGAAGCCGCCATCAAGGCGATTCTTGGAATCATCAACGATCTTCGGGATAAAGGAATTCGTCGTGAAGATTTCGAGCGTATCAAAACCATGATTGATGGTCAGAACCTGCTCGCGATCCAGACCAATGAAGACTACGCCCAGTATTACTCAATTCCGGTTCTACATAACCTTGGTCTCGATTTCCATCATGAACAACATCAGATTATCCGGAATGCTTCCTATGAAGACTTCCAGGCGTTTCTGAAAAAGTTTTTTAATTCGAAATGGAACATCGTTCAGGCCGGGAGATAATTCAGGAAGCGAGATTCGTTTTTACGGGAAGAATTCCGCTGGAAAGCATTTCTGTGTCACTGACGGAATTCTTCTCAACGAGTTTTTTGAAAATCACTTCATGATCTGAGCCGTAATTGTTCTTCGAAGCAAAGTTGGCCATGAGTGTAGTCATGGGTTCAAAGCAAGTGGAAACCATTCCATAAAAACAGGGGATATCAAGAAAAGGTGGACTGACATTGTTGAGATGTCCGTACGCCATCTTTCCCAATTGCGCGTAGTAGTGAGTATCAACAATTTTCTTATTCACAGATTCAGCGAAATATCCACAAACCAGAAGCGACATGTCTGCGACTTCCTTGTAGGTTTTTCTCTGATCTTCCCGCGACATCTGCATCGCCTCGAGAAGTTTCATCCCAAGAATCTTGTGACGAACTTTTCCATCAGTTACTTCAAAGAAGTCCTGCGAGAGTGCAAACTTATCAAGAACCTCGGATGAATAAAAAATGATGGATTCCGGGATCGGACAAAGAGACTTTTTGTTCAGTTCATTCAGTCCTTCAAAGAAAAATCCCTGAAGAGTTGACGCCGTGATGATCTTCCTTTGAGACATGGTCATGGATGATCCCTCCTACCTCATTTTATCATATCACCCAAAACCTGAGTCAAAAGGCATGGCAATAATTACCGCTCTGCTAAATAGATGAAAATAGGAAGAGAATAACGGGAAATGAGACGACTGAGAGTTTTTTTTGCCATCATCCTGTTCTGCGGATTATTTCCTCTCTGGAGGTTGATGGATTATCAGATTCTGATTATCCCTTCGTCTCTGCTCTTCACCGTATCGATGTGCATGATCCTCACCGTTTGCGTAATTATTCCTGTGCACCTAAGTTTTCCGAAGATCCGAAAAATCTTTTTTTTGCCGGCCATTATCATCGGCGGAATTCTTCTCTGGTCAGGCAGTCCTCTTTCCGGAATGGCGACATATCATTTTGAATTACGTCATTGTGGTGCCGCTACATTTAGTGGAGCTCTCTATCATGCAAGAGGCCTTCTTCCATCGGCCCACCAGGATGATATTGAAGCTAGAAATCAAATGTGCTGGATTAGGAAAATGATCACCAGAGCGCCGGAATCGATAAGTGATGTGAATGAGCTTCAGAACTATCTGGATCTCATCCGAAAGAAGCTACTGAGTCCAGACCACAAATACAAAGTAGCACTTCCACTCATCGCTTTTCTCCACGGAAGACTTTCCACCAGTCTTTCCGGGACTGCACTTGAATCTATCGAAATAGGAAAACTTTTTCTCGATTCCCTTCAATTCTGGCGCACGCAGTACACTGAAGAGATCAGCTCACGCATTTATCCGTGGTGGAACTGGCCACATTCTTCCTACATCAAATGGGAATATGGCCTGATTGAAAATAACTGGGAGTCTTTGGTTGAATCGATTCAGATTGAATGACTCTTTTCTAGATCAATCTCGTATTGCGCTTAAATCTTTTGCTATCAAACTTCCCATGACCGCGTAAGTTTCCACAGATGGATGTCCATCAATCGGTATTCTGGGTCTACCATGAGTTAATTTCTCAAGGTCCAAGGAACTATAGTCAAGAACTGGCATGCTTTCAGCTTTAAGGAATTCTTTCATCTCCGGCGAAATCGTACTATCAGGCCACAACAAGACGATCATATTCGTTCCAGTGATTCTTCTCGCTTGTTGATTCATCAGCTTAAGATGCGCAAAGAAATCATTCATTTGATCTTCAGAATAACTGGGCCCAGAAGAAATATTAAGGAAATGATAAAATGAAGAGCTCATTCTCAAAGTGTAGAACCAAGTGAGGTAGGGGTGGAGTTTTGAATAAGGACCCAGATTTTTAAATTCTGATCCCTGAAATTGATAAACGTTTTTAAATTTGCCCCAGGAACCTACGAAGTCCGGATGCCAAAAAAACCTTAAAAGATGTCCCGGAATAAATGAATAAATGACTCGACCGTCAGCTTCATCCATTTCAGAGCGATCAATATGCATGAGCCTTAAAAGAATTTCCTGCGGAGACGCGCCACCTACACCATAATTATAGACACGAACATTCGCGATATTTTTTTGGGTTTGCGAAGGAAGTGTCTCGTGATCAAGGACTCCGCTTCCAAAAGTAAAAGAGCATCCGACAAAAAGTAAGAATTCTTTGCTTTCTCCTTGTGGGGGGAGTGAGGTTCTGCGACTTCCTCGATCAATGCTGTAAGGAACATCTAGGATAACCGTTCTACCATCAATGGTCCTGATCACTCTCCCAGCGGTCAGCGGAATATTATACGGGAGATTCTTCCAGCTCTTTTTCTGAGATATTCCACCCGACATTGATCCATCATTCGAACGGTTGATAAAATGCAAATATAGTAGTGAACCTATTTCCAGTGTCATGACTAAGAAAAAAAGGCCTACGATGAAGGCCAGGGTCTTTTTCACTTATCTTCTTCTATCTCAACCATTAAGAAGCCGGAATCAAGCGCCTGACCCTCCTTGACGTTGATCGATTTTACAATCCCGTCAGCGCCAGACTTGATTTCATTTTCCATTTTCATCGCCTCAAGAATCAGGACTGTTTCACCTTTTGTGACCTTATCCCCAATCTTCTTCATGATCTTAACGACCTTACCAGGCATCTGGGTCATGAGCGCACCAGCGCCACCTTTATTAAGACCTGAAGGTTTGTATCCGCGATAGACTTTATAAACTTCTGAATGAGAAACCAGAACTTCATTCACGCCAAGAGAAGGGAGTTTGGTCCACTTCACCTGATCAAATGAGTAATAATTCTTACCCGCCAGTTTTTTTACCCACAATTTAGTTTTTCTTCCTTCGTGAATGAACTCCATCACACCCGGTGTAAGCTCAACGTCGAGTGAGAATTCTTTCATTTCCTGATTAACAAAATGGTATCTCATGATCTTGCTCCATTCAGCTCAATGCCTGCGACCCTTACCATGAAAGTCTCAATCCCCTCTTTCGGGGTTACTTTATCCTGCGGCTTAATTTTACTAATGTAGGCCGTCGAATACTCACCTTTAACAAAAGTCTCCTCTCTCAAGATGACTTTATGGAGAGGAATATTGGTTTTGATTCCTTCAATCACCAGTCCATCGAGAGCATTTCGCACTTTTCTTAAGGCAACGTCTCTGTTGAATCCACGGGCGATGAGTTTCCCAATCATGGGATCAAAATCAGGCGTGATTGTGTACTTTGGATAGATGCAATGATCAAAACGAATTCCCTGCGGGAAAGTGGTTTCAAACCCTACTATCTTTCCGGGTGCCGGCAGCATGGAAATAGGATCTTCTGCACAGATTCTAAGTTCAATCGCGTGACCATGAATTTTGATTTCATCCTGTGATTTAAAATCAAGCGGCTCACCAAAAGCGGCCTTGATCATGTTCGCTACCAGATCAACTCCGGTAATTTCTTCTGTAATCGGATGCTCAACCTGAATTCGTGTGTTCATTTCAAGGAAGTAAAATTTCTTATCTTCCCCCATGATGAACTCAACGGTACCAGCGGAATCGTAATTCACGGCCTTGGCACATTTTACCGCCGTTTCACAGATGTCCTTCCGAACTTTCTCATCAGTTCCGATGAAAGGAGATGGTGCCTCCTCGACAATCTTCTGGTGACGTCTCTGAACAGAACACTCCCGCTCAAACACGTGATAAACATTTCCTTTTTTGTCCGCGAGAATCTGCACTTCAATATGGTGCGGATTCAGGATGTATTTTTCGACCAGAAGGGCAGCATACCCAAAGCTTGAAAGTGCTTCCCGTTGAACGGCTGCAAAGTTGGCCTTGATTTCAGCTTCGTTGGCACAAGGGCGCATTCCCTTACCACCACCGCCAGCAACCGCCTTGAGAAGAATGGGATAACCAATTTCTTCAGCAATCTTGATCGCCTCTTCAATCGACGCAACTTCCCCAGTAGACCCAGGCACGACCGGAACTCCGGCCTCTTTCGCAATCTGCTTCGAAATATCTTTAGCACCCATTTTATAAACAGCAGTCGGGTTGGGGCCGATAAAAGTAATTCCTTTCTTGGCGAGAGTTTCTGAAAACTCTCTATTCTCCGAAAGAAAGCCGTATCCCGGATGAACCCCATCGATCTTGTATTCTTCAATGAGCTTCATGATCTGAGGAATGTTAAGATAGGTATCTTTGTTATTTGAACCCTGAAGATGAACCCATTCCTGACAATATTCTAGATGAGGAGGTTCAGTTTCATTGTCAGTCCAGACACCAACAGAAACTAAGCCGAGTTCGTTCAGCGCCTTGGCGACTCGAATCGCGATTTCTCCGCGATTAATAATTAAAACGCGTTTTCCTTTCATAGTGGAATATTCCCGTGTTTGCGATCTGGTGTTTTGACTTTTTTATGCTCGAGCGCCTTGAGGTACTGGTAGAGACGTTGGCGGGTTTCTTCGGGCTGGATAATTTCATCAATATAGCCAAGCTCCGCCGCCCGATAAGGATTAGCGAATTCATTTTCATAGTACTCAACATGCTTCGCTTTATTGGCGAGGTCATTGCGGTAAATAATATTCACGGCACCGTCCGCTCCCATCACGGCGATTTCAGCAGTCGGGTAGGCCAGATTGATATCCGCACGAATATGCTTAGAGGCCATTACGTCGTAAGCACCACCATAAGCTTTTCTGGTAATCAACGTAATGAGCGGAACAGTTGCTTCCGAGTAAGCATAAAGAAGTTTAGCGCCATGACGGATAATTCCTCCGTACTCCTGAACTGTCCCAGGCAGGAAGCCCGGAACATCCACGAGAGTAATAATAGGAATATTAAAAGCATCGCAGAAGCGGACGAATCTCGCCGCCTTCACGGCTGAATCGATATCGAGACATCCGGCCAGGAATGCCGGCTGGTTCGCGACAATCCCAACTTTGATTCCACCAATAGAGGCAAAACCCGTGATGATATTTTTCGCGAAGTCCGGCTGAACTTCCATGAAGTGCTGATCATCCACAACTTCCATCACGAGCTCTTTCATGTCGTAAGGCTTGCGTGAGTTATCGGGAATAAAAGTCTTAAGCTTGTTATTGATTCTTACGACAGAATCCGTCGTGAGCTTCGTCGTATGTTTCTGCTTGTTACAACTTGGAATAAACGCAAACAGTTCACGCACTCGCTCGAACGCATCATCTTCATCATCACAACGGAAATGCGCCACACCCGATTTCTCATTATGCGTGTGAGCTCCACCGAGAGCATCTTTGGTCACTTCTTCATGAGTCACAGTCTTGATAACTTCAGGGCCCGTCACGAACATATAAGAAGTTTTATCCACCATGAAAATAAAGTCCGTCATCGCAGGAGAATAAACGGCACCACCAGCACAAGGACCCATGATCATCGAGATCTGAGGAATCACTCCCGAGGCCTGGACATTCCGGTAAAAAATTTCTGCATAACCAGCCAGGGCATCAACACCTTCCTGAATCCGCGCTCCGCCTGAATCATTCAAACCAATAACAGGAATTCTGTTATCAAGAGCGAAGTCCATGACCTTGCAGATTTTTTTTGCGTGAGCAGCACCCAGGGCCCCGCCCCAACAGGTAAAGTCCTGCGAGAAGATCGCGACCTGCTGGCCATTGATTCTTCCGATACCGGTGACAACACCATCACCAAGATATTTTGTCTTATCCATGCCGAATGAATTACAGCGATGAGTGACAAATTTATCAAACTCAATAAATGATTCGGGATCTAAAAGCTTTTGGATTCTTTCACGGGCGGAGTACTTTCCCTGTTCGTGTTGCTTATTGATCCGTTCCTGACCACCGCCGAGTTCTGCCTCTTTGGTGAGCTTTAATAACTGCTCGTTCCGCTGCTCGTTTGTAAGCATCCGCTTCTCCTGAAAATGAATTCAGAAGTTATACCTTGGAAGACCCTCAGGGTAAAGATTTTGACTCGGGTTGCCAGCACTTCAACTCGACTTTTCCGCCGATAATTTCGATGTAATGGCACGACAGGAGCCATGATCCCGGGTTCAGATATCTCTTATCGTTTTTTAATGTCACTTCTCCGGGATGATGTGTGTGTCCAAAAACCACGCAATCAAATCCGCGCTGAGAAATTTCATAGGCCGCTTCCGCAAATTCCGGAGGCTCACCAATGATCCCGGTTTTTTTTGCACGGACCCGCGCCCTCCATTTTTCAAACGAGATCCATCTTTTATAAAAACTCGGTGAGATTTTCAGAAGAATCCCTGCGAGGTGAGTGAGCTTCTCATACAGGACCGGATGCTTAACATAAAATGGATCATACAGATGGCCGTGCTCAACTCTGATTCTCGCGTTTCCACTTTTCACGTTCAGGAACGGCGAAACTTTAAAGTAACCCCAGTCTTCGAGAAAATTCTCCAGACTCATGTCATGATTTCCCACAACGTAATAAATATTATGCCGTTCTTTATTGAGAGATTTGATTGTGCGAATGACTTCCGGCATCTCGGAAATAATTTTCGAGTGAGACGCCTGTGCCATTTCAATTCCGTCACCATTGATACAGATATCGAAATCCTGCGCCGCTGCCCACTTGATAAAACTCATCGCTGTGTGACTCGTACTCGAGAAGGGATTTCCCAAATGGAGATCGCTGATAATGACCATTTTCTCAGAAGTCAGATTGGTAATCATCTTCCGCTGATCGCCGCAAGAATCTCATCGACCTTATCCTTGGGAATATTTCCCTGCTTGATCAGATCAAGCAGTCTTTCATTTGAAACTTTGATCCGGAGAGAAAGTGCTTGAAGCATTTCAAAAGCAAATGTCGGATCACGCCTGATCTTTAGAAGAAATCCCCCCGGCTGAAGCACCAGAAGTTTTGTTGTCCCCACCGCTTTCGCCGAAGCAAAACGATGCCCACCCTGAAGGAGGGCCATGTCACCGAAGAATTCACCGCGCTCAAAAGTCACAAGCTTGATGGGTCCGAGCTCTGTTTTTTTCCAGATCTCGACCTTGCCTTCCTGAATAATAAAGAGATCACGATTGGTGTCTCCTTCTTCAAAAATACATTCTCCATCCTCATACTGGACGGCTTTTTCGTGGATGATGGTGCTTTTAATGACTTTTGCCATTTATTCCCCGAAAAATTTCACTGTGCGGTCTCTCACATCCTGAGAGACGTCCGGGAGCTCATTATCCATCTCATGGAGAGAACCATGGTGGACCTTCGTGCCGAAGTGGGGCGCATTTGATCGGACGGTCTGAAAAATTTTATCTCTTTCCACGTAAGTATCTTCAATCCCTGATAGAAATACCAAACCCCTTACAGAAGGTTGAATTTTCCAGCCGTGAGACTTAATTGAAGTTGCCAGGAGATTAGTAGCAAACAAAGGTATAGTCGCAGGTGTCTTGGGTCTAACCGGATCAATGTGCGGATCATTCACACCCTGAAAATTATTTCTGGTGAGAGTTCTGAGAGTAATCGTGTCTTGGAAAAGATACATTCTTCGCCAGTCAGTAGCCGCTTCACCCACCATCGCCTTGACGTGAATGCCGGGAGCAATGAGTACAACTTCGTTCGCCCAGCCTTCGTGCGCCAGTTTGTAGGCTGCAAGACCACCGGTCGACCATCCAATCACTCTTATTTTACTTCCGCTGCAATTTTTGTTTTTCCAGGCATAATCATTTCCACTGAATATTTCCCAGACCCACTTTGCCTGCTCACCAATCTCCTGATCCTTATGAAGTGAACTGGAGATTCTGGTGTCATTCATTGTGCCGGATGTTCCACCTTGCCCCATGTAATCAAATGAGACAGTTCTATATCCTGCATCACTAAGACGCCGAAAGAGTGGTTCATGATTAAGAAGCGAATCGCCAAGTCCTTCCAGATATAGAATACATCCCTTGAATTTCTTCTTAGGACTCTCGAGATACATTCCTATCCGGAAATCGACCTGAAGTTTTTCAGAGTAAACCTGAAAAGTAGGAAATGGCCCCTGTCGGAGCTCGGATTGCGGTTCACGTGTAATCGAACTACAAGCAACAATGAAAATTAAAAATAGAAT